>NZ_JALNTY010000001.1:0-300000 GCF_023161965.1 Anaerosoma tenue
AGGCCTAACCCGGGCGTCGAGCAGGAAGCGCGCCCGTGTGCGGTAGACTCGGGTTGCCGGCGTTTGCCGGTGCGGGACGGTCGAAACGGGGGCCTGAGTGAGCGGGGCCTGATCGCGGTCCTCATCAACGCGGGTATCGTGGTCGCCGCTGGCACGTGTGCGTCACGACCTCGTTTCCGAGGGGACCACCTGCTCCGCGTGGCGTTTCTGCGACAACGAATCTGACGCGAATGAACTGGCTGATCGCTTGAGCCCTCATCGCTCGTCGTGTGCGAGTGCTTCGAGGTCGTGTTCGGTGACGCGTATTCAAAGGAGGAGTGATGGTGTTCGCAGGTTGGTACGCCTTCACCGTCGGTGTGCTGATGATCGTGCAATGGGCGTTCTTCATCCTCACTGGCCAGGTGCCCGAGTTGCAGTCCGAGCCGCTCCGTATCGCGTTCCACCTTGCGGCAGAGGGTGTGACCGCCGCACTGCTGATCGTCGCAGGCGTAGCGCTGCTGCGGTCGCGGCGGTGGGCCCGTAGCGTCGGGCTCGTCGCGTTCGGTTCGCTCGTGTACACGAGCATCGTCAGCCCCGGATACTTCGCGCAGCTCGGGCAGTGGCCGTTGGTGGCGATGTTCGCGGCGCTGCTCGCCTCGGCCGTGGCATGCATCGTCGCCCTCATGCGGATCGATGCATCGCCGGGGGCGGCTTCTGGGCGGGACCATGCGAAGTCGCTGCGCGAGAGGGATGCGCATGACTGAACATCGCCTGTTCGCCATGGAGTTTGCGAAGGTCTACCCACTCTACGTTGCGAAGGCCGAGCGGAAGATCCGCTATCTGGACAAGCTGATCGATGAGCTCGCCCGCGGCAAAGCGATGGACAAGATCCTGCGCCGACCCGCCGGTTCTTCCTGAGCCACTTCAGGTCCGAGGGAGACTGGCCAGACTCGTGCGCAGCTCCACGCACTACGCTCGGCCGGGGGCTCCCGGCAGGGTATGCTTCGCGTATGACACATGAAGGGGTGACGGTGGAACGAGAGCAGATTCTGCGCGCGCTGCGAGACGGCAACGAGCGCTACGTCCGCGAACGTGGCACCGAGCTGATTGGCGGCGTGCCCGGTGTGGTACCCGCGCATCGGCCGGTCGCGGTGGTCATCGGCTGTTCTGATGCGCGTGTGCCGGTGGAGCAGGTGTTTGACCAGCCACCAGGCTCGCTCTTCATCGTGCGGGTGGCCGGGCACGTGCTGGAGCCCGCGGCACTCGCCTCCATCCTCTATGCCACGCGTGAACTCGAGGTGCGGCTGGTGATCGTGCTCGGACACCAGGCGTGCGGCGCCGTGCGCGCCACCCTCGCCGGCACGACCGATGAGGCGCTCCTTCCGCTTGTGGCCCCCATCGCCGCGCGGCTTTCCACTGTGGGGGATGAGGGGTTCTGCGAAGACAGCGCCACCCGGACGAACACTCGCGCAGCGGTGGCCGAGGTCGAGGCGTACCTGCGCGAGGTGACGCCGGAGCTGGTCGGGCTCGTGACGGTGCGCGGTGCGGTGAAGTCGCTCGACAGCGGCGAGGTGGAGTGGCTGGAGTAGACTCGGACCGCGAAGCGATGCCCGCGCGCTCATCGTGCGCCCGGCCGCGTCACACGTGCGCGTTCCAGAATCGACAGGCAGGTGGTGGTTCCAGTGGCAGATGCGACAGCTGGTAGCCCGATCGACGAATACATCGCAGGATTCCCACCCGAGACGCAGGCCGTGCTCCAACGATTTCGCGCCATCATCAGCGAGTCGGCTCCGGACGCTGTCGAGACGATGAGCTACGGCATCCCCACGTTCGATCTTCGTGGCACGCACCTGGTGCACTTCGGTGGCTTCACCAGGCATGTGGGCTTCTATCCCACGCCCACTGGCACCGAGGCGTTCAAAGAGGAGCTGTCACGCTTCAAGTCGGGCAAGGGATCCGTGCAGTTCCCACTCGGCCAGCCTCTTCCGGAGGATCTCATCCGCCGTATGGTGGAGTTCAGGGTGGCGGAGCTGGGATGAGGCGCACTCGGTGAAGAACAGCGGCTGCGTGATCGAGCAATACCGGGACGGACGGCTCGTGCGGACCTTCACGCCGTCGGGCGATCAGGTTCGCCCGTGGCGCATGGAGGTCAACGGTAAGAGCTACTTGAGAACGAACGGATGGGTGCTCTCCAAGATCCTGCCGACATTGGTGGAAGGTTCCCGCGTGACCACCAGGGTGGTGCAGTGGACCCCGGTCACGCTGGACCACTGCGATCACGTGGAGGGGCCCTTCTATCACGGAACGAAGTCGGTGCTGCAGGCGGGCGACGAACTCACGCCGGGCTTCGGCTCCAACTTCCAGGACGGGCGCGTCTCCAACAACATCTACTTCTCGGCACTGATAGACACCGCCGCCTGGGGGGCGCAGTTGGCCACCGCGCTGTCCGGAGGTGAGGGCCGTGGGTACATCTACGTCGTAGAGCCTCTGGGCGCGTTCGAGGATGACCCCAACGTCACCAACAAGCGGTTCCCCGGCAATCCCACCAGGTCATACCGGACCCGAGACCCGCTACGGGTCGTCCGTGAACTCGTGGAGTGGGAAGAACACAGCGCCGAGGATCTCAGCGCGATGCTGGAGCACCTCGCCCGTCTCCGGGAGCAGGGGCTCGACACCATCGAAGACTGAAGCACCGCAGGAGGTGTGCAAGATGATCACCACGAAGGAGGGCTCAGAGCTGCAACGTTCCGATCCCGGCACGCATGGCGCGATGCCCCGAAGCGCCGCCGGCTGGTGGGCGATCGTCCTGAGTGTGATCGGCCTCGGTTCATGGATCATCCTGCCGCTCATCACGATCAACTTCCGAGACACGTTCCCGATCACAGACACGGCTCTGATGCCGATCATCGGCATCGTGCTGGTCGATCTTGCGGCGGCGATCGATCTGTTGTGCGTGCTGCGCTGGAAGGAGCGCTCCACGCTCAACATCATCGCCCTGGTGATCACGCTCCCCGCGGCGTTGTTCTTCACCTTCATCGTGGTGGGCGAGGCGTTGGGTGGCGTATGAGCAAGTCCCGTATCGTGAGTGCTCCTCTGCCGCGGGCGGCCCCCGACTATCTGCGGGATACTGTGTGATGTCATCCTTCCGCTGGTCGACCGTCCACTTCGAGACGAGGTAGCGATGCGCAGACTGCTCAAGCCCGTGCTCATCACACTGGCGGCGCTCCTTGTGCTCGCCTCGGCAGGGTTCTACGGCTGGACGCGTGTCGCGCGATACCCGGCCTTTCCCGAGGCGGCGACGCTGGCGCGATCTGCAGAGACGGAGCGTGGCTGGTACGTGTTCCAGCCCGATGGGGAGGTGCGGGGCGGCCTGGTCTTCTACCCGGGAGGACTCGTCGATCCTGCGGCTTACGCGCCCCTGATGCAGCAGGTCAGCGATCGCGGGATCCTTGCGGTCATCGTGCCGATGCCGCTCGACCTGGCGGTGTTCGGCATCGGTCGCGCCGATGACGTCATCGAGGTCTACTCGGATGTGGACACCTGGGCGATTGGCGGCCATTCGCTCGGCGGCGCGATGGCTGCTGAATACGTGAATAGTGGGGCGGACTCCATCGACGGGATCGTGCTGCTCGCGTCCTATCCTGCCGAATCCACGGATCTCTCCGGCCTTCCGATCGGAGCGCTCTCCATCTACGGGACGGAGGATGGCGTGTCCGGGGACGTCTTCGAGGAGTCGCTTCAGCGTCTGCCGGTCGATGCCACGCTCGTGGAGATCGAGGGCGGCAATCACGCGCAGTTCGGCGACTACGGACCCCAGGAAGGGGACGGGGTCGCCACCATCGATCGCACCGAGCAGCAGCGCATGACCGCCAGGGCGATCACCGTGATGGTGGAGGGGCTCGAGTAGCGCCGCCCTTGCTGGCGCGACGCGTGCGCTAGAATCGGAGCACGCGGGTGTGCGCCGGGGGTGTGTATGGCGGGTCGGGCAAGAGATTCCGGATACGCGGGGCGGCAAGCGTGGACGCCTGCGCCGCGGCGACGCACGATCACCGTGCTGGCGTGCACGTTGGCGCTCACGGTAGCCCTGACCGCGGCATTCGCCGCACCTGCGGCGGTAAGCGCAGCTGACCACGATACGGTGGGTGACGCGATATCCTCGGCTGCTTCGAGCTTCGGTGTCACCGGTCTCGATCAGAGCGTGAGCGATCTCAGCGGCCCGACGCACGAAGTGCAGATGGTGTACGACTTCCTGCACATGTGGCGGAGCGGAGGCGGCGCGTCTCCGGACGTGCTCCAGGAATGGACCGCTCACTACAGCACCCCGTCGGGTTGGCCGCTCTACATCTGCGTTTCGAGATTCGACCCCCTGGATTCCGAGGAGGCCTACCGGCTCTGGGCCTCCCGTTACGATGATGAGATCCGCGCGATCTACTCTGGCTTCCAGGGCGAGATGCCCTCAGGGTTCTCGGCCAGAGAGGTCCGCGTAGGCGATACGAAGGGCACCGAGTGGGCGTTCACGGTTCCGGGTGGGATACGCGAGAAGACGCTGGGGTGGCGTCAGGGCCCGCTGGTCATCGAGGTGAATTACGGTGAAGGCGCCAGTTCCAGCGGATTCGCCGAGCTGCTGTTCAACGAACTCGACAGTCTCGACCTGGAGGATGCCTCGCGGCCCGAATCCGCCGACGAGCCGCTCGCTCCAGAGACCCCGACCGAAGGGCTCACGGTCGGCGCCTTCCCGGGCAGCTTCAGCGCGCTGGGAGATGAAGTGCGCATCACGATCGGCCTCTCCGGAGCCGATGCGCAGGATGCCCCGGTCTCGCTCACCGGTCACGGACGCGACCTCCACGCGGTCACCGATGCAGGAGGGTCGGCGTCGTTCGTGGTGATCCACGACGATGAGAGCGTTTCCGAGTACCGCTTCCGCATCGTTGCGGGGGATCGGCAACGCGATGTGGTCATCCCCGTCCTGTCGCTTCGCATCCTGCCCGAGGATGACCCTGGGACGGGTGAGCCGTACGCTGGCGTGGTTGCCGACGGGCGGTCCACGCTGACCCTCAGGATCGAGCTCGGCGCCGATACGGAGGGTGTGCTTCGCGTGGCCCCGCCGGTCGTCGGTTCGCTCGAGGGTGACGGGCTGGCGGATGACGGGACGCTCACGCTGCAGTCTGGCGCGGTGGTGCTTACGTACGCTCCGCCCCCATACGTGACGAGCGATCATCTGGACACGGTGATCACTCCCCCGGCGCCTGGTGACACGCTCATGAGCGCTCGTGATGCGCGAACGGCATACTCCAACGGGGGTAGGATCCATATCGCGACCATCCCGCTGGAATTCACGTTCACGGGCGCGGATGGGCGCGACACCACAGTGAAGCACGACGTCCTCGTGGCGCGACCTCCCGTCATGCTCGTCCACGGATTCACCGGTGACGCGTCCACGTGGTCGCGCCTTCACTCGTATCTGGGTGAACGCGGCTTCGACGGGGTGATCAACGAGTACTACGCCGGGAACCAGGGGATCCACGACCAGGCCGAACTGCTCGGGAGGGACATAGCGCGCGAGAAGGACCGCTATGCCACGGCGGGTCTGAAGATCGCTGCGGTCGACGTGGTGGGTCACAGCATGGGCGGATTGATCGCCCGGGAGTACGTCTATGGCCTGGCGCCGCATCCCGACGACGTGCGCAAGGTCATCATGGTAGGCACGCCCAACCACGGCGCCACATTCACCGACAAGATCCTCGGCAATCTGGCGACCGAGTGGAGCGGGGCACACTCGTTGGCCTCAGAGCAGCTGTACTCCGGAAGCGCGTTCATGGCGCAGATCAACGACGGCGAGGCCGTTGGCCGCCACCTCGCACCCGGCGTGCAGTACGGCAACATCTACGGCGTACGGGATGACTGGGTCGTCACACAGTCGTCCGCCTGGCTCAACGGGGTTGCGGAGCGGCGCATCACGGGTGTCACGCACTCGCCCGCCATTCCGGTGCCCGGTACGCCGATCGCCGAGTCGGCGCAGGTGTTCGACTGGATCCTGGCCTGGCTCGGATCCGATATCCAGCGGGCCGCCCTCAAGGACACGCGGGTCGAGATAGTGGCTGGCCGAGGCGAGGTGTACCTTGCCGGGTGGGGCGACGATGGCGCGCCCACACGGAGCGAGATCGCATCGTTCCCTCGCAGCGTTCCAGCATGGCAGGACGTGGGTACCGGATCGGATAGCGGTGCCCGCATCCGCCTTTCAGTGGCCGGCCTGGCGTGGGGTTCCATCGATCTGGCGCCCGATACCCTCATCACGCTCGGCAATCTCACGCCCGAATCGGTCACCGTGCGGGTTCGGCAAGGAAGCGCGCGTTTCCGTTCGCTGAGAAGGGCTGGCGGAGGACATTTCGAGGTTGTCGTAGGCGAGGGCGAGCCGGGAGCCTGGACCGAGTTCCACCCCGACGCGAAGGTGATCGGACTCGACACCGATTTCGTGGTCTTGGCTGGAGCCACGGGTCAGGGTTCCGTGGAGGCGCTCGTGCTCGAGGGCCGCGCGCTCTTTGACGGCGGTTCTGCGGCTTCAGGCGGGGAGCGGGTCGAACTGAGCGTGCTCCAGGCCGGCGTCACTGGCGGGAAGGCGAGTGAGGTCTCCGCACTCGCTGGTGACCAATGGTGGGCCGACGCGTTCTACCGGCCGTCGTTCACTGAAGTGCTCGGCGAGTGGTGGGCCATCATCCGGTCGCAGTTCGAGTTGTGGTTCGCCGCTCTGCTTGAGGGGGATGGCGCCTCGTGAGCTTCTGCACCGCATGCGGCTCATCTATGAGCGAGACCGATCGGTTCTGCACCGCGTGCGGGGCGCCCCGCACTGAGTCGCCGGCGATTCACGGGTCTCGTGAGCGCTCCCCCCGCACGGCGCGCAGGATCGCAGTTCTCACGGTAGTATTCGTGGTGGCCTGCGCACTCGCGCTGGTCACCGGCTACACGGTGTGGTCGTCGCCGCCGCGGGTGGATCCCGCCGCCGTCGAGGTGAGGATCATCCCGTGACGTGATGGTGACCCCCCAAGGGGCGCTGTGCCGGTCATGGTATGGTGAGCCACGGATGAGCAGGGGGCACCGTTCCGCTGCTTGGTCCGCGGGACGGCCACGGCTGTGCAGACTCCAGCGGCCGAAGCATGGTTGCGTGCCATCTCGTACGAGACGCGGGGGCGTTCGTAGACGAGAGGAGTACGTCATGAGTATCCGTAATCCGATCCGGGTCCTTCTGCTGCTGGTGGCGCTGTTGCTTGCTGTCACCGCTGCGGGGTGCGGTGGTCAGGACGCAGGGTCCACATCGCCGGAAGCTTCTTCCGAGCCTGCCGCAGAGCCGGCTGAGCCAGAAGTCGTTCCCCAGGAGGATGGATCTCTCGAATTCGATGAGATCCCCGGGATCGACGGGTACGAGGTGACCGAGGAAAACGTGATGGGCAACGAGCTGTACGTCAACCTCGTGGGCGACGCCACTGAGGAGCAGGCGTTGGCTGACTTTTCCGAGTGGGCGCTTGACGAGGAATGGGCGCCGCTCGACATGGAGTTTCCCAACGTCGACCTCGTCTACGGCAAGCAGGACCGTGTCTACCCGATGAAGATATCGGTCTTCCCTCAGCCATCCACTGGCGGTGTGGAGGTCCTGGTGATGATGCCCGCGCACGGAGACAAGCTCGGCGACTGGTAGCGTTCGGATCGGGAGATGCCCGATGACAGTGCCGCGCTGTGTTCAGCGCCTCTTCTGGGCCTTGTCGAGGAGCTTCAGTCCCTTGGCGGCCTGCTTCGCAACAGACTTCTCGCCGTCGGCGGAGAGTTGCCGGAGATAGGGCCGGGCCGACTCGTCGGCTCTCTTGGCCATCTTCGCGAGCAGCTTCGCCGTGAGCAGCCGTGCGCTCACGGCGTCATCGCCGATATGCCGCGTGACGGCGTTGACCGTCAGCAGCTGGTCGCGCTCCTTGAGCATGATCTCGGCTGCCGTCGAGCCCTGCATCGCCAGGTCCACCAGCGCTGGTGCGTGTTCCGGGCGGACGTGGTCGTCCAGCTGTAGCAGGAGTGATGCAGCCTTGTCCCGCCACGCGAACTCCTGCTTGTGACGCTGCGCGGGGTCGGTCACGTCCGGGTCGACCGGCACGTCTCCCACGGTGATGAGGTCCAGAAGGGCCTCCGGGTCGGCCACATCGTGCCAGTCGGCAGTCCACCCCTTCGTGCGCTGGCCGAGGGCGACCCTCGCGATCTTCTCGATCGGCGCACTGAGGTCTCCTGCGTTCTGGGTCGCGAGAGTCGCCGCCGCCATGCCCGGCCCGATAACGTGGCCGTCGTACATCGCGAGGTCGTTGAGCGCATCGGTGAAGCCGGGATGCCCCGCGAGACTCACGCGCGCCGGGTCGGCAAGGAGCCGCGTGAGCGCAGGCACGGTCCTGTCATCCCAGTCGATCGCACCAAGGAAGACAGCTGCGGTGCCACGGACCTCCGGTTGGTGGGCCGAGCGGCTCAGCTCCACAAGCGTGTCCAGGGCTTCCGGATCGCGCTCCTCATAGGCGCGTGTCCCCGTGGCGCGTACCTCATCCAGCGATAGGCGGTCGGTCATGACGCGCTCCTTCCAGCACATGTCGCGGCCACGTGATCGCGGTTCCGGGTCGCCTCACTCCGTTGGCGATTCGTCGTCGGGCACGAACAGCCGCCGCACCTCAACGCCGCCGTCACGCGTCGCCGGATGCGCACGCGCTGCGTGCACCGCGGTGTCCATATCCGGTGCCGAGATCACATAGAACGCCGCGGGGACGAGATCCGAATCCACGAGCGGGCCGCTCCGCACCTCGTCGCCGACGATCGTGGTCGCGTCGACGCTCGACTCGAACGCGAAGCCCCGCTGTCCCGCGAAGTAGGAGCCGCCGAGCACCTTGCCGCCCAGCTCCTTGGCGAGGGCAGGGTAGCGCTCGATCTCATCGAGGTGATGCTTGGAGAGCGCCATCGGGTCTGCTGGCGGTGCAGAATACACGAGCACTCCGAACTGCGGCATCCGAGCCTCCTTACGGGTCAGGTCACACGTGTGTCATACCCGAGGCCCATGCCGCACACTCATGGGGTTCAAGAGCACACCCGGTGCGGTATGCTCGTGAGCGGCGCGGACGAGCAGCTCTCCGTGCACTGGCAGTACCCGCCCTGGCGGCAGCACGACGAGCGGAGGCGAACGTGATCCGGATCAGGCGTAAGACGTTCAGCGGCAACGAGGTCCAGGAGTTGCGCAGCCTCCCCGAGGATGGAAGCGCGTGGGTCGATGTGGTCAAGCCGTCCGATGCGGAGCTGGACAAGCTCGCGGAGATGGTGGCGGTCGACCGGGATGTGTTGCGGGCCGCGCTGGATGATGAGGAGCTGCCCCGGCTTGAGGTCGAGGAAGACTATGTGATGGTCATCCTCGACGTTCCGCAGGTGGAGCGGGACATGGAGGACTTCATCGTCTACCAGACCTACCCGCTGGGCATCATCCACACGCCGCGGGCCTTCGTGACCGTACGGCTCTACGAGAGCCACGTGCTCGACCGCTTCGTGAGCGGCGGCTACCGCGGCTTCTCCACACACAAGCGGAGCCGTTTCACCGTGCAGATCGTGCGCGAGGTAGCCGCAGCCTACGTGAACGCGCTGCGCAGCATCGACACGGCCAGCACTCGCCTCGAGATGAGCCTGCGCAAGTCGATGCAGAACGCGGAGCTGATCCAGATGCTCTCCCTCGGGAAGTCGCTGGTCTACTTCTCCACGTCGCTCAAGGCCAACCAGGGAGTGTTGCGACGCATGGCCCGCAATGCGCTCTTCACCGAGTACGAGGAAGACGCCGAGTTGCTCGAAGATGCGGTGCTCGAGACCGAGCAGGCCATGGAGATGGCCGAGATCTACACTAACATCCTCAATTCCACGATGGACGCGCTGGCGTCGGTGATCTCCAACAACCTCAACGTGGTGATGAAGGTGCTCACCTCGGCAGCGATCGTGATGGCCGTCCCCACGGTGATCGCGAGTTGGTACGGCATGAACGTGATCGACATCCCGCTCGCCGAGACTCCCGGGGCGTTCTGGATAGTGGTGGCGATCTCGATCCTCCTCGGCACGGCGATCGGATGGTGGCTGCGCAAACGGAATCTTATGTAGGAGAAGGGGCGCGAGCATCGATATGACCGGCGATCCGTTGAGAGAGGTGCACCCATGGCCGAGTTGAAGACCCAGCCCACCAACGCGAGCGTCGATGACTTCATCGCGGAGGCGTGCGGTGAAGGCAGGAGCGACGACTGCCGTGCGCTCGTGGAGATGATGTCCCGCCTCTCCGGATCCCATCCGGTCATGTGGGGCCCGAGCATCGTCGGCTTCGGGAGCTATCACTACCGGTACGCCAGCGGGCGTGAGGGCGACTGGTTCGAAGTGGGGTTCTCGCCCCGCAAGCGTGACCTCACGCTGTACATCATGTCCGGCTTCGACGGGTACGAGGATCTGCTCGCGCGACTCGGGACGTTCCGCACCGGCGTGTCATGTCTGTACGTGAAGAGCCTCGCCGATATCGACCTGCAGGTCCTTGAGGAGCTCGTCTCAGCTTCCATCGCCCACGTGCGTGCCGAGATGGACACAACCCACCGCTGAGCTGCACGAGGCAGCGGCCGTACGTCAGACGGAGGCGCCTTTCGTCATCTTGCCGCATCCAAGAGGCCTTTCAGACGTTATCGTATGCGGTGGCTCGTGCCTGCGACCTCACACGTCGGCTGGATGTGGGCCACCTGTCACCCCGGCGAATGGTTACCGTGCGCGCCGCGCACGTGCAGCGGAGGGACCGTGATCGGCATGACCGTGGCGCAGTTCTTCGATCGGGCGATCTCCTGGGAGCGAGCAGCCGAGGTCTTCTACTCAGCGCTCGCGGAGATGTTCGTCGCCGATCTTGCTGCACGCGACATCTGGCTCAAGATGGCGGCCGACGAGGCGCTTCACGTGACCCTGCTTGAGACGGGACTTGTCCACCTTGCCGACGACGAGAGGGCACAGGCGCTGACAGCGCATCAGCTCGATGTCGTTGACTCGATCGAGCGCGAGCTCCGGGAGATCCGGAGCGAGAAGATCGCCACGCTCGATGATGCGTACGAACTCGCCAACAGGCTCGAGAGCTCGGAGATCAACAGCGTCTTCCAGATGCTCGTGCTGGACAAGCTTGAGCCGGATACGCGGAGCGAGCTGGTGAGGTCGCAGTTCGAAGAGCACGTGGCACGTCTTGCCGAGTTGCGGCGCGCGTTCACACGCGAGGAGCGCAGAGCGCTCTCGTGCTCCTGAGCGGTGCGCCCGTGGACAGCCGGATGTGCGCCACGCATGCGGCCGGATCCACGCTGGATGTGGTAGCGTAGTCGGCTGTGAAGGGCCGCATCGCGGCGTTCCCGCTCCGCGCAGACCGCTGTTGACCAGAAGGGGATCGACGATGAACAAGAAGGGCCTCACCCGGGCACTCTTCCTCGCGCTCGCGCTCGTGCTTTCACTCGCGCTTTTCGGTTGCGGCAGCGACGAGGCTGACTCGTCGTCATCATGGGGTGAGTCCTCGCAATCCAGCGACACCAGCGGTACCGTCGCCGACGCGGGATCCCAGGCTGCACCGGCCGACTTCGATGACATCCCCGACCTGTCGGACTATGAGATGGTCGACGAGACCGAGATGGGCACCGAGCTGTACGTGACGTTCGAGGGCGATGCGGACCCCGAGCAGGCGCTCGCCGATTTCGGCGCATGGGCGGAGGCGAATGGGTGGACGGCGCTGGACGTCGACTGGCCCAACACCGACCTGGCGTTCGAAAAGGCCGATCGGGTCTACCCCTTGAAGATCTCGGCCTACCCACGCTCAGGCGGCTCGGAGATCCTGCTCATCATGCCTGCCGAGGGAGAGAAGCTCGGCGACTGGTAGGCTGCTCGGCTCAGGGCGTGATCATCACCGGGCCGTCGGCATCGTCGTCGCGCTTCTCGGTCGCACGGGGCCGGTAGTTCGCGGGTACGGCGCGGGCGTTCGACCATTCCACCATCGTGGCATCGCACACGGCACAGAGCACGGTCTCGCCCATGGCCACGATCGACAGCTGCGTGCCGCGCGAGAACTGCGTGAGTGCGTGCGGGCGCTTGACGAGGTCGGTCCCGCCACAGGTGACGCACCGCTCGGGCTCTTCGTCGCGAAGCCATGAACGTCCGCACGCCCCGCAGGTGATACGGATACCGTCGGGTGTCTCAGAACCGCGTATGTCGTCCGACTCGCCGCAGTCCGGGCAGGCGATCGTTCGGGCCATGGCAGACTCCTTGCGTCGTGGCGCGGCCATCATGCGTGTGTGACCCCGAGGGTACCAGCGCGATCTCTCCGCGTCTCGCAGACGGAGCAAGGCGTTGGCGACGGTCCTGCGAGTGTCGCCTCGATGCGCTACCCTGCTGGAGGCCGGTCGAACCGGTGCACGGACAGCGTCAGAAGGGAGCAGGCTTGTGATCATCCGCCTCGAGACCCCGCGCGACGTAGACTCGATACGCGATATCACCATCGCTGCGTTCAAGGACCACCCGTTCAGCAGGCAGACGGAGCACCTCATCGTCGATGCGTTACGAGAAGCGGGCGCTTTGCAGGTGTCGCTGGTCGCCGAGACGGGCGGCGACGTAGTGGGACACATCGCATTCTCGCCCGCAGTGGTGGGCGACGCGCTCACCGGTTGGTTCCTTCTAGGCCCGGTCTCGGTACATCCCGACCACCAGGGGTCGGGAGTGGGCCGCGCGCTCGTCGAGGCAGGATTGGATGTGCTTCGTTCGAGAAGCGCATCCGGATGCGTTCTGGTGGGCGACCCGTCGTTCTACGCGCGGTTCGGTTTTCAGCAGTGCGGAGACGCCACGTATCCCGGTGTGCCGGCAGACAATGTTCTATGCCTGGCACTCGGTGATGAGACGCCATCGGGCGAGATCCGTCATCATCCCGCGTTCGACGCCTCACCCGCAGAGTAGGGGAGCGCCCCTCAAGACAGGAGGCCGTAGGTGTTCGTGGTCCCGGGGTCGAACAGCCGATCGGGAGTCAGTTCGTTCAAGCTGGACCCTTCGGTCAAAGACGCCAAGGTGGCGCCAGGCACGTCCCGGCGCATCCTGGGGCTGCTGCGACCGTACCGCGCCATGGTCGCCGGGTTCCTCGTACTGGTGGCGGTCGATGCCGTTATCGGCGCCGTGGATCCGCTCATCTACCGGGAGATCATCAACCGGGGCATCCTGGGAGGCGACGCGGGGCTCGTCATCTCGCTGGCGCTCCTGATCGCGGGCCTGGCCGTGCTCGACGGCGGCGTCCTGCTGGTCCAGCGGTATCTCGGACTCCGCATCGGCGAGGGTCTCATCTACGACATGCGTACGAGGGTCTATGCGCACGTGCAGCGGATGGGACTCGGCTTCTTCGTGCGAACCCAGACCGGCGCACTGGTGAGCCGGCTCGACAACGACGTCCAGGGTGCCCAGACGGCGCTCACCAACGTGCTTTCAACGGTCATCGGCAACCTGATGCGCGTGACGCTCGTGCTGATCGCGATGTTCGCGTTGTCGTGGAAGCTCACGCTGATCGCGCTCATACTGCTTCCCGTGTTCGCCTTGCCAGCGCGCTGGGTGGGGCAGCGGATGCGCCGCATCACCCGCGAGGGCTACGACCTGAGCGCCGAGATGAACACGATGATGGTGGAGCGCTTCAACGTGGCCGGTGCGCTCCTGGTGAAGCTCTTCGGTCGACGCGCAGATGAGGAGGCCGAGTTCGCCGGGAAGGCGGCCCGGGTCCGCGATATCGCGGTGACCCGGGGAGTATACGGCCGCATGTTCTTCGTGTCGCTCACACTCACCGCAGCGTTGGGCACGGCGCTTGTGTACGGATGGGGCGGCGCGATGGCTGCCCGTGGTCTCGTCGACGTGGGTACGGTCGTCGCCCTCACGGCATACCTCAACCGTTTGTATGGGCCCCTCACGGCGCTGTCCAACATCAACGTCGACGTCATGACCGCGCTCGTCTCCTTCGAGCGTGTCTTCGAGGTGTTGGATCTACCGCTCCTGGTGAAGGACAAGCCAGACGCGGTGACTCTCGATCGCGGTCCGGCGCGCGTGGAGTTCGAGAACGTGGAGTTCTCGTATCCGTCGTCGAAAGACGTGTCGCTCGCCTCGCTCGAGTCGGTAGCCGTCACCGACCTGCCCGAAGGGCAAGCCGTGCTCCGTGACATCAGTTTCGTCGCAGAACCCGGGAAGCTCGTCGCGCTGGTCGGCCCCTCGGGCGCCGGGAAGTCGACCATCAGCTACCTGATCCCGCGTCTGTACGACACCGACAGCGGGGCCGTGCGAGTCAATGGAGTGGATGTTCGCGACGCCACCCTCGAATCGCTGCATGATGTCGTGAGCATGGTCACGCAGGACCCCCATCTCTTCCACGACACCCTTCGAGCGAACCTGCTCTATGCGGATCCCGATGCCACACCGGACGAGCTCATAGCTGCGCTCGAAGGCGCGCAGATCCGCACGCTCGTGGACTCGCTGCCCGAGGGTCTCGACACGCTCGTGGGCGACCGCGGCTACCGGCTCTCGGGCGGAGAGAAGCAGCGGATCGCGATCGCGCGACTGCTCCTGAAGGCGCCCGACGTCGTCGTGCTTGACGAGGCGACCGCCCATCTCGACTCCGAATCGGAGGCGGCGGTGCAGCGCGCGCTGAAGACGGCGCTTGCCGGACGGACCTCGATCGTCATCGCCCACCGCCTGTCCACCATCCGCGATGCCGACCTCATCCTGGTGGTGGATGGCGGAAGGATCGTGGAACACGGGGCTCACGAGAGCCTGCTGGCCGCCGGTGGACTGTACGCCGAGCTCTATCACACGCAGTTCCGCACGGAGCCGGCGGGCGACGAGGGCTCCTGAGTGCTCTAGACGACTGTCAGACGCGGGCGAACGTCCGTCGCACACGTTCTGCACCATTGAGGGTCATACCCCGCTGCTATACTCTCAGGACTGGCAGCAAAGACCCGCATCAGCGGTGAAGGGAGCAGTGCCGTGAAGTTCCTCATTCGTATGCTGTTCAGCGCCGCGGCCATCTTCGGTGTGGCCTACCTTTCCGACGGCGCGCTACTCAAGGTCGACGCCTTCTGGCCCTCCGCGGTGATCGCGGCGCTCGTGCTCGCGGTCGTGAACGCGGTGGTCAAGCCGATCGTGCACGTCCTTTCACTCCCGGTCACGGTCCTCACGCTCGGTCTGTTCTCGCTCGTGATCAGCGCAGGCATGCTCTATCTCGTGGCGTGGGTGGTCGACGGGGTCTCCACCACCGGCTTCTGGCAGACACTTGTCTCAGCGGTCATCATCGCCATCGTCACGTCGGTAGGCACATCGCTGGCTGATTCGGGCAAGTAGTCGAGGAGGCTGAGATGGCCGGAGACATCGACATCGGCGATTCATCGCCCGCGCCGGTTGCCGAGCGCGATCTGGTGCTCATCACCGGGATGTCGGGCGCGGGCCGTACGCAGGCGATCCACACGTTCGAGGACTTGGGCTATTTCTGCATCGACAACCTGCCGCCGGCGCTTCTCGGACAGTTGGTCTCGCTTGCCGCGCTGCCGGGCAGCCGCGTGCGCAAGGTCGCCGTGGTGTGCGACGTGCGCGGCGGGGCGTTCTTCGAGGAGCTCATCAGCGAGATCGACCGTCTTGAGGCCCGCGGCGAGCGGCCACGCATACTGTTCCTCACGGCCGACGACCGCACGCTCGTGAACCGCTTCAAGGAGACCCGTCGGCGGCATCCCCTTGCCGACATCGGGTCGGTCACAGAGGGGATATCCCGGGAGCGCGAGCTCCTACAGGCGGTGGAGCAGCGCGCCGATCTGCTCATCGACACCACGGACCTGCCGCCCAGACGACTGCGCGCACTCATCCGCGAGGAGTTCATCACCGCGGGTCGTGAGACCCAGTTGATGGTCACTGTCTCCTCGTTCGGGTTCAAGTACGGCGTGCCCATCGACGCGGACGTCGTGATGGACGTGCGCTTCCTGCCCAATCCGTACTACCTCGACAGACTTCGCTCCAAGACCGGACTCCAGGACGAGGTCAGGGAGTTCGTGTTCAGCAAGCCGGAGGCGGAGATCTTCCTGGACCGGTGGTATCCGCTGATCGAGTTCCTGCTGCCCAACTACCTCTCAGAGGGCAAGACCGCGCTCCACATCGCGCTTGGCTGCACGGGCGGCATGCACCGCAGCGTGGCGCTCGCGGAAGAGACGGCCGCGCATGTCCAGCGACTCGGCTACACGGTGACGGTCACGCATCGCGACATCTCGAAGGACAGGACGCGATGACGACGGGCGGCTCAGCGGTAGCGATCGGCGGCGGGACAGGGCTCCCTCTGGTGCTGCGCTGCATGCTCCGGGCCGGTCTCGAGCCCACGGCCGTGGTGACCATGGCCGACGACGGCGGCTCCTCCGGGCACCTGCGCCGGGAGCTGGGGATGCTCCCGCCCGGTGACATCCGCAACTGTCTTGTGGCGTTGGCCGATCCCGGGAGCGAGCTCGCGCCGGTCTTCCAGTACCGGTTCGCCTCGGGGGAAGGTCTGGCGGGTCATGCCATCGGGAATCTGATCATCGCCGCGCTCGCGGACCTCGAAGGTGGCTTCGGCGAGGCGGTGGAGGCTGCCGGCCGGATGCTCGGGGTTCGCGGGAGCGTGGTACCGTCCACCCTCGCAGACGTGGTCCTCTCCGGATGGGACAGTGCGGGCCGACGTGTGATCGGACAGGCCAGGGTGGCCGAGACGGAAGGTCCCATATCGCAGGTCCGTCTCGAGCCGCGCGATGCTCCTGCCTATGGCCCGGCTCTTGACGCCATCCGTGACGCCGATGTGGTGGTGATCGGCCCGGGCAGCCTCTTCACCAGCATCATCCCCAACTTCCTCGTGAGTGGCGTGACCGACGCGCTTCGCGAGAGCGACGCGCGTGTCGTGTACGTGTGCAACGTGGCGAACATGCGTGGCGAGACCCAGGGAATGGATGCCGCCGACCACGTGGACGCTCTCGTCGCGCACGGCCTGGAGGGCCTGATCGACGTAGCGCTCGTGGATATCCCTGCCGAGCCGGCGGGTCGTAGGCATGTCCTGGCGGGCGACGATCAGCTTTCGCGGATCCGGGCTCACGGCGTGCGTGTCGTGACCGCCGACCTCACCGACGCCGGTGACCCCGCGCGTCACGATCAGGACAGACTGCTCGCGGCGCTCACGGAGGTGTGGTGAATGTCGTTCACTGCCGAGGTGAAGGAGGAACTCGCCCGCATCGAGGCGGCCAAGGCCTGTTGCGCTCGTGCGGAGCTCTCGGCGCTCATCCGCGTCGAGGGGGCGCTCCATTTCACCGGCCAGGGGCGGGTACGACTTGAGATCGCCACCGAGACGGCGCCCGTGGCGCGCAAGGTGATCAAACTCCTGCACGGCACGTATGACCTTGAGACCGAGTTGACCGTCAGGCGCTCTGTGCTGCACCGGTCGAACAACTACCTGATCACCGTGATCGACCAGCCGGCGTTGCAGCCGGCGCTGACCGAGATGGGTATCATCGACCGCTCGTACGCCCCGCTGTACGAACTGCCCTCGAGGCTGGTGAAGAAGGACTGCTGCGCCATCGCATACCTGCGGGGCGTGTTCCTCGGCGGAGGATTCGTCGCCGATCCCCATGGCGACTTCCATTTCGAGCTCACCGCCGAGTCCGAGCCGATCGCCCACGATCTGGTGCGTCTGATGGCGCGCTTCGACATCCATGCCCGGGTCACCCAGCGGCGGGGAGCGTACACGGTGTATCTCAAAGGCGCCGAGCCGATCGTCACGTTCCTGGCGCTGGTGGGTGCGCACCGGGCACTGCTCCGAACCGAGGATGTGCGTATCCTGAAGGAGATGCGTAACGACGTGAACCGTCTCGTGAACGCCGAGACGGCGAACCTCCAGAAGACCGCGGCCGCGGCAGCGGGGCAGGTCGCTGCGGTCAGGGCGATCGAGCGGGCGCGAGGGTTGGAGTCGCTGCCGCCTGCAT
This sequence comes from Anaerosoma tenue, assembly GCF_023161965.1. Taxonomy (NCBI): domain Bacteria; kingdom Bacillati; phylum Actinomycetota; class Coriobacteriia; order Anaerosomatales; family Anaerosomataceae; genus Anaerosoma; species Anaerosoma tenue. The sequence goes on from NZ_JALNTY010000001.1 coordinate 18,024, forward strand.
TGCGCGAGATCGCGTCGCTGAGGCTCGAGTATCCGGAGGTCAGCCTTCGCGAGCTCGGCGAGCTGGCCGACCCGCCGCTGTCGAAGTCGGCGGTCTATCATCGCATCCGGAGGCTCGAGGAGCTGGCGGAAGAGGGGTAGGTACTAGTCGGGACCGCCCGCCCGGGCGCCCCGGTGCTCACGTTTGCGGGTTACCATGCGGTACGGGCCTTTCAGGTCCGGTCAGTGACGGCACACCGTTCCAAGGAGGGGTACCACGTGACGATTCGGGTAGGTATCAACGGCTTCGGGCGCATCGGCCGCCTCGTGTTCCGCGCGTGCGAGAGCGACCCGAACATCGAGGTCGTCGCAGTCAACGACCTCACCGACGCCAAGACGCTTGCGCACCTTCTGAAGTACGACTCGGTCCACAAGGTGTTCCCTCACGAAGTGAAGGCAGGGGACGACTCGTTCACGGTGGATGGTCGTGTCGTGAAGGTGATGGCCCAGCGCGATCCCGCACAGCTGCCGTGGGGTGATCTCGGCGTGGAGGTCGTGGTGGAGTCCACCGGCTTCTTCACCGACGCCACCAAAGCCGCGGCGCACCGCGACGCAGGCGCCAAGAAGGTCATCATCTCAGCGCCAGCGAAGAACGAGGACATCACGATCGTGATCGGCGTGAACGACGGCGACTACGATCCGGCGAACCACCACATCATCTCGAACGCCTCGTGTACCACGAACTGCCTCGCGCCGTTCGCCAAGGTGTTGCGTGACTCGTTCGGCATCAAAGCCGGGTTCATGAACACGATCCATAGCTACACGAACGACCAGAACATTCTGGACCTGCCGCACAAGGACCTCCGCCGTGCCCGCGCCGCCGCGATGTCGATCATCCCCACATCCACGGGCGCCGCCAAGGCGATCGGCCTGGTGCTCCCCGATATGAAGGGCAAGCTCGACGGTATGTCGATGCGCGTTCCCACGCCCGACGGCTCCGTGGTGGACCTCGTGGCCGAGCTGGAGAAGCCGGCTACGAAGGAGCAGATCAACGAGGCGATGAGGGCCGCCGCGGAGGGTCCGATGAAGGGCATCCTGCAGTACTGCGAGGATCCGATCGTCTCGGTGGACGTGGTGGGCAACGACCACTCCTCGATCTTCGACTCGCTCCAGACGATGGTGATGGGCGGCGAGGGCACGTTCGTGAAGTGCGTGTCCTGGTACGACAACGAGTGGGGTTACTCCAACCGCGTGAAGGACCTCATCAAGATCGTCGGCTGAGCCGGCATCCCGGCGGGGCGTCCATAGCGTTATGGGCGCCCCGCTTCTCGCACGGCAGGAGACCCGTCCGTTCCAGGAGGCCCGATGTTCGCCAAGAAGACCGTCAAGGACGTCGACGTGCGCGGCAAACGCGTGCTGGTGCGTGTCGACTTCAACGTACCGATCGCCGAGGGCGAGGTGACCGACGACACCAGGATCCGCGCCGCGCTGCCTACGATCCGCTATCTGATCGACCACGGGGCGCGGGTGGTGCTCATGAGCCATCTCGGCCGCCCGAGCGGCGCACCCGATCCGCAGTACACCCTCAAGCCGGCAAGGCGCACGCTGCAACGGCTCGTCGGACGTAACGTGGCGTTCTCGCCGGAGATCGTGGGGCCTGAGGCCGAGGAGGCCGTGGGGCGGATGATCGACGGCGAGATCCTGATGCTCGAGAACGTGCGGTTCCATCCCGGCGAGAAGAAGAACGATCCCGGGTTCGCGCAGCAGCTCGCATCGCTCGGCGACATCTACGTGAACGATGCCTTCGGCGCTGCGCATCGCGCCCACGCGTCCACGGCGGGGGTGGCCGAGTATCTGCCCGCGTACGCGGGCATGCTCCTCACCCGCGAGGTGGACACCTTGAACGGCATCCTCATCGACCCCGACCGCCCGTTCGTTGCGATACTCGGGGGTAGCAAGGTGAGCGACAAGTTCGGCGTGATCGACAAGCTCATCGAGTGCTGCGATACCTTGCTGATCGGTGGCGGGATGGCGTTCACGTTCCTCGTCGCGAAGGGCCTCGAGGTGGGAGACTCGATCGTCGAGGCCGACTGGGTGGAGCCGGCGAAGCAGATGCTGGAGAAGGCGCGGACGGCGGGCGTGGACCTGGTGCTCCCCACCGACTTCGTGGTGGCCACGGAGATCGTGGACGACGCCGACACCAGGATCGTCGGCCGGGAGGAGATCCCCGTAGGGATGATGGGCCTCGATATCGGGCCCAGCACGATAGAGCTCTACAAGGGCGACATCGCCTCGGCAAGGACCATCTTCTGGAACGGGCCGATGGGCGTGTTCGAGAAGAAGCCGTTCGAGACCGGCACCCGTGAGATCGCGGTGGCGGTTGGCCGCAACAACCGGGCCCAGTCGATAATCGGCGGTGGCGACTCGGCCGCCGCGCTCAGGAAGTTCGGCCTGGACGACCGCGTCACGTTCGTCTCCACGGGCGGCGGCGCTTCGATGAAACTGCTCGAGGGCGCTGCGCTTCCCGGCGTGGACGCGCTCCAGGACAGGTAGGAGGCTGCCATGACGACCCGGCACATGCTCGTTGCGGGGAACTGGAAGATGCATACCACCTCAGGTGAGGGTGCCGTACTCATACAGGACATCGCGCAGCGAGTCGAGGAGGAGTGGAACGAGGTGGAGGTGGCGGTGTGCCCGCCGTTCACCGGCCTCAAGGCGGCATCGACCGTCATCGAGCTCGACGGACTGCGGATCTCCCTCGGCGCGCAGGACGTGCACTGGGAGGCCGAGGGAGCGTACACCGGCGCCATCTCGGCGCGGATGCTCACCGAACTCCGGTGTGACTACGTCATCGTGGGCCACTCCGAGCGCCGGGAGTTCTTCGGCGACACGGACCAGAGCGTGAACAAGAAGGTGCGTGCGGTCTTCGACGCGGGCATGACGCCGATCATGTGCTGCGGCGAGGCGCTTACGGTCAGGGAAGCCCTCGAGACGGAATCGTTCGTGCGCGCCCAGGTGACCGCCGGCGCCGCGGGCCTCACATCAACCGAGGCGCAGCGCCTTGTGATCGCCTACGAGCCCATCTGGGCGATCGGCACCGGGCGCACACCCACCCCGGAGGCTGCCAACGACGTATGCCGCTCGATCAGGGCCACCATCGGCGCCATGTACGGCCCGCCCGCGGCCATGGCCGTGCGCGTCCTCTATGGTGGCTCGGTCAAGCCGGAGAACGCAGCGATGTTCTTCGCCGAGCCCGACATCGATGGTGCTCTCGTGGGCGGCGCCGCTCTCAAGGCCGACCCCTTCGCCGATATCGTGAAGGCGGCCCGCTAGGTGGCGCCGCGCCAACCGGTTGCGCTGATCATCATGGACGGGTTCGGCATGGCCGCGCCCGGCCCCGGCAATGCCATCTCCCTTGCGCGGACACCAGCGCTCGACCGCCTCTTCGAGACGCATCCCTGGACCACGCTCTCGGCAAGCGGGCGTGCTGTGGGTCTTCCCGAGGGCCAGATGGGCAACTCGGAGGTGGGGCATCTCAACATGGGAGCCGGCCGCATCGTGTACCAGGAGCTCACGCGGATCGATGCGGCCATCGCGGACGGCTCACTGCAGGAGAACGATGTGCTCCGTGAGGCGATCGCTGTCGCGGTGGCCGAGGGACGGGCCGTCCACTTCATGGGCCTGGTGTCCGACGGCGGGGTGCACAGCCACCAGCAGCACCTCTACGCGCTCGTCCGGATGGCAGCGTCGCTTGGCGCCGAGCGCGTCTTCGTGCACGCGTTCCTCGACGGTCGCGATGTGCCGCCCACGAGCGGACTCGGCTACGTGAAGCAGCTTGAAGGCGTGCTCGGTGAGATAGGCGTGGGTCGGGTGGCCACGGTGTCGGGGCGTTACTACGCGATGGACCGCGACAACCGCTGGGAGCGGGTGGAGCGGGCGTGGCGTGCGATAGCGCTCTCCGAAGGCGCCAGGGCAGACTCAGCCACCGGAGCGATAGCGGCCTCGTACGACGACGGGGTGACCGATGAGTTCGTCGTGCCGGCGGTGGTGCATGACGGCGACGAGCCGGTGGCGCGTGTCGAGAGCGGCGACGCGCTCGTGTTCTTCAACTTCCGCCCCGACCGCGCCCGCGAGATCACGCGCGCCTTCACCGACCCCGGCTTCACAGGATTCGCCCGTACGGTGGCGCCGGATGTGCGGTTCGTCTGCCTCACCGAATACGATCCCACGATCCCCGCACCGGTGGCGTTCCCCAAGGACCTGCCGTGCTGCGTGCTCGCAGACGTCGTGGCGGACGCCGGACTGCGGCAGCTGCACATCGCGGAGACGGAGAAGTACGCGCACGTGACGTTCTTCTTCAACGGAGGTGCGGAGGCGCCCAAGGCGGGGGAGGAGCGGATCCTCGTGCCCAGTCCCAAGGTGGCCACCTACGACCTCCAGCCGGAGATGAGCGCTCCCGAGGTCACGCGACGGCTCGTGGACGCCATCCTCGCCGAGCAGGCCGATCTCTACGTGGTCAACTACGCGAACTGCGACATGGTCGGTCACACCGGCATCCTTGAGGCGGCCGTGGCGGCTGTGGAGGCCGTCGATGCCGGTGTAGGCGCGGTGGTGGATGCCATCCGTCAGCGTGGCGGCTCGGCGATCATCACTGCGGACCACGGCAACGCGGAGCAGATGCGCGACCCGGCAGACGACGGTGCGTTCACCGCTCACACGCTGAACCCGGTGCCATTCATCTGTGTGGCCGACGGTGTGTCCGAGGTCCGAAGCGGGGGAGTCCTCGCGGACGTGGCGCCGTCGGTATGCGACCTGCTGGGAGTAGCGGCGCCCGACGCCTGGACGGCCCGTTCGCTGTTGGATATCACTTGAGGGTGTGGGCGGGCGCGGCTATACTGACACGGTTCGTCTGAGACGCCCTATCGCCGCTTTGCGGCGCACGTGAGGAGAGCGCTGTGGATGTAGTCGCATATATCGCCCTTGCCATTCATGTGGTATGCGGAGTCGGCATGATTATATTCGTGCTGCTTCACTCCGGGAAAGGCACCGGAGTGTCATCGATGTTCGGTGCGGGTATGCCCGCCTCGGCCACCGGCACGGGCACCATCGAGAAGAACCTCGACCGCATCACCATCGCGTTCGCCGCAGGTTACGGGTTTACAGCGCTGCTTCTGATGCTGATCTACCGGCCGGGCATGTAGCGGGCATCCGCAGCATCGCCACCGACGCAAGGGCGGCCCTTCGGGCCGCCCTTCGTGATTTTCCCGAGTGTCCTGATTATGCGTGGACGCTTGCACTTCGCGGCAGAGAAGGCCAGACTATTACTTCAAGTAAACGCAAATCCGCTCTAGTGGCATGGTGGCGACCACTGTGCCCGGAAGCCGCGTGAGTCGGCGTAAGGAGGGATGTGCGAGGCGAGAGCTGTCAAGACCGCAACGGATAGGACGACAACGGTCCTAGTTACTGGAGGGAGGCTCTATCTTGTCTGAGCGATTCCGTAAGGGACTTTCGATCATCCTGGCGCTCACTCTCGTCGCTGCCCTGTTCTCAATGGGTGGTTGTGCGGCCGAGGAGGAACCCGCCGAGGAGCCGGTCGAAGGCGAAGAGCCGGCTGAATCTGGTGTGACGAAGGGTGGCACGTTCAACTTCTACATCAGCGAGCCGGCGTTCATCGATCCCATCAACCTTCAGGAGTCTGAAGGAACCCAGGTCGGCCAGGCCGTCTTCGACAGCCTCGTGGAGTTCGACCCGATCACGTCCGAGGTGCTGCCGGCAGCCGCTGAGAGCTGGGAGCCCAACGAGGACGCCAGCGTGTGGACCTTCAATCTCGTTGAAGGCGCCAAGTTCCACGATGGCAGCGACGTGACCGCCGAGGACTTCAAGTTCGCCTGGGATCGCATCTGCAACCCGGAGAACGAGTCGGAGATCTCGTATCACCTCGCAGTGGTGCAGGGCTACGACGAGATGCAGGAAGGCACGGCTACCGAGCTTTCCGGCGTCAAGGTCGTGGATGACTACACCCTGGAAGTCACGCTGAACTACGGTTTCGCGGACTTCGAGTATGTCGTCGGTCACCCGGCTCTCGCGCCGGTGCCGAGCGACGGTGTGACCGAGGCGTTCGGCGACATGCCGATCGGCAACGGCCCGTTCATGATGGCCGAGCCGTGGGCGCATGACCAGTACATCGAGGTCGTGAAGTTCGACGACTACTACGGCGACGAGCCGAACATCGACGGCGTCTACTTCAACATCCTTGCCGATCAGGACACCGCGTTCCTCGAGTTCGAGGCCGGCAACCTGGACTTCGTGCCGATTCCCGTCGGTCAGATCCAGGCCGCCGTGGATACCTACGGCGAGAGCCCTGACGGCTACACGCTCAACCCAGGCGAGCAGGTCAGCCTCGGTGCCGAGCAGGCCATCTACTACCTGCTCATCAACAACACCGATCCCGCGCTGCAGGACCCCAAGGTCCGCGCCGCCCTGTCGCTGGCGATCGATCGCCAGGACATCTGCGACAAGGTCTTCGAGGGTACCCGCGAGCCCGCAACGGGCATCGTGCCTCCGGGCATCGTAGGCCAGAGTGCCAACGCATTCCCGTACTCCAAGTATGATGTCGAAGCCGCCAAGCAGATGCTGGCCGACGCCGGCTTCCCGAATGGCGAGGGCTTCCCGACCATCAGCCTCGAGTACAACACCGGCTCCGGTCACGAGGACATCCTGCAGCTGGTCCAGGAGGACCTGAAGGCCATCGGCGTCGACGGCGAGCTCGTCGGCTCCGAGTGGGCGCAGTATCTCGACAAGCTGGGTGCCAAGAACTACCAGGTCGGTCGCCTCGGCTGGATCGCCGACTACCCGATCATGGACAACTTCCTGTATCCGCTGTTCAAGAGCGACAGCAGCGACAACTACTCGTTCTATATGAACGAAGACGTCGATGCGATGCTCGATGAGGCCCGCACGACCGTCGATGACGACGCGCGTGTCGCCCTCTATCAGGAAGCCGAGAGCATCGTCGGTGAGGACTCCGCGGTGATCCCGATGTTCTACTACCGTCACACGCGTGTCGCATCCGATCGCGTGAACGACGGTGTGTACAGCGCCAACGGTCTGTTCACGTTCGACACGGTGTGGCTCTCCGAGTGATCGAGGGTCACGACCGGTATTGCTGACAGGCTCTGACGTGTGTGCCGGGGCGCCCCGGGCGCCCCGGCACACCACCTCTCACACCGTTCTGATGTACACGTGGAAGACGGTCCCATCTCATGTTCAAGTACGTTGTACGACGCATATTCCAGATGATCCCGGTGTTCCTCGGCGTCACCCTCATCCTCTTCGTTCTCCGCGTCCCCGGTTTGTTGCCGGGTGACCCGATCCAACTGATCGTCGGCGAGAAGCCGCTGACACCTGCGCTGAGGGCCCAGATCGAAGAGAAGAACCACCTCAACGAGCCGCTGCACATCCAGTACGCCTACTACGTGAGCGGCATCGCGCAAGGTGACCTCGGCGAGTCCTATCAAAAGGGCCGCGCTGTCACCGACATCCTGTTCGACAAGTTCCCCAACACGTTCAGGCTTGCGCTGGCCGGTATCCTCGTCGAGATCGTGATCGGCATCAGTGCCGGTATCATCTCGGCGATACGGCAGTACTCGTTCTGGGACGTCCTGGTCACCTTATCGACGTCCATACTCGTGTCCGTGCCGGTCTTCTGGCTCGGACTCTTGCTGCAGATGTTCTTCGGCATCCGGCTGAAGGAGTGGACCGGAGGGGCGGTGTTCCTGCCGATCTCAGGCATGGGCAACCCGCCCGACTTCGTCCACCTCATCCTCCCTGCGATAACACTGGCTTCCGTCTCGACGGCATACGTGGCGCGTATCATGCGCTCGCAGATGCTTGAGGCAATGGGCCAAGACTATATACGCACCGCGATGGCAAAGGGCCTTACCGAGCGAGCGGTGGTCTTCAAGCACGCGCTCAAGAACGCGCTCATCCCGGTGGTCACCTACGTCGGCATCGACCTTGGCGTCCTGATGAGCGGCGCCATCCTCACAGAGACCGTGTTCTCGTGGCCGGGCGTCGGCCGTGAGATCTACCTTGCGGTCATGCAACGCGACTGGCCTGTGGTGATGGGCGGCGTGATCGTGATCGTTCTGATCGTCATGTTCATCAACCTGTTGGTGGACATCAGTTACGCCCTGCTCGACCCGCGGATCCGATATGGAGGTGCGGCCGAATGAGCGCCAGACGACGCAAGCCCGGCTTCCCCCCTGATGCGGATCCCGACTCCCCTAAGACCGCGTTCCGGGACGGATCGGAAGGCGAGCAGGCGGGAGGATCGTTCGACTATGTCGGCGACGAACTGGCGAACCGCCCCGAGCGTACCCTGTGGGGTGACGCCTGGATCCGCCTTCGCAAGAACAAGCTGGCGATCATCGGTCTCATTTGGATCCTGATCGTCGTGACGCTGACGCTCTCGGCCGACCTGTGGGTGCCACAGAACTTCGCGTCGCCAACGTCCACCGAAGCCGGAAGCCTCGAGGCCCCCTCGGCAGCCCATCCGTTCGGCACAGACCGGATCGGTCGCGACGTCTTCTCACGGGTGATCTACGGAGCGCGCGTGTCACTCGCTGTTGGCGTGCTGGCCGTTGGCATCTCGCTCGTCATCGGCCTGCTGATGGGAGCGCTCTCAGGCTATTACGGCGGCCTCGTGGACACGCTGGTGATGCGCACCGCCGACATCTTCTTCGCGTTCCCGTACACGCTCTTCGCGATCGCGTTGCTGGCGGTCCTGGGGCCGAGCTACCGCAACGTGTTCATCGCCATCGGTATCCTCGGCTGGCCATCGGTGGCCCGTGTGTTCCGCAGTTCGATCCTCTCCGTGAAGGAGAACGAGTACGTGGACGCCGCACGCGCCATGGGCGCGTCCGACTCGCGGATCATCTTCCGCCACATCATGCCCAACGCCGTCGCTCCGATCATCGTCTACGGGACCATGAGCATCGGTGGCGCGATCATCGCCGAGGCTGCACTCTCGTTCCTCGGTATGGGCGTCCAGCCTCCCACTCCCTCGTGGGGCGCGATGCTCTCTGAGGCCAAGGCGCTGATGGTGGCCGCACCGTGGCTCACCATCTGGCCGGGCTTCGCCATCCTGACCACCGTGCTCGCGTTCGTGCTCATGGGCGACGGGCTGCGCGATGCGCTCGATGTGAAGATGAAGGACTGACGACATGGCCCTGCTTGAAGTCACGAACCTCAAGACGCACTTCACCACGCGGGACGGCGTGGTGCGAGCGGTCGACGGGGTCACGTTCGAGGTGAAGGAGGGGCATACCCTCGCGATCGTTGGCGAGTCCGGTTCCGGCAAGTCGGTCACCGCGCTCTCGCTGATGCGGCTGATCCCCGATCCCCCCGGAAAGATCGTCGAAGGCCAGATCATGCTTCGTGGTGAGAGCGTCCTGGGCATGAACGAGAGTGCGGTGCGCTCCATGCGCGGGGACCGGATCGCGATGATCTTCCAGGACCCGATGACCTCGCTCAACCCCGTGTTCAGAGTCGGCTACCAGATCGGCGAGGCGCTCCGCATCCACAAAGGGATGACTCGCAAGCAAGCCGATGCGCGGGCGGTGGAGATGCTCGACCTCGTGGGGATCCCCAACCCTGCACAGCGCGCGCGGGACTATCCCCACCAGTTCTCGGGTGGCATGCGCCAGCGCGCCATGATCGCGATGGCTCTGGCATGCGACCCGGACATACTGATCGCCGACGAGCCCACCACGGCGCTGGACGTGACGATCCAGGCGCAGATCCTCGAGCTCATGATCGAGCTCCAGCAGCGCCAGGGCACCGCGATCATCATGATCACCCACGACCTTGGCGTCGTGGCCGACATGGCCAACGACGTGATGGTGATGTATGCGGGCAAGCAGGTGGAGTACGGCAAGGCCGACGAGGTCTTCTATCGACCCCTGCATCCGTATACCTGGGGGTTGCTGGCGAGCCTCCCGCGGCACGACGTCGACGAGAAGGGCACGCTGCTTCCCATCGAGGGACAGCCTCCGAGCCTGATCGACGTTCCGCCGGGCTGCGCGTTCCACCCCCGGTGTCCGTACGCACAGGAACGCTGCAAGCGCGAGATACCGGAGTTGCGCGAGGTAGCGCCGGCGCATCTGGCCGCGTGTCACTTCGCCGGGCAGGTCGGCTTCGGCCAGGGTGCCGCGGGCAATGGCGAGGGGGTGGCGTGATGGCCGAGCTTCTTCGTGTCGAGAACCTCGTCAAGCACTTCGCGGTCGACCAGGGGATCATCGCGTCGCGCCTGAGCAAGAAGGTACACGCCGTGGACGGCGTGTCGTTCGGCGTGCGTTCCGGCGAGACTCTGGGTCTGGTAGGGGAGTCCGGCTGCGGAAAGTCCACCACGGGGCGATGCATCATCCGTTTGACCGAGCCGACGGACGGACGGGTCGAGTTCGATGGACGTGACGTTCTCGCGCTCAAGGGCAAGGACCTGCAGCAGTTCCGCCGCGAGGTGCAGTTCATCTTCCAGGACCCGTATGCCTCACTCAATCCGAGGATGACGATCGGCGAGATCGTCACCGAGCCGCTGGGGGTGCACCGGATCGGCACTCCGCTCGAGCGCCGGAATCGCGCGAAGGAACTGCTCGACGTCGTCGGCCTGAATCCCGAGCACATCAACCGCTACCCGCATGAGTTCAGCGGCGGTCAGCGACAGAGGATCGGCATCGCTCGTGCGCTCGCCCTCCAGCCGCGCCTGGTGATCTGTGACGAGCCCGTCTCGGCGCTCGATGTGTCGATCCAGGCGCAGGTCATCAACCTGCTGGACGACCTTCAGGACCAGTTCGGCCTCACGTATGTCTTCATCGCTCACGACCTGTCGGTCGTGCGTCACATCTCGGATCGCGTAGCGGTGATGTACCTGGGCAAGATCGTCGAGACCGGTGACTGGCGCGGGCTCTACGACCAGCCACATCACCCGTACACGCAGTCGTTGCTGTCGGCGGTGCCGGTGCCGGACCCCGACAAGCAGCGAGCACGCCAGCGCATCATCCTGGAGGGTGACGTCCCGAGCCCGATAGACCCGCCCAGCGGGTGCCGCTTCCATACCCGTTGTCCGATCGCGCAGGAGCGGTGCTCGATCGAAGAGCCTGAGCTGCGGGATGTGGGGTCGGGTCAACAGGTGGCGTGCCACTTCGCCAAGCCGTTCCCGATCCCGGAGAGCCTGGGTGTGTCGAGTGGCTATGCCACCGCGGATACCGCTGAGGCGCCATCTACCACGAGCGGCGCATGACCGGCCCACGATGGGAATCGGTCTAGGCAGTCTCGGAACGTCTTGTTATACTCTCGTTCGCTGCCCCCACGGCAGCAGCTCTGTCCGAGTGGCGGAATGGCAGACGCGCTAGGTTGAGGGCCTAGTGTCCTTAGGGACGTGCGAGTTCAACTCTCGCCTCGGACACCAGAAACGATCAGGGCCTCTTCCCGGAAACGGGGAGGGGCCCTGTCTCTGTCCGGGGTATCATGGCGCCCCTGCCGGCCACGTGTGGGTACAGTGACCACAGGGAGACAGGCGCGCAACGGGGGTGGGGATGATGCCCGAAGGGGCCAAGAACGATTGGCGGACGCTGCCGCTCGGCTGCACCATGACGTTGCTCTGGGGCTTGATCGGGATAGCCGCGCTCGTTGCGGCGGTCTACTTCCTGGTGCTCGCGCCTGGCGCCGAGTCGAACGATCTGCGCCGCTACAGCATCTACGGGGTCACGGAACGCGGTGCGAACCACCTCTACACGTTCGAGTTCGTCGGCGAGGGCGATTCGGGAACCATACGCGTGCTGGAAGACGAGACCGGGGGCGGGACGTTCGAGATCGATGGCGGTTCGATCCGCATCGACATGGAGCGCAAGGTTCCCGATCCGGGCACGCAGGAGCGACAGCCCAACGTCTTCGAGGGCACGATCACGCCCGATGGCTCACGTATCGAGGGCACGTGGCGCTCGGCGGACTACGAGGGATATGCCGATGGCACCTTCGTGGTGTTCGACGAGTGGGTGGAGTGCCCGTTCTACGCGGAGCTGGAGTAAGGCGGTAGCCGCCGCTACGGTGCGGGGCGCACGTGGTGTACCCTTTCGGGAGGGGGTGACCATGCGCACGCAGCAGCGACTCACCGAGGCCTACCAGAACGCACGCGTGATCTCGTTCGATGACGAGTCGAGATTCGTCTTCATCAGCGACTGTCATCGCGGCGACGGCAGCCTCTCCGACGAATTCATGCGCAACGAGAACTCGTATCTGCATGCGCTCAACTACTACTACCGCAACGGTTTCGTCTACGTCGAGGTGGGCGATGGTGACGAGCTGTGGGAGCACCCTCACTTCAAGCACATCCGCGGCGCGCACCACGACACGTTCCGCGCGATCGAGCGCTTCTTCGACGACGGGCGGTATGTCCTCATCTGGGGCAATCACAACAATTTCCTGCGAGACACGTCGTACGTGGAGAAGAATCTGCACGTCCACCACAACGAGTACACCGGCGAGGTGTACGAGTTCATGCCGGGCATCGAGCCGATCGAGTCGGTAGTGTTCCAACACGACCCGAGCGGGCAGGAGATCGTGGTGCTCCACGGGCACCAGGGGGACTTCGCCAACGACCAGTTCTGGTGGCCCACCATGTTCGCGCTGCGCCACTTCTGGCGGTACGTACATGCGCTCGGCGCCAGAAACCCCGCCAGTCCCGCGAAGAACACGCTGAAGCGGCACAAGATCGAGCGGCACTATACCAAGTGGATCAAGGCGCACAAGAAGGCGCTCATCTGCGGTCACACGCATCGGTTCAAGTATCCGCGCGACGGAGAGGTGCCGTACTTCAACGCAGGCTGCTGCGTCTACCCCACGATGCTGACCGCCATCGAGCTCTCGCGTGGTGAACTGCGGTTGGTCCTGTGGCACGTGGTCTCCGACGCCGATGGACATCTCAAGGTCGAGCGTCGTGTGATCGGCGGACCCGAGCCCGTGGGGCGGTTCGCGATGGGGTGAGGCCGTCAGGCTCGCATCGTGCTACGGTTGTCCGACGAGGCTCCCTGAAGGAGTTGGGTGATCGATCTCGTTCCCATATTCGTGGGTGACGGCGTTCCTGCCGGGTGTGTCCGGTGCGGGGCGGCCGGCGCTTCCACGTACTTGCCCGTGGAGACGATAGCCGCAGCGATCGCAGAGACCGCGACGGCCGATGGCGTGGTGCTGACCGGGCCTGAACCGTTCGCCCATCCTGACTTGCCCCGCGTGGTTGCTGCGTGCCGGGATGCCGGCGTCTCCCGGATCGCCATCGAGACGGATGGCGGTGCGCTGTCGGTCCCGGGCAACGCTCACGGTGTCCTGCTCTCGGGCGTACGGCATCTGTGGGTGCGTGTGCTGGGCTCCTCGGATGAGATGCACGATACCCTCGCGGGGAAACGTGGCATCGCTCAAGCGATGCGGGCCGGTGTCGCGGGCTACCTCGCGAATGCGGAGGCGGAGCGCCTCCAGGTGGCGGTGACCGCGGTCGTTCCGGTGTGCGAGCACGATCTGGCCGAGTTGCCGGCGATCGTGGCGTACTGCGCCGCACAGGGCTTCCATGCGGCGCGGCTCGTGGCGGCCGGGGCGCTCCCTTCGTCCGCGGAGACGATCGTGGCAGCCGCATGTGACACGGGCATGGTGAACCATCTGTGGGTCGCCGTGGATGAGTCTCTGCCGCTTCCGCCCTCCCATCGTCTTCACGGCGAGGTCGACGGCGGCCCCGGTGCCTCCTCCCGCTCTGAAGCGGGTGAGTCGTCGTGACCGCGCCTCTCAAGGTCGTGTTGCTGGCGATCAACTCGCCCGGCTATCAGTCGCTCGCCCTCGGCTACCTGCGGGCCTACGCTCAGGCTGACTCCAGGTTGCAGGGCCGCGTGGGCTTCCAGACGCTCGACCTCACCACCTCGGATGACCCCTGGTGGATCGCGTATCGCGTGATCGCGCTCGAGCCCCAAGTGCTCGCCGTCTCGGTGTTCTGCTGGAACGCGAGCGCGGTTCACGATGTCTGCCGCATCGTCAGGCAGGCGCTGCCCGGTATCCGCATCGTTCTCGGCGGACCTGAGGTAGGGCCCGTGGCGGACGAGGTGCTGCGGGCGCACCCCGAGGTGGACGCGGTGGTGAGAGGCGAGGGCGAGGCCGCCTTTGCCGACGTCCTCGATCTTGCGCGTCGGGAGAAGCCGTTCACGCGTGCGGATGGGGTCACCGCACGCAATGCCGCGGGCGAGGTGGTGGCCGCCCCGGACAGGCCGCTCATCGCCGATCTCGACACCATCCCGTCGCCATACCTCACGGGTATCGTGGAGCCGCGCGAGGGGAGCGCGTACATCGAGACCTTCCGGGGTTGCCCGCATGCCTGCGGCTACTGTTTCGAGGGTAAGGGTTACGGACGGATCCGATCGTTCGGGAAAGACCGTGTGGAGGCGGAGATCGCCTACCTGGCAGATGAGCGGGGTGTGCGGCAGTTCTCGTTCATCGACTCGGTCTTCAACCTCACCCCGGGCAGGCTGGAATGGCTTGCGGGTGCGCTCGAGCCCTACGCACGACAGGGGCTCACCCTGCATACCGTGGAGGTCGATATCGAGCGCGTGGATGATGAGGCGGCCGCCCTGCTCCGGCGGGCGGGGGTCATCTCTGTCGAGACCGGGCCCCAGAGCGTGGGGGAAGCGGCGCTGGCGGCATGTCGTCGACCGTTCGACCCGACGCGGTTCACGGCGGGTGTGGAGGCGCTCAAGCGGCACGGCATCTCGGTGGAGTGCGATCTCATAGCGGGGTTGCCGGAAGACACCGCGGATGACTTCCTTGAGGGACTGCGGTTCTGTCTCGACCTCGACCCTGGCAAGATCCAGACCTCCACCTTGCACGTACTCCCGGGCACGGACCTCTATGCACGTGCCGATGAGCTCGGCCTGCGGTTCGACCCACGACCACCGCACGAGATCGTGGCCACCGACGATATCGGCTTCGCCGACCTGCGGCGCCTGGAGGCCCGCTCGATCTACATCGCCCGCCTGTACGGCTCCCGGATCGAAGGAGCGTGACGTGTCCGCGATATCACAACGCGCACTGTCCATACGCCCGTTCATCGTGATGGACGTGGTTGCCCGGGCGCGCGAGCTCGAGGCGTCGGGCCGCGACATCGTCCATCTCGAGATCGGCGATCCCGACTTCAGCACGCCCGAGGTGATCGTCCGTGCCGCCGAGGCGGCGATGGACGCTGGTGATACGGGCTACACGCAATCGCTCGGACTGCCCGGCTTGCGCGAAGCGGTGACACTGCGGGCACGGGAGGACTACGGGGTCAGTGTGGACCCGAACACGGTCGTGGTGACGCAGGGCACGTCGCCCGCGATGCTGCTGCTCTTCGGCTCGCTGCTCGATCCGGGCGACGAGGTCATCATGCCGGACCCCTGCTACCCCGCGTACCCCAATTACGTGAACTTCCTGGGCGGGGTACCCGTGTCGGTGCGGGTGCGCGCGGAGGACGGGTTCCGCTTCCGCATCGACGAGGTGGAGCGCGCGATCACGCCACGCACGAAAGCCATCATGGTGAACTCCCCTTCGAACCCTACGGGCGGGGTCCTTGGCGAAGCCGACCTGCGTCATCTTGCCGCGTTGGCCGAGCGGCACGGCATCTGGCTCGCCAGCGACGAGATCTACCACGGACTCCAGTTCGAGGGCCGCCCGCGCTCCGTGCTGGAGTTCACCGACCGGGCGTTCGTCCTCAACGGCTTCTCCAAGGCGTACGCGATGACCGGGTGGCGTCTCGGCTACCTGATCGCGCCTCCGGAGTTCGTTAGGCCCGCCGAGAAGATCCAGCAGAACTTCTTCCTGTGCGCGAGCAACTTCGTACAGGTGGCCGGTACCACGGCGCTGTTGGAGGCCCAGGACGACGTTGCGAGGATGCGCTCGGTGTACGACGAACGTCGGCGCTATCTTGTTCCGGCCCTGCGGGAGGTGGGGCTCACGGTGGCCACTAA
Organism: Anaerosoma tenue; assembly: GCF_023161965.1. Classification (NCBI taxonomy): domain Bacteria; kingdom Bacillati; phylum Actinomycetota; class Coriobacteriia; order Anaerosomatales; family Anaerosomataceae; genus Anaerosoma; species Anaerosoma tenue. Next base: position 34,033 of record NZ_JALNTY010000001.1, read on the forward strand.
GCCGCTCGGCGCGTTCTATGTGTTCGCCGACGCCACGGCGTGGGGTCGTGATTCGGTTGCGCTCGCGGGCCGTCTGCTCGAGGAAGCGGGTGTGGCGGCGGCTCCCGGCGTGGACTTCGGCCCCGGAGGGGAAGGCTTCCTGCGGTTCAGCTACGCCACGTCGATGGAACGTCTGCACGAGGGTGTCTCGCGGCTGGCCGGGTGGGCGTCAGCGAACGGATCGGGCGGCTGATGCAGGAGCGTCCGTGCGCCCGTCGAAGACCACGGAGTGACCGTTCGGCGCCGTCCGGCGCCGGAGGAGCCGCCGAACGGTTCATCGGCGCCACTCATCGGTCAGTGCTGGAGTGGACCGTGGACTTTGCCGATACAAAGAACGTCAACGGTACGGCGCTTGCTGTAACCGCGTGGGTATCCACCGACCGAGGATAGGGGCAGTGTGAGCACACAGGTCTGGAGCAAGGCCGACCTCCACATCCATTCGATGCACAGCGACGGGCTCGCCAGCGTGCCGGAGATCCTGGAGTACGCCGCCAGCGAGACCGACCTCACGGTCATCGCGATCACCGACCACAACACCATCGAGGGCGCTCTCTTCGCGAAGGAGCTCGAAGAGATGTACGACATCGAAGTCGTAGTCGGCGAAGAGGTGTCCACCACCGAGGGGCACGTGCTCGGACTGTTCCTCACGGAGGAGATACCACCCGGACTCACCCCCACCGAGACGATCCGCAGGATCAGCGAGCAGGGCGGCATCGCGATTATCCCGCATCCGTTCTCCGCGCGCGGTGTCTTCGGCCCGTTCGGCAGGAGCAAGCTCGCCGACGCCGTCCGCGACATGGCGTTCAACGCGCTTGAGGTCTACAACTCCGTCCCGGGTCTGATCTGGGCCAACCGTCTCGCGGCCAAGATGTTCAGCGGCGGCCTCGGGGTGGCAGCGGTAGGCGGTTCCGACGCCCACGTCCTGAGGGCGGTAGGCAAGGGGTACACGGTCTTCCGTGGCAGTACCGCGGAGGAGCTGCGCGCGAGCATCGATGCGCTCGAGACACATGCCGAGGCGGACCGCGGCGGACTTGCGCTGGCGTTCCGCTACATGCGCAGCATCCCCCAGATCCGCAGGCGGCAGGCGTTCAATCAGGAGCGCTGCAAGGTCTCGCGCCGAAGCATGGCCTCAGAGCGGGCGTAGGTCGTCTTCCTGCGGCTCGAGTGCGGCGCTCGCGGCATCGACCACCGCCTGCACGATCGTGTCGTCATCACCCCACGCATTCAGGGTGATCACCCGCACGTCACGCGGGACCCTCGCGTACGTCGCCGCGCGCTCGAGGTCGAGCATCGTGTCCAGGGTGGGTAGCACCGTCGTCGACGGGGCGAGGATGATGTGACGGCATCCGAGGGCGGCGAGGTGCCGCACCACCTCGGTCACGTCGGGAGCCTGCCAGTCGAGCGATCCGCAGCGTATGCGGTCGCCCTCGATCCCGGCCTCCATCAGCGCCATCCGCACACGCTGGTCGAAGTAGTTCTCGGTCTCGGCCGCGGCAGGGTGGCGTCGGGCCCATTCCTCCGGCATCCCCATCCCGACGAGTGCGACACCCACGTCCGCGAGCTCGGCTCCGGTGGTGGAGGCGAGTATGCGGTCGGCCATACGCCTCACAAGCGATGCGTCGTCCCATATCGCTCCGGCGGTGACCACGGTGGGCGTGTCGGCCTCGTGTTCCAGGGGGCCGAGTGTGGCGAGCGCCGCTTCAGCGGTGATCGTCCCCGGCGGATCCAGCGCCACGACCGCGATGCAGGCGACACCCGAGCACGCCTGGGCGGCCACCGTCTCGACCAGACCGCCTGGGCGGTGGCACGGTGCGAGATCCACGCGCACCCCGGGTATCGTTGCTGCGCGCCGGCCGATCTTGTCGAGGAGCGAGCGTGCCACCGGTGCTCCCGGAGCCGTGTTGCCCACCGCGCGATAGCGGGCCTTCTCGGCAAGGAACACGAACGGTACCGCAGTGAGGGGCAGGTCGATCGCCGCCTGCTCACGGAGTATCTCCTGGCGGTACGCGATCGCGCGGGGATCGTAGTGGTCGGGCTCCGTGCACGTCAGCACGATGATCCCGGTGCCGTCCCCGTCTTCAGGGCACCGGACGGTTGCGGGGCGGCGAGCTCGCACCAGGTTGGGGATGGCCGAGGTGAGGATCGTGTAGCCGAGCACGACCCCCGCGATCAGCGTTGCGATCGCCGCAGCGATCGCCAGTGGGGTAGAGTAGTCCTGGGAGAGGGTTCCCAGCACGTAGAGTCCTCCAAGGAAGCCGGCCGCGCCGAGCGGGACCGTGGCTGCGGCGTAGTGTCGGGGCAGCACCATGGCGGCCACGAGACATGCTCCGGACACGAGACCGCCCGCTAACAAGGCGAGCCAGTACAGCATCAGACCTCCTTCACCTCCCCACGACGATAATCGAACTTCAGGAGGGACGCCACAGACGGTTGACAGAAATACCCCTTGGGGTATACTTGGCACTGTACGATGTCGTTCCGAGGAGGAGATATCCTTGAGCAGTACCGTCCGTGAGATAAGTGAATCGCAGTTCCAGGCTGAGGTCCTCGAGGCCGACAAGCCTGTGATCGTGGACTTCTGGGCGCCCTGGTGCGGCCCCTGCCGCATGGTGGCTCCCGAGCTGGAGAAGCTGGCGGGGCGTGTCGGTGACACCGCGGCGTTCGTTAAAGTGAACGTCGATGAGGCCCGCGATGTGGCCATGCGTTACGGGATCATGAGCATCCCCACCATCGCGAAGTTCGAAGGTGGTAATCTGGTGACGCAGGTCGTTGGCGCGCGGGGCGCGGATGCGCTCGGCCGAGAGTTCGGTCTGGTCTAGAGGCGCCATGCCAACCTACGAACTGCACTGTGTCGACTGCGGGCACGTGTTCGATCGTTTCCTGATGCGCTTGCTGAAGGAGTCGGACAAGGTGTGTCCGGAGTGTGGCTCCACCCGGGTGGAGACCGGCGTTGGCGGCGGGTTCGCGCCGAAGCGTTCGGTCTCCAGCAGCGGGTGTGCGCCGCAAGGGGGGTTCGGCTGAGGCTAGCCGCACCGCCCGTGAGGCCGGTCCGACATGGTGGTGATGATGGATTTCACCTATAGACGGGAGGGGAGCAAGACCTTCCCGCAGATGGTCGAAGCCGTCGAGCGGTCTGTCCGCTCGCACGGCTTCGACGTCGTCAAGAGGCACGATCTGCAGGCCACGCTGGCGGCGAAAGGGTTCGAGATCCAGCCCCTGGTGGTGCTCGACATCGCTGTCCCCGGTGGCGTGATGGACGTCTGCAAGATGCATGTGTATGCAGACGGTGACGCGGTGTGGGTGAGCGCGATCAGGCCGATCTCGCTCTGGAATGCCGAGGACGGGTGCACGGCGGGGGAGATAGCCGACCTGGACGCATCGGTGGCGGCACTGATCGACGCCGCGTGCGCCCTGTAGCGCGTCCGCGGACCCTACTGGACGCAGCTCGAGTACTTCAGGAAGACCTTGATGGCCTCATCGATCAGCTCGTCCTTGTCGGTGACGCTGTCATCCACGAGGCAGGTCTTCATCGAGTAGCCGATGATGTGCAGGCCCACCTGATTGAGCGCCGACTTGGCGGCCATGATCTGGGTGAGCACCGCCTCACAGTCCTTGCCCGATTCGATCATGGTCTGGAGGCCCCGCACCTGACCTTCAAGCCGCTTGAGACGGTTGACGATCTTTCGGCGTTCTTCCTCGGTGGGGGTGAGGTTCGTGACCGGAGTCTGGCTCATGAGGGGGCTCCTTGCGCGTACGAGGCTTCGGCGTAGAATCGAGTGAATGTTCGGCACAAATATACCCCTAGGGGGTATGTTGGGCAAGTCGGAGGGGCAGTGGGTTACACCCAGTCCAAAGGCAGAGGCGTCAGTCGTACCCGGGCGGTCCGTCGGGTCTTGTGGTGGGTGCTCGCTCTCAACGTGGCAGTGGCTGTGGCGAAGCTCTTCTACGGCGTCCTCATCGACTCCGTTTCCATCACGGCCGACGGGTTCCATTCCCTGTTCGATGGCACCTCCAACGTCATCGGTCTCATCGGACTGAGCGTCGCGGCGCGGCCTGCCGATCGGAGCCATCCGTACGGACACGCCAAGTTCGAGACGTTCGCCTCGGCGGCCATCGGAGCGATGTTGATGCTCGCGGCGTGGCGTGTGGGCTCCTCGGCCTTCGAGCGGCTGCAGAACCCCGGCAGCGGCCCGTCCGTCGATACGGTGAGCTTCGTGATCATGGTCGCCACGCTCGTGGTGAACATCGTGGTGACCACGCTCGAGCGACGGGCCGGGCGGCGGCTCGGCTCGGATGTGCTGCAAGCCGATGCGAGCCACACGGCCAGCGACGTGCTGGTGACCGTGAGCGTCATCGGCGGGCTTGTGGCGGTGCGTCTGGGCTACCCCATCGCCGACCCGCTCCTCGGGCTCGTCGTATCGGCGTTCATCGTCGTTACAGGGCTGCGCGTCCTCGCGTCGGCGGGAGAGACATTGGCGGACACGGCGCAGATCGATCCGGCGGACGTGTGCGCGTTCGTACTGGAGCTGGACGGCGTGCGGGGCTGCCACGATGTGCGCACGCGGGGGAGCGAGAGCGGGGTGTATGTCGACCTCCACGTGCAGGTGGACCCGACGATCACGGTGGCTCAGGGACACGCGATCGCCGAGCGGGTCGAGGAGGCGATCGGCAACGGCTTCGACGAGGTCGTGGACGTGATCGCGCACCTCGAGCCGCTCGACGAGTACCAGATGCGCAAGACCGAGCGGCAGGAACGGGACGGCTTGCTGTGACGGCCCGTGAACGAGAGACGGCAGCGGGCCGGCGCGCCGAGGGATACACGCTGGTGATCCTCGCCGCATTCTGTTGGGCCGGCGGGGGGCTTCTCGCGAAGTGGCTGTTCTCGGCGGCGGGTCCCGAGACCGCGGGATGGCCGTTCCCGCCGATGGGGATCGAAGTCGACCCCCTCATATTGTCGGCGGCTCGCGCGCTGGTGTCCTTCTCCGTGGCCTTCGTCTACCTGTCGGCGCGGCGGCGTCACCTGCTCCGCGTGCGGGTGCGGGACCTGCTGTTCCTTGCGGCGTTCGGCGTGTTCGGGCTTGCGATGGTGCACTTCGCCTACTTCAAGGCGATATCGCTTACCGGGGTCGCCACTGCGATCCTGCTCGAGTATCTCGCGCCGGTGATCGTGCTGGTGTTCTCGGTGACCTTGCTGGGGGAGCGGCTGACCCTGGCTCTGCCCACCGCGGTCTTCCTGAGCGTCTCCGGCTGCGCGCTGATGGTGGGGGCCTTCGGTGCCGAAGGCATCGTGGTGCCGCGTGACGGGCTGCTGTGGGGGCTTGCGTCGGCTGTCTTCTTCGCCACGTATTCCTTGATGGGCAAGTACGCCGCAGGCAGGTTCGCGCCCTGGACCTTGCTCACGTATGGTCTCGGTGCGGCGGCGGTGTTCTGGATGGTGGTGCTGGGAGGTCCGGGAGAGATCATCGCGCTGCTATCTGACGCTCGAACCGCTGTCGCCGTGGTGGTCATGTCGGTGGTGAGCACCGTGATACCGTTCGGAGCGTTCCTCAAGGCGCTCACGCTCATCGAGGCGACCCAGGCGTCGGTGACCTCCACCATGGAGCCGGTGATCGCCGGCGTGGTGGCCTGGTTCACCTTCGGCGAGCATCTGACGCCGCTGCAGCTGTTCGGCGGCCTGCTGGTGATCGCGGCTGTGATGCTCTCGCAGGCGCGAACACGCGTGCCGGCGGAGATGCCGGTGGTCGAGACGGACCCGCCTGACGGCCTCGAAGACGGCTCATGACCTACGTGGTACGCTGTTTGCTGGAGCGCCGACCCGCGGGGGCCCCATGGACCTCACCCAACACCCAGAGCTACGGCAGAAAGTCACCCTCTCACCCCAGGTCTACCAGGGGCTGAGCATCCTCGCCATGCCCGTGGCGGAGCTTCACACGCTCATCGAGAACGAGATCCTGGAGAATCCCGTCCTCGAGGTGGAGGAGGATGACTACGAGTCCGTCGAGAGCGAGGAGCGGCTCGAGACCTCCGAGGAGGAGCGGGCCTGGGACGAGTGGCTCGACCAGTACGAGGAGCTCGAGCGGATGGACGGTCCCTCCACGCGCGAGCCCGTGGCCGATGATGTGAACACAGAGGAGTTCGTGGGCGGTGTGGTGTCGTTCACGGAGTACCTTCTCGAGCAGCTCGCGATGATGGATATCGATGACGACCTCGAGGTCGCCGCCAAGGCGGTGATCGGATCGCTGGATGGCGATGGCTTCTTCGTGGGGACCGAGGACGAGATCGCCGCGATCGCCGGAGTCACGCTCGAGGTCGCGGTGCAGGCGCTGGGGGTCGTCCAGCAGCTGGATCCCCCGGGCGTGGGCGCCCGGTCCGTACCGGAGGCCTTGCGCATACAGGCTGAGACGGTGGGGCTCGACACGCCGCTTCTGCTCGCGACGGTCGACGGCCATCTCGATGACGTGGCTGCGAGCCGGTACAAGAAGATCGCGCGCGCATTGGGAAGCGATGAGGCGTCGGTGCGGGAGACGGTCGAGATGCTCCGGACCCTGAACCCCCGGCCGGCGGGCGCGTTCTCGCCCGGTTCGGCGCCGGCGTACGTGGTGCCGGATGTGACCGTCAGACGATTCGACGACGAGTGGCTCGTGCTGCCCAACACCGAGGCGGTGCCAGGGCTGCGCGTGAACTCGCGCTATCGCTCGCTGCTGCGCTCCGACTCATCGGCAGACGACGAGACCCGTCGCTATCTCAAGGACAAGGTCCGTCAGGCTGAGAGCTTCATGCGCAACGTGGACCGGCGGCGGGACACGGTAAGCCGGATCGCCGAGATCGTGCTCGAAGTGCAGCGCGACTTCTTCGAGGACGGGCAGGGTGATCTGCGCCCGCTGCGCCTCGAGGACGTGGCGGTGGAGCTGGGCGTCCACCTCTCCACGGTGAGCAGGGGCGTGACCGGCAAGTACATGGCTACTCCGTACGGGCTGTTCGAGCTCAAACACTTCTTCTCGGGGGGCTACCGCACCTCGACAGGGATGGACGTGGCCGCCACCACCGTCAAGAAGCGCCTGAAGGAGCTCCTTGAGGCCGAGGACCCGGAGAAGCCGATGTCGGACCAGCGTCTCGCCGACGCCCTCTCGGAACAGGGAGTGGACGTGGCGCGGCGGACGGTGGCCAAGTACCGGGAGGAGCTCGGGGTCGAGCCTTCGTGGGCGAGAAAGCGGCGATGATCATGCGCGGGCGGGGATCCGGACACGAACGGCGTGTCACGCGGCCGGGTGAGGCGGTGCGGCACGATGTGGTGCTGATCGTCCTGCTCCTCGCCATGGTGACTGCGCTGCACCTGTTCACCACGAGCGCCCCTGAGATGATGTCGGTACACCTGCTGTACCGCAAGCTCTACTACGTGCCGATCATCTACGCCGGTTTCGTGTTCGGATGGCGCGGGGGCCTCATCGTGGCCGTTGCCGCGTCACTGCTGTTCGGTCCGCATGCCCACACGTCCATGGGCGGACTCGTGGGTCCTCACGTCGACAACCTGTACGAGATGGTGATGTTCCTCGCGGTCGGCTTCCTGTTCGGATGGTTGCGCGACCTCGACGAGCGCAAGGCCTTCGACCTCCGGCGTGTCAGCCTCGAGCTCGAGGACGCCTACCACACGCTGGAGGAACGGGCGATTCAGCTCGTCACGATCCAGCACTACATGCAGGCCATCCTGCAGTCGATCACGTCGGGGGTCATCACAGTAGGCCCCGACGGCTCGGTGGCGACCGTCAACAGTGCCGCTGAGCGTGCGCTCGGCATGAGCGAGGACGAGATGGTGCCCAGGCGGCTGGGCGCGTTGTTCAGGGACGGCGGCGGTCTCGACGCCGCGTTGCGCCACGTCCTGCGGGGTATCGCCGACAGGCTCGTGAGCGAGACGACGCTGGAGACCATGAGCGGCAAGACGTTGCACGCGCGCGTGTCCATCGCGCGCATGAGGGACGACCAGGGGCGGGTTCTCGGCGCGGTGGTGAGCATCGAAGACGTCTCCGAGGTGCGCGCGCTCACCGACCAGCTGATCCGCGCCGATCGGCTTGCGGCGATGGGCGAGCTGACGGCAGGCGTGGCGCATGAGGTGCGCAACCCGCTTGGGATCATCAAGGCGTCGGTGCAGCTGGTAGAGGAGTCGGGCGGGGACCCCAAACGCATGGCCGAGGTCACCCGCGTCATCAAGCAGGAGATCGACCGCCTCGACCACGTGATCAAGGCGCTCCTCGACTTCGGGCGCCCCTCGGCTCCTGCGCTGCGTCCGACAGACGTGGGCGCCGTGCTGGACGACGTGGTCCTCTTCACCCGGCGGTTCGCGCGTGAGGCCAGCGTGGCGATCGAGGTGGAGCGCGCCGAGGGCCTGTCACCCGTGATGGCCGACGCGGACCAGCTCAAGCAGGTGCTCGTCAATCTCGTCTCCAACGCCGTACAGGCCATGGGCGAGACCGGTGGCACGATCCGTGTCACCGCCTACGACGACGCGCGCGACGTGTACATCTCGGTCGCCGACTCGGGTCCCGGGATGGCCCCGGAGGTCATGGAGAAGGTGTTCGACCCGTTCTTCTCCACGCGCGACGGCGGTACCGGCCTCGGGCTCACCATCGTGCATCGCATCATCGACCAACACGGGGGCCACATCGAGGTCGCGAGCGCACCGGGTGCGGGGACCACGTTCACCGTGGCCCTCCCGGTTGCGAAGGAGAGAGGGGAAAGCCGATGAATGGTCGTGTGCTGATAGCCGACGACGAGAAGAACATGAGATGGGTGCTGAGCCAGGCGCTCGAGGCGGAGGGCTACGAGGTGGTGGAGGCGGTCGACGGCAAGGAGGCGCTGTCGGCTATAGCGGAGCAGGAGCCGGGGCTGCTCATCCTCGATCACAAGATGCCCGCGCCCGACGGCATGGAGGTGCTCCGGCGGCTGCGCGCGAAGGGTCATCGGTTCCCCGTGATCATGCTCACGGCGCATGGCAATGTGCAGACGGCTGTAGAGGCGATGAAGGCTGGCGCCAACGAGTACCTCACCAAGCCGTTCGACCTGGACGAACTGAAGCTGGGTATCGAGAAGGCGCTCAGGGTGGAGGCGCTCGCTGCCGAGGTGGACCGGCTGCGGGCCGAGCTCGATCGGGACTGGGACATCGAGGGCATCGTGGCCGCCGACCCCACCATGCTCGAACTCCTCGGCACGATCGAGAAGGTGGCGCCGACGAACGCCACCGTCATGGTCTACGGCGAGTCGGGCACCGGTAAGGAGCTCGTCGCCCGAGCGCTTCACCGTCTCTCGGGACGGTCGGCCAAGCCGTTCATCTCGATCAGCGCAGGGGCGTTGCCGGAGACGCTGCTCGAGAGCGAGCTCTTCGGTTATGAGAAGGGTGCGTTCACGGGCGCCACGACCGCCAAGCCGGGACGTTTCGAGATGGCCAACGGCGGCACCCTGTTCCTCGATGAGATCGGCGACATCACTGCGGCGGTGCAGGTGAAGCTCTTGCGCGTGCTGCAGGAGCGCACCTTCGAGCGCCTCGGCGGGACCCGCAGTATCGAAGTCGATGTGCGGGTCGTGGCCGCGACCAATCGCGACCTGCAGCAGCTGATCGCTGAAGGCGCCTTCCGCGAGGACCTCTTCTACCGGCTGAACGTGGTGCCGCTCACCATCCCGCCGCTCCGGAAGCGGCAGGCGGACATACCGCCGCTTGTCGCCCACTTCCTGGAGAAGTTCGGTGCCGGAGAGCGCACCATCTCACCGCAGGCCATGGAGGCGCTCGTCGCCTATCAGTGGCCCGGCAACGTGCGGGAGCTCGAGAACACCATGGAGCGGGTGACGATCCTGTCCCACAGCGATGTGATCGAGGCGGAGGACCTGCCCGCCGAGGTGCGTGCCGGCGTCGGCCTTGCGGGGGCGGGCACGCGGTGCTTCGTCCTCCCCGAGGACGGTCTCGACCTGGAGGAGACCGAGCTCGACTTCATCCGTCAGGCGCTGGAGCGAGCGGGGGGCAACGTCCCCAAAGCGGCGAAGCTGCTGGGGCTCACCACCAAGACCCTCGAGGTGAGGATGGAGCGGTACGGCCTGTGATCCCGGGATGCAGGTCACGTTGTGGATGCGGATGCGCGTCCTTGGCACGTCGCTTGCACCTCGGGCGACGTACGGCCGAGCGACTCGCTGGAGCAACCCTGTGAAGCATCTGCGTACCTACAAAGTGGTCGCCCTTGCAGCTGTCGCTCTGCTCGCCGTCACCGTGGCAACCGTGTCAGCCGTGAATCATGCGTCGGAGCACGCCGGCTGCGCGGTACTCACCCCCTTCAGCGGCAGCACCATCGCCACGTCGCTCATCGTCCTGGCGGTTGCCGGGCGGGCGCTCATGCGGCAGCGCAGGACCGGGTCGGACGGGCTTGACGAGCGCACGGAGCGGCACGCGTGCGGTTCGTGCGGTCATGAGGTCTACGGCGCGTGGCGCATGTGTCCCTACTGTGGCGCGATGCTTGAGAGCGGCAGACGGATCGATGGAAGCGAGGTCGGCTCATGACCACCACACAGCGGTTCGTGACGACGGGCATGCACTGCCACTCGTGCTCGATGCTGATCCAGATGGATGTGGGCGGTATCGACGGCGTCGAGGCCGTCGTTTCGGATCATCGCACGGGGATCACCGAGGTCACCTATGATGACAGCGTTCTCGACCCTGAGCAGATCGTCGAGGCGATCGTGAAGGCCGGATACGGGGCGGAGCTCGCTGGGGACTGATCCCTCCGGGGTGGACGAGCAATACCCCCACGGGGTATAAGTGAAGTGCTCCACATCCCGCCCCGAAGGGAGCCGATCCCGTGAGCGAGACCGCTTCGCTGTTCGCGGCGCTGGGCGCCGGATTCATCACGTTCCTCTCACCATGCGTCCTGCCGTTGATCCCCGGGTATGTCGCGTTCATGACCGGCATGACATCCGCGGAGTTGACCTCTTCTGAGCGAAAGACGTCGCAGGTCCTCATCCCATCGCTGCTGTTCGTTCTCGGTTTCAGCATCGTCTTCGTGGCCCTTGGCGCGTCCGCGTCGGTTGTGGGCTCCTTCCTGAGCCAGTACAGCTCGGTGCTCGAGAAGGTCGCCGGGGGCATCATCATGCTGCTCGGGTTCTTCATGCTCGGCATCATCAAAGTGCCGTGGCTCTATGGCGAGGCGCGGTTCGAGATGCACAAGGCCAAGCGGTTCGGCGGGCTTGCCGCACTCGTGATGGGTATGGCATTCGCATTCGGCTGGTCGCCGTGCGTGGGTCCGGTGCTGGGCTCCATCCTCATGGTCGCTGCCAACAGCGCCGAGGCGGGCCGTGGCGCCCTGCTTCTGGGCGTGTACTCGATCGGCCTGGGCGTACCGTTCGTGCTGGTGGCGCTGCTGTTGGGCAAGGTCAAGCCGGTGCTCAACTGGCTCAACCGGCACGCTCTGATGATCAACCGCATCGCCGGCGTCGTGCTGATGACCCTCGGACTGCTGATCCTGACCGGGTGGATCGGACCGGTCGTGGGGTGGCTCTCGATGTTCATCCCCAAGGTCGGTGGCTGAAGCCCGCGTTGCCGCTGAGGTGACCGTGCTCTAGGATGGATTCCCGGGTCCCGTGGCGTCCGTTCCAGGCAGGAGGCGGCGTGCAGGCGCGCGAGCGGTTCACTCTCACCAACCGGCTGCTGCTGCTTGCGGCGCTGATCGTCGTGAGCACCACGGTGCTCCTGATCGGTACCTCGGCCGGTGGCGTGTACCGCATGGCTCAGCGGCAGGAGTCGGTACGGCATGCAGCCTACGGCGATGTCGTCATCTCCCGCCTTGGGAGCCGTTTCGCCAACGTGCGCGCCACGATGCGGTCGGCCGCTGAGAATCCTGCTCTCCGGGACGAGGACGAGCGTGTGGTGCGACAGGCGCTCTCCTCGCTTGCGTTGAGCGATGCCGCCTACATCGAAGGCGCCGCGCTTCTCGCGGAGCCTACAGCCACGCCGGTGGCCTGGCCTGCGGAGTCGCTTGACGATGCATCGCTGCGGGCTCTCAGGTCGATAGACGCCTCCTCGGCGACTGATTCGGTGTTGTGGGTGCCCCCGGGGGGTACGAGCAGGGGCGCTCTGTGGGCGTACGCGCCGGTCCGCACGCCGGGTGAACGTACCCGTGTGCTGGCCGCCAGGGTGCGCACGTCGTTCATCGACGGGGAGCTGGCCGAGGTGGGGAGTCTGCCCGGCTCACCGCTTGCCACAGTGATCGACGAGGCAGGCGGTCTGCTCTTTGCGAGTGTGCCGCTCTCCTCGCTTGAGGGGCTTGACGTAGAGGTCACGCCCGAGGATGAAACGGGCGCCACCGGCGTCGTGAGCATCGAGGCTTCAGCCCCTCTGGTGGGGACCTACTCCCGGATCACGGAACCGGCGGACCTGGGGTGGAGCGTGGCCGTGCTCGAGCCGGAGATGCGGGTATGGCGTGAGACGTGGACCGCCCTTCGGCCGGGGCTGGTGGGGTGGATCGTCGCGCTTGGTGTGGCGCTCGTGGGTGCGCTCTGGGTGGTCACCCGCTCCACGCGGCCGCTGCGGCAACTCGAGCGGCGCGCACGCGCGATCGGCGCGGGCGATCGGCTGGAGCCCGAGGAGGTCGTGGAGCACGACGAGGTGGGGCGGCTCCTCGATGCCTTCAATGGTGTCGTGCGTCGGTTCAACAGGCTGACCGACGCTGCCGAACTGCTCGCCAGGACGACCGACCGCCGTCAGGTGATAGTGGGCGTGGCGACCTCGGTGGCGCACATGTTCGATCCGGCCGATGTCGATGTGCTGCTGTTCGGCGAGTACGGTGATCTCGAGTTGGCGGTCGTCCGCGGCGGCCTCTCGGGCCGGCACGACGTGCGGATCCCGGCACCGGCGGAGGGCTGGATCGCTGAGTGCCTGAGCACCGAGCAGCCGGTCTCAGCGGTGTTCGATCCCGACGATCCCGTGTTCGCTCTGCACGGACGCACGGCGACCGTGGGTATGGCGGCGCCGTTGTGGGCGGGAGGCGACTGCATCGGTGCGATAGCCGTGGTACGCCACGAAGGAAGAGCGTTCACTGCGGGCGAGAAGGAGACGCTGCGTTCCTTCATCGCGCAGGCGGCCGTGGCTCTGCAGAACTCGCGCCTCTTTGAGAACGAGCGCCGTTCCCGACGCGAGGCGGAGGCGTTGCGCGAGATCGCCGAGCGGGTAGCCTCTCCGGTTGGGGTGGAGGAGACGCTCCGATACGTGGCCGCATCGGAGGCCGAGCTGCTCGGCTTCGACGGATCGGCCGTGGCACTGCTCGATCCACCCGCAGAGTACGGCTTGTCGGGGGATCTCGATCCCGGCGGGGCGGCCGTGTGGTCACAGGTGTGGTCCGCGGTGGACCGCGATCGCTCGCGGGCGGAGCCAGTGTACGTGGAGGACGGCACGCGCGATCCGGACGTGCAGGCTGCGCTCAGATCGGCGGGCGTCCGCTCTGCCCTGCTGACTCCGCTGATGCGTCAGGGGCGTTGTGTCGCTGTGCTCGTCTGCACGTCGGACGATGAGCGCCGGCCTCCCGGGACCAAGCGCATGGGGCTTGCGCGCACCATCGGCGCCGAGGCGTCGCTTGCCCTGGAGAACGCGTATCTGTTCCAGGCGGCCAAGAGCCGTGCCGACAATCTTGAGACCATCTTCAGGATCTCGCACGCGGTCGGCTCGTCGCTGCAGACGCGGGTGGTGCTCAACCGCGTGCTCGATGTGGTTCAGAAGATACTCTCGGCCGATGCGGTCATGCTCATGACCTACGACTCGGCGCGCAAGACGATCTCCATACCGATGGCGCGCGGCATCCTGCACCGCGACATGCTGGAAATCACGTTCCGGCCGGGCGAGGATGTGCCGGGCCGGGTCTTCGAGACGCGTGAGCCGGAGCGGTATGACCGCATCTCCGAGGCGGACACGCGGCTTCTCAACGCGGCATCGGGGCAGGGCCTCGAATCGCTGCTGGCGGTGCCGCTCCTGGCCCGCGGTCGCAGCATCGGCGTGCTCGTGGTGTTCGCCAAGGAGCCGGGCATGTTCAGCAGCGACGAGATGGACCTGCTCCGCACGTTCGCGGCTCAGGCCGCCTTGGCGATCGACACGGCCGAGTTGTTCAGCAAGGAGCACCATGTGGCATCGGTGCTGCAGGCGAGCATCCTGCCGTCGGGGCTTCCGCGGGTGCCCGGGCTCGACACGGGCAGCGTGTACCAGCCGGCAGGAACCGACGCGGACATCGGCGGTGACTACTACGACCTGTTCGTAGGACCGGACGGCACCGTGTCTATCTCCATCGGTGACGTATGCGGCAAGGGCGTCGTCGCCGCCACCAAGACGTCGATGATCAAGTACGCCATCCGGGGCATGGTGGCCGCCGGCCTCGCTCCCTCGCGCATCCTGGAGGAGCTGAACCGCATGCTGCTCGAATCCGGCGACGCCACGAGCATCGTCACGCTCTGGCTGGGCCGGCTCGACACGTCCACTGGCGTTCTCCGGTACGTCGACGGTGGTCACCCTGCCGGTCTGCTCCGGCACGGCGATCCGGTGGAGATCGAGCGCCTCGGGACCACGGGTGCGCTGCTCGGTGCGGTGGCGGACGGCGTCTGGGAGGAGCGGGAGGTGCGATTGTCTCCCGGGTCGACCCTGCTGCTCTACACGGATGGGGTCACCGAGGCCCGTGATCAGGCGCGATTCTTCGGAGAGGGCCGAGTACATCGCGCCCTGCGGCCGGGAGGATCGGCGTCTGCCGTTGCCCAGCGGCTGATGTCGATGGTGCAGCGCTTCAGCCAAGGCGAGATGCGTGATGACGCCGCGATCCTCGTGGTCCGATACGAACCCGATCCCGGGCCGGATGTTACGGATGAGGCCGGCAGTGGAATGTGAACCGTTGTGCCTGCAGGAACCCCCGGGAGCGTGTGGATGAAGATCGTCACGGACCATCATGGAGACGGCCGCGCATGCGTGGTCCGCATCCATGGCGAGATAGACATGGTCACCGTGCCCGAGGTGCAGGGCGCGCTTGAGTCGGTCATGAACAGGGGTTGTCTCAACGTGGTGCTCGACCTGCAGAAGGTCTCGTACATGGACAGCTCTGCACTCGGGCTGCTCGTATGGGCAGATCGGGCACTGCAACCCAAGGACGGTACGCTCGTGCTTGCCGGGGCGGACCGCAACGTTTCGCGGATCCTGGAGATCTCGGGCCTTGTGACGGCCGCACCGACCCTCACCGCAGCCGCAGACGCTGCTGACGCGCTCTCCGGCCTGGAGCTCTCGGACGCGCCTGATGAGCCGCTATGGGTCAGGGAGATGGCGTTTCCTGCCCACTCGGCCTCTCTCGCACGCATGAGGGCCGATGTATGCGAGGTCCTCGAGCCGCTCGAGATCGCCGAGTCGGCATCGTTCGATATCAGGGTCGCTGTGGGAGAGGCGCTCTCCAACGCGATACGTCATGGGTCACCACACGGCGAGGACGATGCCGTGTCGGTCACGGTGACGGCGTACGATGATCGTGTGGTACTCGTGATAGCGGACTCGGGGGCCGGCTTCGACGGGGAGTCCTCTTCGAACGGGGATCCGTACGCATCGTCCGGAAGGGGCGTGATGTTCATGCGTGCCCTGATGGACCACGTGGAGTTCTCGCCGTTGCCGGGGGGAGGCACGGCCGTCACGCTGGTGAGGCATCTCGGTAAGACGGCAGGGTGAGTCGTCTGACACCGGGGTGTGCGAAGCTCGCTCCGGACGGGTATCCTGTTTAGGGTGCGAACCTACGGAAGGGTGTGTCATGGAGCTGGCTGAGGCCATACGCGGCAGACGATCGATACGGATGTTCGATGGGCGCGAGGTCGAGAGGGATCTCATCGGCCAACTCATCACGGCCGCCACGTACGCGCCGTCCCGCATGAACACGCAGCCATGGCACTTCCACGTGTCGGTGGGCGAATCCCGCAAAGAGGTGGCCGAAGTCATGGCCATGACGACCGCCTACCTCGAGGAGTACCTGGACATACTCGGCCCCGAGGGTGTGGAGCACGCCGCCCGGTTCTACGCGGATCTCGGCTCAGCTCCAGTGGTCATCGCGGTCGCTTCGCCTGTCACGGGGGATCCCAACGTGGACCGAGACAACGCCATATCGGTGGGAGCGGCCATCCAGAACCTGCTCCTGACCGCCCATGATCTCGGCCTGAGCTCGTGCAGCATCTCTTCTCCGCACTGGATCCGCGACCGGCTCCGCTCGGTGTTCAAGATGGTCGAGGGGTGGGAGATCATCTCGCTGATCGTGCTTGGCTACGGGGCCGAGGAGCCGCATGAGCGCAATCGTCATACCGATGTGGTGACGTATCTCACGTGAGCGGATCGGCGCTACGGGCTGTCTTCTTCGACGTGGGCAACACCCTGCTGTACGCCTCACCGAGCGTCTCGGAGGTGTGTCGTTCGGTTCTGGAGCGTGCCGGGCATTTCCGCGATATCTCGGTCATCGATTCGTACATGCCGCTCGTGGACGCGTACTACGAAGAGCGGTACGCGGAGGACGACGGATTCTGGGCCGACGAGGAGCGCACCTCGTCCGTATGGGTGGGCATGTACTCGCTGCTGTGCCGTCAGCTCGGTATCGAGAACGAGGCGGTCGCCATCGCGCGTCACGTGTACGACGAGTTCGGCCGCCCGGACAGGTGGGCGTTGTACGACGACGTCCGCCCGGCCTTCGAGCGACTCAGGGAGCGCGGCCTCGCCGTGGGCGTGATATCCAACTGGGACTCGCGGCTGCAAGGCCTTCTTGAGGGCCTTGGCCTTGGCGATGTGCTGTCCGACATAGTGGGGTCCGCCGATGTCGGCCTCCACAAGCCCGATCCACGCATCTTCGCTCTCGCCTGCGAGCGCCTGGGGGTGCAGCCCGAGGAGGCGGCGCATGTGGGCGACCATCATTACGCCGACTATCTCGGTTCGACCGCGCTGGGCATGCGTGCCGTCCTGATCGACCGGCACGGCGTGAAGGCGGACCATGGAGTGACGCCGATCACCACGTTCGATGTCCTCGAGGGGGAGTTGGGCCTGTAGTGGCGTGTACCGGTCGGTGATCCTGACCGACGGTCGCGGATGGCAGTCAACCTCGACCGGCACTTGACGGTTTGGCTCCACCGGCGCACAATCCTGAGTGTCAGGCCAGTACGGCAGAAGCAGCAGTAGTCGCAGCAGTAGTCGCAGCAACCAGAAGGAGCACAGGCCATGACCCTCAGAGAGGCGCGCAAGCGCTATCCCCTGGTACCCCATGAGATCTTGAAGTGGGCCGTTGAGAACATCGCGGATCCCAAGGATCTCGAGAGGGGACTCTTCCGTCTCGACCAGGCGAAGCGCATCCAGGTCAAGTACGGCGTCTAGGGATCCGGATCGCTCGTGATGCCGTATGCCCGACAGCGCCCTATCGCGTCGAGAGCAGGATCAGCAGGATCGCCAGCGCCACGAACAGCGTGGTCGCGGTAGTCCACGCCACCAGTCGACGCTCGGTCGACATGAGCAGATCGCGCAGGCGCCGACGCCTATCCGTCGATGGTTCACGTGCGGACCGCCGTGAGGCGCTTACGAGTGCGTCGAGTCCGCGTATCCAGCGGGTCGCCGTGTGCAGCACGTCGCCAGGCGGAACCGAGCCGGCGAGACGACGGACCCGGCCAGGCGCGAATCGGAGGATGTACGCGCCCGCGATCGCCGCAAGCGCCGGCCATATGGCGCTCCACATCGAACCGACGTCGAATGCGCTCTCGATCGCGTGGGTGTTCCACTGCGCGGGCCAGATCCACACCGCGACGACACTCACGGTCAGCATGACAGCCCACAAGATGGTCGGGATGCGCGCAGGCGTGGCCGGCTGCTGTGGGCGGTGCCGGACGAGCAGGTAGAAGCGGATCATCAGGGCGGCGGTGCCGATGGCCGTGAAGGGGATGAGCGCGTAGACGGCCTCGGGCACCGGGCCATGCAGCGCATGCACGGCGTCCTTAAGCGCGTACTTGGCAACGAACCCGCTCGAGAGCGGCACTCCCACCAGCGATATCGCGGGCACGGCCAGAGCGGCCAACGCGACGGTGCGCGCGCGGCCCGAGAGGCGTGCCACGACATCGTCGCCCAGCATGAGCGCGCCCTTTGCGAGTCCGTGATGGAGCGAGAAGGCCACGACAGCGCCGTGCGCGAGACCGATGGCCTCGGGTGTGCTGAGGCTCGCCGCCGCCGCAACGAGCACTAGTCCCATCTGGCTTGCGCTTGAGTAGCCCAGCACGGCCCGGGGCGTGGTGGTGAGCACGCCGAGAACGGCTGCGCCGAACGCCGTGGCACAACCGATGAGCATGACGGCCGAGGTCCAGCCCTCCGGCATGACGCCTGCGGGGAGCAGCCGAACGAGCGCAAGGGCGCCGACCTTCGTAGAGGCCCCCGCGAGGGCCGCCGCGGCGCCTGAGGGCCCGTGTGCGTACATGACCGGGAGGATGCCCGACGCCGGGAGCGTACCGATCTTGAGCCCCAGCGACAGGAGCAGCAGGGTGGTGACATAGCCGGCCGTAGGCGTCCCGCCGACCGCGCTCCGAAGCGCGGTGAGTGCGAGGCCGTCCGCCTCGGTCGCCATGAGGACGAGCGCTGCGAGCAGGAGCGCCTCGCTCACCGCGGTGAGCGTGAGGTAGATCGCCGCGGCGCGCCGGGATGCGTGAGTCCGGGGATGGGCGATGAGGCCCCAGACGGGGATGGCCATCAGGGCGAAGCACAGGTAGAACGAGACCGCGTCGGCCGCAGCGGCGACAGCGATGCCGCCGACCGCCGCCGGCAGGTAGTACACGAAGAGCCGTGCACGGTCATCGGCAGGCACCGTGAACCACGCGTAGACGCCCGACAGGATCCAGACGAAGGCGAACAACGCGATGAACGACGTGCCCACATCATCCAGCGCGAACGTCAGGCCGCCGATGCCCGCAGGCAGTATCTCCGTCATGGCGTCCACCCCCCGAACGACGGGGCGATGGCGGTGAGCGCCCAGTGGGCCGGTGATCCGGGAAGACCGGCGGTCACGCCGAACGCGATCGTCAACGCGGCGACCACGACGATCGGCCACATCATGCGGCGATCGCTCTCGGGGCCGGCGGCCTCAGGGAACTCGCCCGGGCGGATCGATGCAATGAGGATCGGGAACATGTAGCCGATGGCGAGCGCTCCGCTCGATACGTACACGAGGAGCGCCCACACCGAGCCGCCCTCACTGGCGCCGGCTCCCAACAACCACTTGCTCGCGAATCCCGCCAGGGGCGGGATGCCCGCCAACGCGAACGCTGCTACGGCGAACGACGCCATCGTCACGGGCATGCGCCGGGCCACACCCGGGAGCTCGCTTACCTTCTTGACGTGGAGCGTCTCGGCGAGACTTCCGGCGGTGAAGAACATCGTGATCTTCATGACGGCATGGTGCGCCAGATGCGCCACCGCGCCAGCTGCCGCCAGCGGCGTGCACAGTGCGGTGCCGAGGGTGATGTAGGAGAGTTGCGCGATGGTGGAGTACGCAAGGCGCTTCTTGAGGTCGTCCTGCCGCAGTGCGATGACCGATGCCACGACGATCGTGACAGCGGCGGCAACGGCGAGCGGGGTGGCAACGCCGAGCGAAGTGCTCAGCGCGGGACCATAGAGCTCGTTGACGAGTCGGACGATGCCGAAGACACCCGCCTTCACCACGGCCACCGCGTGCAGTAGCGAGCTCACCGGAGCCGGGGCGACCATCGCGCCGGGAAGCCATCCATGGAGCGGCATGATGGCGGCCTTCACGCCGAATCCGGCGACCATGAGTCCGAAGATCACGCGCAGCTCGGTGGTGCGGCCGGACACCGCATCGAGCGCGCCGCCGGGGGTGAACGGCGTCGACCCCGCGATGGTGGCAAGCCACGCCACACCCACCAGCAGTGCCGCCCCGCCCCCGAGCGCGTAGTAGAGGTACTTCCGTCCCGCCGCAAGCGCCTCGGGTGTTCCCGAGTGCACGACGAGGGGGTATGTGGTGAGTGTGAGGATCTCGTAGAAGATGAAGAGGCTCACCGGGTCCTCGGCGAGAGCGACACCGTTGGCGGCGGCTATACACCACGCGAAGAAGCCGAAGAACCGTGCACGGTCGCGGGCATGCTCCATGTAGCCGATCGCGTACACGAGCGTCACGCCCCAGAGCACCGTGGCCACGGCGGAGAACAGCAGGCCAAGGAGGTCGCCGCTCACCCCCAGCGTGAAGCCCGGGACGATCGCGATGCGCGAAGCCGCCTCCGCTCCACCCGTGTAGGCGGCGCGAGCCATGAGGAGCACAACAGCCGAGGATGCCAGGGCGGCACCCAGGTTCACCACGTTGCGGGCGCGCGAACGCTGCTCGCCGAGAAGCAGTGTGGCGACCCCCGCACCGGCGGGAACGAGCACCGGAAGCCACGCGATCACGGCGTCACCCCCTGGCCCAGAACGAGCACGCTGGCGTTGACGAGCTCGGTGACGAGCGGGCTTGCCAGTACGAGCAGCGCTGCTCCCGCCGCAAGCGAGAGGGGCACCCACTCTGTGCGTATCGCGCCGGACGGCGGGTTCAACGCCGCGGGGGAGTCGCGCAGCAGCACGCCGAGAAGGCGGAACATGTACGCGGCCGCAAGCAGTCCGCCGGTCACCAGCACCAGCGCCCACCACCACTGACCAGCCGAGAGCGCCGCCGAGACCAGCATCCACTTGGCCGCGAAACCGCCGCTCGGCGGTAGGCCCATCATCGTGACGCCTGCGAGCGCCAGCGTCATCACCAGCACCGGGGCGGAACGGGCGGCCCCCGCCATCTCGTCGATCCTCTCATAGCCGAAGCGCGACGCGAGACTGCCCGCTGCGAGGAAGAAGCCCGACTTGGCGAGAGCATGCGTGATCGCATGGAACAGAGCGCCACCAAGAGCAAGCAGGAAGACATCGGTGCCAGCCCGAGCCAGCGGGAAGACGATGAACAAGTAGCCGATCTGCGCGACTGTGGAGTAGGCGACGAGCTGCTTTATGCGGGTCTGCACGAGCGCTTGCAGCGAACCCCAGATGATCGCGGTCGCCCCCAGGACGCCGAGCACGATGTCGACGCCGGGCAGGAATCCAGGGGGTGCGACACTGATCATCAGGCGCAGGATCGTGTAATAGGATCCCTTGACGACGAGGGCCGACAGCACCGCGCTCACCGGGGAGGGAGCCGAGCCATGCGCCGAGGGCAGCCAGAAGTGCGCGGGCACGAGGGCGGTCTTGAGCAGTAGCGCCGCGACCATGAGCGAGAGTCCGGTGGCCGCAGCGGGGTCAGGCACGAGGGTCGAGCGGAGTATAGCCATATCGAGACTACCGGTGGCCGAGTAGACGATCGCCACGCCCAAGAGATAGGTCATGGCGGCGAGCATGCTGGAGAAGAGGTAGCGTGCGCCCGCACGCAGCGCCCGCGAGCCGCCGTTGAGCGTCACCAGGGCGACCGCGGAGATGCCCACGAGTTCAAGGCACACATATACGTTGAAGATGTCGCCTGTGAGGAACAGGGCGTTCAGGGAAGTCCACATGAACAGCCACAGCGTCCAGAACATGCCGTGACCGTACACGCTCGCCCGGGGTCCCCGGAAGTAGTCGGTGGCATAGACGGTGACGGCAAGGCCCACGACAGCGCTCAACAGCACGAAGAGCGCCGAGGCTCCATCGGCCACGAGGTCGATGCCTACGGGCGCGCCCCAGCCGCCGATCTCGTAGCGGAAGGGCCCCACCGCGAGCACCCGTACGACGAGGCCGATCGAGAGCCCGAGTATCGTGAGGCCGGTCAGGACCGCGACGACCGGGTCACGCCGCCGCTCGGTGACGAACGTGAGTGAGGCTCCCGCAAGAGGGGTCATGACCAGGAGTGCCGGTAGGTGGTGGGCGATGCTCATCACGCATCAGCCTCCGGCGGGTCGTCATCGAGGGTGGTCAGCCCTGTGACGGTGTAGTACCGCTTGACGATGGCCAGGCCGAGGGCGGTGAGCGCCACCGTGACGACGATGCCGGTGAGCACCATCGCCTGGGGCACGGGGTCGGGTCGCCCCTGTGCGCGGTTGCCGAGACCGATGAGTATCAGGAAGACGCCGCTTCCCATCAGGTTGGCGGCGACCACCTTGTGCAGGAGATGCGGCCTCGCGAGCATGCCGTAGACGCCGATCGAGAAGATGAGCGCGCCACCGAGGCCGTACACGAGGTAGTGGTTCATGCGATCCCACCGTCCGGACCCGGCGAGGCGGAGGCGATGAAGAGGCTCACCAGGCTCGCCCCGATGGACAGTGTCAGCCAGGTCTCCATCGCGAGGATCAGTGTCTTCCGGGTCTCGTCGGGGTACTGGAGCAGCGTCCCGCCCAGGAACAGCGGATACAGGGCGATCGCGATGAATACGAGCAGCCCCACAGTCAGCGAGAGGCGGACCACGCGCCGCCCCGCCCACCGGGGGGATGCGAAGCCCGAGAGCGCGAGAAGGATCCCCGCTGCCCCCAGGACCGCTCCCGCCTGGAACGCTCCTCCCGGCTCGGACGAGCCGATCCACACGAGGTGGCCGGCGATCAGGAGCATGAAGGGAGTGACGATGCGGGTGAACGAGCCCAGGAGGGGGCCAGCGAAGCCGGCGAGGCGACGGCCAAGGATGTCGGGCGCGTCGCGAAGCGAGAAGACGGCCACCGTGGCGAGCATCAGCACCGCGATCTCAAGCAGCGTGTCATAGCCCCGGAAGTCGAGCAGCACCGCGGTGACCACGTTCTTGATCCCGCTGTCCTCGGCTCCCGCCGTCATGAGGGGCGCGAGACCGTCCGCCTCGGCAGGCAGGTTCACAACGAGCAGGGCGAGCACGAAGAACACGATAACGCTTGCGAGAAGCGGTAGAGGGGCGACGCCGCGCCTGACGTGACGTTCCGGGATCGGCCCCGGCGTACGTTGGCGGAGATGGCCTGCGGCGTCGAGCAGGATGACGCCTGTGACCCCTGCGCCGATGGCCGCTTCAGCGAGTGCGACGTCAGGTGCGCCGAGGCGCACCCAGCCGAGTGCCATGAACAGTCCGAATACCACGAACATGACCACCGACTTGTACACTCCGCGTGGCGACAGCGAGCCGAGGGCGATCCATACGATCACGGCCATGAGCATGATGTCGAAGACGAGCATCATGAGGTCTCACGCACCCAGGGCTGGATGCCCTTCTCGCGCGCCGCGCTGGCAACGAGATGGCAGGCGGTCGCGCCGGTGAACACGATGAGCAGCCACACGACGAACAGTTTCGCCGCGGCGGTCCATGAACCGGAGCGGAGCGCCAATCCAACGACCAAGAGGCCGAGGCCGAGGTTGTCGGCCTTGGTGAGGGCGTGGAGGCGCGTGAAGACGTCGGGGAACCTGACGAGACCTACCGATCCGGCGACGAAGAAGAACCCGCTTCCGATGAAAGCGAGCACGCTCACGGTGTCCAGGACGGTCTGGATGCTCATTCGTCAGGCCCCCAGGCGCGCTTCACGAAAGCAACAGTCGTGAGTGCTCCGAGGAGTGCGAACACGAGCGCCACGTCGTAGAGGCTATGGATGCCCTCGATCTCTGCGAGGAGCAGCGTGAGGGCGGTCCCCGAAGTGCCGAACAGCATCGGTGCGAGCATGCGGTCTGCGGCTGTGGGCCCTCGCTCGATACGGTAGATGCCGAGCGCCACGCTGGCGATGAGCACTATGGCGAGGATCTCGAGCGTCATCTTCATGCGAGATCCTCGATAGTCCGCGGTGCGAGTGTCTGCCCGAACACCGCGCCCACGCGGTCCTCCAGGGCGATGAGTCCCTCGATCGATCTCGCGCACATGTCCAGCATATGGACCTCGAGCCGGTCGCCGTCCATGCGAGCGCTTAGTGTGCCCGGCAACAGGCTGATCGTATCTGCGAACAGGACCCGCGCCGGCCTGCCGGTGATCCGGATCGGATACCAGATGCACCCGGGATCGAGCGGAAGGGAGGGGCGCAGCGCCCGCGCGGCCACATCGATGCCCCCGAGGACCGATTGGACGACGAAGAAACCGATGTAGCGCAGCGTTCCCCGGACACTGATGCGTGGCATGTCGCTGCGTATGAGCGCAGTGGAGAGCACTGCTGCGAGCACGGCGAACGGAACGCCCATGACGAGCGAGCCGAGATCGGCCTCGCTGACGATGATCCACGCCAGAACGAACCACGCCGTACGGAGCAGTATCCGCCGTACGGTGGTCGCAGTGGTCATGGATGCGGTTCTCTGCTGCATCGTCCCTGTTCTACGCGGTCGCCCTGGCGATAGTGCGCATCATGATAACGCACCGACCGCCGCCATCATCAGGCCTGAAGCACGACGGGCCCACCCGGTTGTCCGGACAGGCCCGTTGTCAGGTCTGGAGGCGACGCCCGGATTCGAACCGGGGATAAGGGCTTTGCAGGCCCCTGCCTTGCCACTTGGCCACGTCGCCGTTCAAAAGGAGCAGTCGATCCGTTGTCAAAGAAGGTCGGCCACGTGGGCCATCATACCTGCCCTTCGGGCCGACCTCCGAGGTGTCGATGGAGCGGACGACGGGATTCGAACCCGCGACCCCAACCTTGGCAAGGTTGTGCTCTACCAACTGAGCCACGTCCGCGCGCAGGGGGTAGACTACCACGGACGAGAATCGGCGTGCAACAGCCTTGATAGAGGGGGCTAGCGCATCGCTCGCCGACTGCTACAATAGGCGTCGCTGTTCGCAGCTACCATGGGCGCTTAGCTCAGGGGGAGAGCACTTCCTTGACGCGGAAGGGGTCAGAGGTTCAAATCCTCTAGCGCCCACCATGGAAACCGCAGGTGAGGGGCCGTTTTTCGGGAAACCGGGGACCGGCCTCTCACTCGTTTTCGGGCCCTGTGTAGCCACCCGTGTAGCCACTGCTCATCCTCCCTTCGTTCAGAGCCCGATCGCCGCGGCGCTGGCCGTCACGGCGGCCCGTGCCACCTCGGCGCTCACGTGCCCGTACACGTCCGCCGTGATGCGGATATCAGCATGCCCCAGAAGCTCGCTCACGGCTTTCAGATTGACGCCGTTCTCGAGCCACATGGTGGCCGCCGAGTGCCTGAGCGTGTGCACTGTAGCGCCCTCCACGCCGGCGTGCTCCGCGGCCGTCGTGAGCGCTCTCAGGACGTTCCGCGGCTCGAAAGGCGTGCCGCAGGGCGTCGTGAACACGTATCCGCCTTCTTGCCAGATGTTCGCGGCCCTCAGGCGCTCCTCGAGCTGCTTCTTGCGGGTGTCCTTCAGCAGACGCACCATCCCGGGCGACAGCGCGAGCACGCGGCGGCTCTTGGCCGTCTTCGGCTCTGTGACCACGAGCTCGCCGTCGATCCGCGCGAGCGTGCCCCGCACGTGCACTGTCCCGGCGTCGAGATCCACGTCGGCCCACCTGAGCGCGAGCGCCTCGCCCCGCCTGAGGCCGAGCGCCGCGATCGTGGCAAGCACCGCGTAGTACCGGGTGCGGCGTGCCGCTTCGAGGATCCGCCTCGTCTCGTCCTGCGAGAGGAAGCGGGCCTCCTTGCGGGCCACCTTCGGCTGGGCGATCGCTGCCGCCGGATTGCGGGCCATGAGCCCGTCACGTACCGCATCGGCGAGCGCCATGCGCAGCACGTTGAACACGCGTTGCACGGTCGCCTCGGAGAGGCCCCGCGCCCGGAGGGCGATGATGAGCCGCTCCACGTCGGCCGGCCTGAGCCTTTCCAGGCTGACGGCACCGATAGCGCCCGCCTCGAGGTGCCGCTTCGCGAGGCATCCGTAGTTCGCCTTGGTGGTCGCCTTCCGGCTGGAGGCCGCGAGCGTGGTCTGCCGCCACTCGGCGAGCCACTGCGCGACCGTGGCCGATGAATCACGGACGGGCCCACCGCCGTCGATGCGGTCCCGCGCTGCCTTCATCTTGGCGCGGGCCTCGGTCTTGGTCCTGCCGTAGAACGTCTTGCGCCCACGTTCGCCGGTGGTGGGGTCCTCGTAGCGGAGAGACGCGCACCACTTGCCGTCGCCGCGCTGGTACAGACTGCCCTCACCGTTCGCTCTCTTGCCCATTCGTTTCACCTCCCTTGTGATCTAAGTAGTTCCGCAGTCTGTCGACATCAGATTCCGTCAACCAAGACAGCGAATCAGAGAGATCTCGGAGCTGATCAAGGAACCAGGGCCGCCACGACTCCCGGAATCTCAGATCGTA
Source organism: Anaerosoma tenue (assembly GCF_023161965.1). NCBI lineage: Bacteria > Bacillati > Actinomycetota > Coriobacteriia > Anaerosomatales > Anaerosomataceae > Anaerosoma > Anaerosoma tenue. Next base: position 60,292 of record NZ_JALNTY010000001.1, read on the forward strand.
GTACCAGCGCAGCCCCTTCTCGTCCCCGGTAAGTGTCTTCGCGGCCTTCTGAAACGCGTTCTGAAGCTTCAGCGCATCCCGGTAGCTCCACTCCGGATATCGTGCATTCCACACCTCAGTACGCTCCCTCCACGTGCTCCCTGGTGCCGCCTCTAAACAGACGAATCTCACCAGCGCGAGCTTACGATCACCCAGAGACCTTCGGGTCTTGATGTCGGTGGCGGCGCGGAGACGTGGCCATGCTTTCTGCAGCTTGGAGTACATCGCCTGCAGCGACAGCCGATCGTCGAATCTAATAGTGACCCATCCGTGAGGCGGGATTACGCCAGCGAAATGGAGCCAGATGCCGTGTGCTGGCTCGTGCTCCACTACAAAGGTGGGTTCAGGAGCGAACTCCGATTCGTAGTCACCGCGCGCGCGCTCAAGGTCATGCAGCAGCCGCCACTGTGGATCCACGTCTCCGAGATCCTGCGTATCCACTACGCGCGAGGGGAGAGGGGCGTTACCACGGAACGCATCCAGAACACGTCGCGCCAGCTTCAGGGCTGCTGCGCGCGCGTCATCACTCTTCGCTTGCTCGAGCAAAGCCACGAGACCAGCTTCGGCCAAGAAGACACGTTCACGTGGTGAACGACAGTCCAGCGCGGACCACAACGCATCCGATGTTCCCACTTTGCACACCTCCCAATGGAAACAATACGCTCATACGTAGAAACACGTCAAGCGGAAGGGAGACGACAAGCATGGACAGTAGGCTACTAAGTGTGGACGAGGCCCAGAAAGCGCTGGGCGTGCACAGGTCGACGCTATACGAGCTCATGAGGAGTGGCGACATCGAGTCGGTGAGGATCGGCCGGCGCCGCCTCATCCCGGTACAGACGATCGAGGCGTTCATCGAGGGCCTACGGGCGGTGGCGCGATGAGCGACGATGTGCTCGTCGACGGCTTGCTCAAAGTAGGTGACGTGGGGGTCCTGGCGGCGCCACCGAAAGCGGGCAAGACCTTGGCACTCGAGGATCTCGCTGTCGCGCTGGCGGGATCCCACGTCGGAAGGCAGGAGTGGATGGGCCGCCGCTGTGAGCCCTGGGAGTGTGAAGGCCCCGACGACATCCTGGAGCGGATAGTGCTCTACCTCAATCTCGAGATACCGGCTGATGAGCGCCGTGCGCGGCACCGCTCCGCGCTTGCGGCCCGCGGCCTCACCGAGGAGGACGTGAAACACTCCTACTTCGCGATGGACCTGCGTGACACTGAGGGCGCCTGGGACTTCGATGCCCTGTGGCAGCAGGTGAAGTGGCACGTGAACGCCGTCAGCGACCTGGAGTACGTCGACCTGATCGTCATCGATCCGATCTACATGTTGGTGGACGGCGATGAGAACAGCAACAAAGCCATGGCCGCGTTCCTGAGCCAGGAGATCGCGGCGTTCCGGGACGTGTACCGATGCGCAGTGGTCTTCAGCCACCACTTCATCAAGGCGTGGCGCAGCGTGAAGAGTCACGAGGACCGCATCGCGGGCGCGGGCACCCTGAGCCGCTATCCCGACTCGATCATGACGCTCAGCCCCGCCACGGCCGGGCGCACCGAGTTCAACGCCACCACGCGCAGCATGGACTTCCACGACATACGCGGCCTGATGCTCATCCAGGACGGCCCCCGGTTCGTCGAGTGCAGCGACACCGCCGCCGAGGCCATCGCAGGCGATCCGTTCGAAACGAAGCTGCGCGCGGCATTCGATGAACTGTCCACGAGTGGCCCGGTCCGGGTGTCGGAGCTCGCGAAGAAGCTCAGAAAGGACCGGTCGTCGTTGTACGGACGGCTTCCGAAGTACGGATTCAACATCACCAAAGGTGTTGTGACCCCCTCTGTTGTTGGTGTTGAGCCCGACCCAACAACAGATAACAACTCTGGTGGTGTGTGAGGTCCGTTTGCGTGTGTGTGTGGGCCTCTCTCTAAAGAGAGGTCCCAACACAACACAGAACGCAACGGAGCGACCCACACACGAAAGGACGAAAGGACGAAACGATGGGACCCGACGAACACGCCATCATCGCCAAGCGGGTGATGGAGGCCGACATCGACTTCCTGGCCCCCGAAATCAACCGTGCGATGGACGATCTCAGCGAATGGCTCAAGATGCACCACGAGCTCGCGCAGGAGGGCGCGCTCAAAGACGACGAGCTGGTGATCCACAACGCCATCGCGCACCGCATCCTGAAGGCGCTCATCGAGGTGTTCGGCCCGGACGACACGGAGATCTTCCGTGGCGTGGGGCTCGCGGTCTCGGGGCTCGTGGTGGCAGCGGCGACCGTCAACTACATGCGCTTCAGCGCCGAGGACGCGGTGGTCACGGCCGAGGCGATCGCACGCGAAGCGGCGAAGTGGGGTGACACCGATGTCTGACGGCCAGGTGGTCATCGACATAAAGGCCGACGACAAAGCCTTCCGGCGCGAGGTGGCCGACCTCGGCAAGAACGTCCAGCGCAGCCTCAAGGGCGTCGAGGGCGTGTTCTCCAGGACGGGATCGGCGTTCACGCGGTACGTGACCGCGCCCATCGTGGCGGGGACCACGGCGGCCGTCGTGTTCGGCATCAAGACCGCCGCCAGCTTCGAGCAGACCGAGGTGGCGCTGGAGACGATGCTCGGGAGCGCCGAGGCCGCCAAGCAGATGCTCGACGACCTCAAGACGTTCGCGGCCAAGACGCCGTTCGAGATCCCCGGACTCATGGACGCCACCAAGCGCCTGCTCGCCTACGGGTTCGCCGCCGAGGACGTGATCCCGATGCTCACGAGCGTCGGCGACGCGGCGGCCGGGCTCTCTCTCGGCACGGACGGGCTGAACCGCATCATCGTGGCGCTCGGCCAGATCAAGACGAAAGGCGCCGTGCAGGCCGAGGAGATGCGCCAGCTGGCCGAGGCCGGCATCCCGGCGTGGGACGCGCTCGCGACCAAGCTCGGCGTCACCATCCCCGAGGCGATGAAGCTCGTGGAGCAGCGGGCCGTCGATGCCGACGACGCGATCGCGGCGATCACCGAGCGCATGGACCGCGACTTCGGCGGGATGATGCTCAAGCAGGCCGACACGCTCTCCGGCCTGTGGAGCAACCTGAAAGACGTGTTCTCCATCAAGCTCGGCGAGGCTTTCCAGGAAAATGCCGAGCCCATCAAGCAGACCCTGCGCGAGCTGATAGAAGTCTCCGGACCGCTCATCGACGCGCTCATGCCCGCGTTCGTCTCCGCGATGGACGCGCTAATGCCGATGCTCGAAGACGGCGCGGACCTGCTCCAGAAGTTCGCCGACGCCGACGAGGACACGCAGGAGGCCATCATCAAGATGGTCGCCGCTCTCGCGCTCCTCGGCCCCGCCCTCAAGATCACCGCAGGCGGGCTCGGCATGGTCAACTCGGCCATCGGCGTCATGACGAGCGCACGAGTGGCGTCGGCCCTCGGCGAGTGGCGCACCGCGCTCAGCCTCGTGACGCAGAACGCGGGCACCTCGGCCACCGCGCTCGCGGGGCTGTCCACGCAGACCGCTGCGGTCTCGGCCGGGTACGTGGCGCTCGCCGGAGCGGTAGGCTACGGCGTCGGGACGCTCATCAACAGCATCCCGGCCGTGGAGCAGACCGCCGACGCGCTCGCCGAGGCGGCAGGCGAGGCCGACAGCCTCGGCGAGTACCTCGCGACAGCGGGCGAGCGGCAGAAGACGTGGGTGGACTACGTCGCGCCCGGCATCCCGGCGATACAGACGCTGGCGGGCGCGCTCGGCCACCTCGCGGGGCAGACGGAGGACGTGACGGGCCTCACGAGCGACCTGGGCCTGGTGCTCGACGAGAACGGCGTACCGACCCAGGCGAGCATCGAGGCGGCCAGGGAGCGCAACGAGCTGTTGCGCCAGGCAGCGGAGGCCACGCGTACGCTCATGGGCGTGACGGACGAGGGCACGCGAGCCTTCCGTGACTACGAGGACGCGCTGGTCAGCGTCAAGGACGAGCAGAGGGGCGCCGAGCGGGCTGACATCGACCTCGAGCGTGCCAAGCTTCGCCTCACCGAGTCGCAGCAGCGTGTGACCGACGCGCTCGACGAGTACGGGGAGAACAGCCCCGAGTACCAGCGCGCGGTGCTCGACCTGCGAGACGCGGAGCTCGACCTGCTCGACGCGGAGGAACGCGCGGCCCAGGCGGCGACAGACCTCAACGACGCGATAGCCGCGATACCCAAGCCCAACGGCGGCAGTCTGCAGGCTTGGATGGAGTACTACCAGAAGATCGGCGACAAGGCCGCATACGCAGCCGCTCAGGCGCTGCTCGCCACCGGGGCGATGAGCAGCGACGGCAGAGCCCGCTCGTCGACCGGTGGCTACAACATCCCGGTCTACGGCACCGGAACTTTCGCCAGATACCCGCATCTCGCGATGGTCGGCGACGAGCCTGAGGTCATCATCCCGCTCGGCGACAAAGCCGCGGCCGACAAGTATCTGCCGATGGTGTTCGACTCGCTGCCTGGCGGCTCGACGGGCGGTCCATCCGTCGCCCCGTCCTCGGTGGCCGGACGCACGACGAACTACTACCTCGGCGACATCCAGGTCCCGCCGGGCGACGCGCAAGCCGAGCAGGTGTTCGCGGGGCTGATCGAGATGGCGGAGCGCTACGGGCGCATGGTCCCGGTAGAGGAGATGTAGATGCAGACCGACGGAAGGAGCACGACGATGGGTCAAGAGCCTGTAGTGCACGTCTACGAGAACGGCGTGGAGGTCGGCAAACCGGTGGGCGAGGAGGCCGACGAGACCACCAAGGAGGGCTCGGCCGGCCTGCCTCCTCGCGGGGTCGGCCGGACGGAAGACGACGAACGCTACGCGGGTGTGAAGACGCTCGCGCTCGGAGGCTATGCTTCCGGGCTCATCGACTAGGAGGAGACACATGGAACCGACGCAGGTGATCGCGGATTTCGAGGAGCTGAGCGAGCGCGGGCACAGGACCGCCGCTACAGGCGAGTTGCTCACCATGATGCGGCTCGTCCGTGAGAAGCGGGTAGAGGACTCGGCTGTCGAGAGCATGCGGATAGCCGTGGCCAACCGGAACATGGCGGAGGTGGAGCGCGCCCGCCCGATCGTCACCGCGGCTTGGACGGCCGACGAGGAGCGCTTGCAGGCGCTCGTGGAGGCGTTCGTAGCAGAGGAGCTCGTGGCCGCGTGGAGGCCCCGGGAGACGTGGTCCAACCTTGTTGGGCAATACGACAACATGGCAGACGGCCTGACGCGCATCCTCCGCCGCGTGGACCCCGACAAGGCGATCGGCCCGGAGATGTTCGACTTGGTCGACCCCGGTGTGCTCGACGACATCAAGAGCGTCCCTGAGGTCACAGGGCACATCGACCGATTCCTCGACACGATGTGCCTCGTGATCCGCATGGCAGGCGTTCCGGCGGGCTTCGACCGCACCGATCCCGCGCACATGATCGCGGCGTTCTGTGACACGTCAGAGGCCGCAGGAGCGGCGGACCTGCCCGCGCTGTGGCGAGCCACCGGAAGCTCGCGTGCGGGGCGCTGGAAGGCACTCGTGGCCGCAGGCTGCATCCCGAAGGCCGCGCCCTCCCTCTCGGCGATCGCTCTTCCGAAGAAGAAGGGCGGCCGGTGATGGGCGTCCTCTCCAGGCGCAGCCGAAGCTTGCCGGATGTCACGATCCACGAGGCCCGGTACGAGCGCACCGGTCGGCACAGTTACTTCGACGTGTACGCCGTCACGATCGACGGCCGACAGACCATTCTCGAGCTCGACCGGCGCACCGGCGGCGCAGGCGCCATCGGCAGGCTCGAGCGCCACGTCGTCTCGGAGCTCGTGCGTCTCGGCTATCCGGAGTCTGGTGATCTCCGCTGGTGCTGACGCACTCGACACGGGGCCCCGCCCGTGTGACTCCTCTCCGGACGGGGCTCCATCAGACGAAAGGACGTGCGGAGTGGAGGAGTACGACGAACTGTTCGGGTTGTTGCCGGTAGAAGCGCAGCAGACGATCGCGAGGGGCGACGTGACGCTCGAGGATCTGCTCGAACGCGTGACGAGCTCCGAGGGTGCGGAGCTGTGCCCACACTGCGCCAGGCGCCCGATACGGCACCCCCGGCTCGGACTGTGTACCGCGTGTGCCAGGAGGAGTCTCGCCGACGCACACAACGAGGCGTACGCGGAGCTCGAGGCCCAGCGTGAGTACGACGTCGCCAAGCAGCGTCTGAAACGTGTTCGCGAGGAGCTGGGCGTCACCGCGCCGAGGCAGCGGAACCGCCCCGCAACCTCCCCCTAATCTCGCCCCCTAACCTTGGGATAATCTTGGGGTAGCGAAGGGGCCGCCCCGAAGGACGGCCCCTGCTCGTTCCGCTCTATCAGCTGAGGCGCTCGAGAAGCTCGCCAGGCTCGAAGCCCAGCCGCTCCGCCAGCGCTTCAAACTCCGACACGCGCATCTTCTCGACGCCCGGCACCGAAGGCTCGTCTTCGCGTGCCTCGCGCGGATCCTGCGACGTGATCTCCCTCATGTCCGTTCCTCTCTCTCATGTAGCCAGCGGTGTAGCCACTGCGCTCTTACACTGTCTTACACTTCCATCCACTTTACAACGATACGGGCTATCTGACCTGGGGTTTCCCTACATCAGCGTACTTCCACGGACGTGCCTCCGTTGGTTGACGCGGAAGGGGTCAGAGGTTCAAATCCTCTAGCGCCCACCATGGAACACGAGACCCGCTCCGGCGATGCTGCCGGGGCGGGTCTTTTCTGTCGTTCCTCCAGCAAACAACGCGGGATGCCGATATGATGTCCCAAAGCAGGATCGATGACAGCCTCCGTTCCGAGGGAGACTCGATGTTCCGGATCACACACATGAGGCCCGCACTCTTCCTGATCACCGTGCTCCTGACACTCGGCGTTGCTGCGTCCGCAAGCGCTGCGACCTGGCCTGCAGACACCCACCAGGTGTCGCTCGCGGTCGACAGGGTCGAGGGCGCCGACCGGTACGCCACGGCGGTCGCTGTGGCCAAGGCCGGATGGCCCGGCTGGGCGGGGATCGATCGCGTGATCATCGCCTCGGGAGAGCCCCGTTCGTACGCCGACCCTCTCGCGGCGGGCTCACTCTGCTGGGCGTACGACGCGCCGTTGATGCTCGTGGAGAGCGATCGTGTGCCTTCAGCGGTCAAGAGCGCCCTTGCCGCCATCCACTCGGCCAACGGTGGTGTGGATGTGACGATCGTGGGCGGCCCTGGCGCGGTAAGCGGCGCGGTGGTGAGTGAGCTGCGGTCGCTCATCACCTCGGGCACCGTCGAACAGCCGTGGACGGTGGGGGATAGGTACACCACCGCCGCGCGAGTGGCGGCACGCTCCGCACAGGTGGCCAGCGAGACGTCACGGACGGTCCCGGCACGCGCGTTCATCGCGAACGGCACGGATCGCTTCGGCTTCGTGGACGCGCTCGCGCTGTCCGCGGTCTCCGCGCGCACAGGTGTGCCCGTTCTGTTGGTGCAGCCGGGTGAGGTCCCCCTGTCAACGGCCTCTGCGTTGAGATCGCTTCCCATCGGGGATGTCATCGTTGCCGGCGGTACGACCGCGGTCACCAACACCGTGTACTCACGCGTAGGCGCCACGTCGCGCTGGGGAGGCCCCGACCGCTATGCCACAAGCGTCGCGATCGCCCGCGGAGCCCGCACCGAGGGGTGGCTGACCGGTGAGACGGTAGGTGTGGCCGCGGCGATCCCGGATGCGCTGACCGGATCGACTTACGCGGCGAAGCTGGGCGGGCCGCTGTTGTACTCGGAAAAGACGGCCCTTGCCCCGGCCACGGCGTACTACCTCGCAGGGATGCAGGGCACGGTCTCCTCGGCAGTGGTCTTCGGAGGCCCGAACGCGGTCTCCACGTCACAGGAGCGGGAACTGGGTGGTGCGCCGTCCGCGCCCTTGCTCGTGGCCCCTTCCGACAGCTCGTATGTGGCCAAGAAGGCGAACGTGCGAGTCCGCACGGGCGTGAACACCAGTGAGGTGAAGCTGTTCGTCGGGAGCACGCTGATCGCCACAAGGCCAGCGACTTCGTACGCGGTGGTGGACTTCGGACTCGTCGCGGTGCCTGCCGAAGGTATCTCGCTGCGGGTCGTCGCCACCAACCCTGACGGCAAGGTGACCGAGACGAGTGCGAAGTACCGGCGACTCGCGTATCCGGCGGCGACGTCGATCGTGATCGACAAGTCGGACTTCCGCATCTACCTGGTACAGAACGATGTGCTCGTCGAGAGCTACCCGATCGCGATCGGCCGTCCGGGCATGGAGACTCCCACGCGGCTGTGGAAGATCAACTCCAAGTACTACACCGACCCGAACGGGGTGTACGGGCCGCGGAAGATGCGCCTCTACGCTCAGGCAGGTTCCACCTGGGTGTACACGGCGTACGGGATACACGGCACGAACGAACCGTGGGTCATCGGCACGAAGGCTTCGCACGGCTGCATCCGGCTGTACAACGAAGACATACTCGACCTGTTCCCGCGGGTGCGGCTCGGCACGCTCGTGCTCACACGCGAGTGATCAGCGGTCCCGGCGCGCCGCTCCGAAGTCATCCGACGGAAGAACGTCATCATCGGCAACGATGAAGGTGGCGGCACGGGGCAGGACGCGCGCGGTCATCGGCGTCGCTGCCGGTGTGACCTCGCCGTCGTACTGCACGGGGAGCGGCGGGTCGGCAAGCACTCTCACCTGTGAGGCCGTATGGATCTCGAGCCCGGGCCGCTCCGGATGCGATTGGAGACGGTCGAGCAGAGCCGCCCAGATCGCGGGGAGCAGGCCCGCCGGGTGTGACGTTTTCACGACCACCACTTCGAAGAGACCGTCCTGGGCGTCGCTTCCATGGGTCACCTCGATGTCGAACTGGATGCGCGCCAGGTTCATGATCATCACGGCGATACCCTCGGTGCGCACGGTGCCCTCGTCGAGATCGAGCGTGAATCGCGACACCCGTGGATTGAGGTTCTGCAGCGCTCCGAGCACGTATGCGCCCTCACCCAGGGTGGGCTTGAGTCCTGCGGCGGCCTCCATGATGGCAGCGTCGAAGCCCGCTCCCGCCGAGATGGCGAAACCGGCCGTCACTTCCTTGCGCGCTCCGGATCCGGGGAGGTGCAGCTCGCCGAGGTCGATCGTGACCGTGCGGCCCGCGATGAGGGCGACCGCCAGGTCCACGGGGTCAAGGGGGAGGCGGAGGTTGCGTGCGATCAGATTGGCGGTACCGGCGGGATACGCGAGAAGCGGGATGCCTGTGTCGCGGAGCGCGTATGCGATGGCCGAGACCGTGCCGTCGCCCCCGGCCGCGACAACGCGAGCGTAGTCCTTCACATCGCGCAGGAGGTGCGCGAGGTCCGCTCCCTCGTTCAGGAAGCGCAGCGTGACATCCACGTGATGGGACCCCAGCTCGCGCACGAAATCATAGAGGCCGGGGTCTCCGAACCCCGAGCGCAGATTGGTGATCATGAGCACGTTCACCGGCTGACTCCTCGTCTGAGCTTCACCCTTGGGCTACACTCGAACGACACACCCGAGACCTGCTCGGAACGATACCCGAGACCTTCGGAGACTCATTGTACATCCGGGACACTGAATCACTTGCCGACACGATCGAGACCCTTATGGCGGCGCCTGTCGTGGCGGTTGACACGGAGTTCATGCGCGAGCGCACGTACTATGCCCGGTTGTGCCTGGTGCAGCTCGGTACGGCCGAGGAGAGCTTCGTGGTGGACGCCGTGGCGCTGGAGGGCAAGCTCGAGCCCCTCGCGCGCCTGCTGACGGCTCCGCACGTCGTGAAGGTCGTGCATGCCGGCTCGCAGGACGTAGAGATACTGCTGCGGGCCACCGGCTCCACTGTGGCCCCGGTGTTCGACACGCAGATCGCGGCGACTCTGGCGGGCTTTCCAGTCCAGGTGGGGTATGCGCAGTTGGTCAAGGACCTCCTCGGCGTACATGTGGACAAGTCGGATACGTTCACCGACTGGGCGGCGCGTCCGCTCACGCCGGAGCAGGTCGAGTATGCCGAGGCCGACGTGCGCTACCTGCCGGAGGTCTACGAGCGGCTGCACGAGCGACTCGAGCGCGAAGGCAGGCTCGCCTGGCTCGCCGAGGACTTCGAGCGCCTCGCGGACCCGAAGACCTATGAGGTCGACCCCCGCGAGCAGTATCGCCGGGTGAAGCGCGCCTCGTCGCTCGACCGCAGGAGCCTCGCGGTGTTGCGCGAACTCGCTGCGTGGCGAGAGACGGAGGCGCAGCGAAGGGACACGCCCAAGCGGTGGCTGATCTCCGATGAGAGCCTCGTGGAGATCGCGAGGCGTACGCCGGGTTCCGCCGCCGAGCTCTCCGGGATCCGGGGTGTGAACGACAAGGTGGCGTCACGCAGCGGCGCTGCCGTCATCGCGGCCATCCGCGCGGGTCAGGCGGTCCCTGAGGACGAACTGCCCCGTCTGCCGCGCAAGGACCGTATCCCGTCGGGCGCCCAGGCGGTTGCGGACCTGCTGTCGGCGGTGTTGCGCATCAGGGCGCGGGAGCACAACGTGGCGACCACGCTGCTGGCCTCGCGCGACGAACTCGAGCGGTTCGCGGCAGGAGACCGGGACGGCCACCCCCTCTCCACAGGTTGGCGCCGCACGCTTGTGGGAGCCGAGCTGGCCGCGATAGCCGACGGCGCGACCGCAGTGCGCGTGAAGGACGGTCGCCTGGCCGTCATCCCGGTCGATCCGCCCTCCGAAGCCTCCGGGAGCGATGATGCCTGACCAGAAGCAGGCGCTTTCGGTATCCGATGCGATGGCGCTTGCCAAAGGCGCGCTCGAAGGCCTGCGGCTCAAGGTCGTGGGCGAGGTCTCCGAGGCGACGATCAAACCCGGCTACAAGGCCATCTACTTCTCGCTGAAGGACGGGCAGGCCGTGATGCCGTGCCTGATGTGGCGCGACCAGTACGACGCATCCGGGGTGACCCTCGAAGACGGCGCACTGGTGGAGGTCACGGGGAACTTCACCGCGTATGCCCCCAAGGGACGGATGCAGTTCCAGGTGCGTTCCGTGGAGGTGGCGGGCGAGGGGATGCTCCGGTTGCAGGTGGCGCGGCTGGCGAAGGCCCTCGAGGCCGAGGGGCTGATGTCGCCCGACCGGAAGCGGCCGCTGCCACGGTACCCCGAGCGGATCGGCGTGGTCACATCGCCGCGAGGGAAGGCGGTGCACGACATCATCCGCACGCTGCGGCGCCGGTACCCTGTAGCCGAGCTGGTGATCGCAGGCGTCCAGGTGGAAGGAGATGGCGCCGCCGCCGAGATCGTCCGCGCGCTGGAGGCGGTGGGGGCCGAGCCGGGTATCGAGGTGGTCATCCTTGGGCGCGGCGGGGGCAGCTACGAAGACCTCATGCCGTTCAACACCGAGGAAGTGGCCCGCGCTGTGGCTTCGTGCCCCGTCCCAGTGGTGACGGGGATCGGTCACGAACCCGACACCAGCATCGCCGACATGGTGGCCGATGTCCGCGCATCCACTCCCACGGCCGCAGCCGAAGCCGTGGCTCCCGACGTTGCTGAAGTGGTCCGGACACTGGACGCAGGTGGGACGCGCCTCGGTCGTGCGCTCACACACCTCGTGGCAGGCCTGTCGCATCGCCTCGGACTCCTGGCCGACCGGCCCGTGTTCTCCTCGGCGGACGCGCTGCTCGCAACACCCGGGCAGACGCTGGACATGCTTGCCGACGGGCTGGAGCGGGCGCTTCCGGGGTATCTCTCCCGCAGCGAAGAGGCCATCGTGCGTGCGCGGGAGGCTCTGGCGCGGGTCGGTCCGCGTCTCACGGAGCAGCACGCGTCCCGCCTGGAGCGTGAGCGCGATCGGGTGGTGTCGGCCGGCAGACTGCTCGTGGAGACAGCCGACCGCGACGTCGGTCAGATGGCCGCCCGCCTGGAGGACCTGTCGCCGCTTGCGATACTGGGCCGCGGATACGCGGTATGTTACGAAGAGGATGGTGCGGTGCTTCGCTCGGCTGCTGATGTCGCGCCGGGCGACCGCGTGGATGTGCGTCTCGCCGAGGGGATCCTCGGCTGCATCGTTGAGTCAGTTGGATCGGAGGGGTAGATGTCAGACGAGGTCGTTGCGCCGGCGGACATGACGTTCGGGGCCGCGTTGGCGGAGCTCGAGCAGATCGTGCGCGCGCTCGAAACGGGACAGCTCGAGCTTGAGGACAGTCTCGCCCGCTACGAGCGGGGGGTCGCTCTGCTGACCGCCTGCCAGAAGAAGCTGAGCGAGGCCAGGCAGAAGGTCACCGCCCTGATCGGCGAGCTCGAAGGAGCCGAGGCGGAGGAGGCTGACGGATCGTGACCGATGAGTGCGTTTTCTGCATGATCGCCAACGGGGAGATACCCGCCACAGCGGTGTACGAGGACGAGACGGTGTTCGCGTTCGACGACATCGCCCCGCAGGCCCCCGTGCACGTGCTCATCGTTCCGCGCGCCCATCACTCGGATATCTCCGACGACGTTCCCGATGATGTGTTGTTGGCGCTGATGCGCGCCGTGCCCAAGGTGGCTGCCGCCAAGGGCGTCGCCGCGTCAGGATACCGGGTGATAGCGAACACGGGGGAGGACGCCGGGCAGACCGTGCACCACCTCCACGTCCATGTGATCGGCGGGCGCCCGCTCGGCGAAGGCATGGTCCGTCCAATGGAAGGGGAATGACGCGATGGGATCTCCACAGGGCGTGTGCATCGTCACCGACTCGACGTCGGACATACCTCGCGAGGTGGCGGCCGAGCACGGCATCACGGTCGTTCCGCTGAGCGTTTCGATCGAGGGTGAGACGTTCCCGGACGGCACCATCTCACTCGAGGAGTTCTTCCGCAGGATGGACGCGGCCAAGGAGCTGCCGAAGACATCGCAGCCTCCGGTGGGCGCATTCGTGGAGACGTTCAAGGAGAAGCTGGAGACGTTCTCCGACGTGGTATGCATCACCATCTCGAACCGCCTGTCCGGCACGTACGAGTCGGCGATGGAGGCTGCCCGCTCAGTGGGGGATCGCGTGCACGTGCTCGACTCGCTGAACCTGTCGTGGGGCGAGGGCTATCAGGTGGTGGAGGCCGCCAAGGCGGCAGCGTCGGGCGACACCGTGGCGCAGATCAAGGACCGCTTCGAAGCGCTTCGCGGACGTGTGAACATGATCGTCGGCCTGGACAGCGTCGACAACCTCGCCAAGGGCGGGAGGATCGGGCGCGTGACGGCTCTGGTGGGGGGACTCCTCAAGATGCGGGTCATGCTCACCGTGGCCGAGGACGGCGCTTTCGAGCCGGTGGGCCGCGCACGTGGAGCCATTGCCGCGCTCCAGGCCAGCGTGGACTGGGTCGCGACCCGCGTGGACGAGAAGCTGCCCGCCGACTTCGCGGTGCAGCACGCGCTGTCGCCGGACAAGGCCGAGTGGCTCGAGAACGCGATACGCAGCCGCTTCAACGTGCGTGAGCTGCGGGTCGTGGAGGCCGGCGCGGTGATCTCCACGCATACGGGCACGGGCTGGGGGATAACCGCCGTACAGGTGTGACGCGAGGTCCGGCATCACTGACGAGAATGGGAACGGCCCCGACCTTCGGGTCGGGGCCGCCCTGATTCCTTCCCTGTTACCCCTGAGTCCTCAGGCGGCTATACACGGCGTGACCGCCGAGCATCGGGATGCCGGTCACCGATGAGCCGCAACCGCGGTGGGGCGGATTCCCCGCGACACCGCATGTTAGGGAAGGGAAACTGTCAACACCGTCACGCTACCCGCTCGGCCGCCAGAATGCAACTTCTCCGGCCGCGAACGGTAGGTTTCGGACCGTGTGCGGCAGACACATCGGCGTACGCCGGACACCGGCCGGTGTATGCCGTCCACCGAAGCATGGGGGCCGTTCGGCCGCCTCGACGTCGCTGCAAGGGGGTCTAGCCCTTACGATTGTCGTACGTCGCTAGAGCGGCATCGGGCAGTTCGCGGGCAGTATCCATCTCCCGCGATCACCGACCGTAAGCAGATGCCGAGGAGAGGAGACCGACCCTATGACGGAATCGAATGCGATCGAGTCCCTGTCGCAGGAGTACCGCGTGGTCCAGCCGCCGGCCTGGGTGACCGAGCGGGCGCACATCCAGACCATGGAGGAGTACGAGGAGCTTTACAAGCGCTCGATCGAGGACCCCGAAGGGTTCTGGGCCGACATGGCCGAGCAGATGCTCCACTGGGAGAAGAAGTGGGACACGGTCCTCGAGTACGACTTCGACAAGCCGTACGTGAAGTGGTTCCAGGGCGGCAAGCTCAACGTCACTCACAACTGCATCGACCGCCACCTGAACGGTTGGCGCCGCAACAAGGCGGCGCTCATCTGGGAGACGGACGAGGGCCGCACGAAGATGTACACCTACCAGTCGCTGTACTACAAGGTGTGCAAGTTCGCCAACGTCCTCAAGAAGCGCGGCATCAAGAAGGGTGACCGCGTCGCCCTGTACCTGCCGATGATCCCCGAGCTTGCGATCGCGATGTTGGCATGCGCGCGCATCGGCGCCATCCACTCGGTGATCTTCGCCGGGTTCAGCTCGGCGGCGCTGCGCGACCGTATCCAGGACTGCGGCGCCAAGATGCTCGTCACGGCCGATGAGGGTCTGCGCGGCGGCCGTATCGTCCCATTGAAGGCCGAGGCCGACGCGGCGCTCAACGAATGCCCTTCGATCGAGGCGGTCATCGTCGTTTCCCGTGCACGCACCCGCGTGGACATGGAGCCCGGGCGCGACTACTGGTACCACGAAGAGGTGCGCGCCGACGATATCTCCCAGCACTGCGATGTCGAGTGGATGGATGCCGAGGATCCTCTCTTCATCCTGTACACCTCCGGATCGACCGGCAAGCCGAAGGGCGTCCTGCACACGACCGGCGGCTATCTCCTGTATGCCGCCACGACGTTCCGCTACGTCTTCGACTATCACGATGAGGACGTCTTCTGGTGCACGGCGGACATCGGTTGGGTCACCGGCCACAGCTATATCGTGTATGGCCCGCTTGCAGTGGGCGCGACCACGCTGATGTTCGAGGGCGTCCCCACTTATCCCGACGCCGGCAGGTTCTGGGAGATCGTGGAGAAGCACGGCGTCAACCAGTTCTACACGGCGCCTACCGCCATCCGCGCGCTCATGAAGCAGGGCGACGAGTGGCCAGCCAAGCACGATATGTCCACTTTGAGGGTGCTCGGCACGGTGGGTGAGCCGATCAACCCCGAGGCATGGATGTGGTACTTCAAGAACATCGGTCGGGAGAACGTGCCGATCGTGGACACGTACTGGCAGACGGAGACCGGCGGACACATCATCACCAACCTGCCCGGCATCACTCCCATGAAGCCCGGCTCGGCCACGAAGCCGTTCTTCGGCATCGAGCCTGAGATCCTCAACGAGGACGGCACGCCGACCCCCACCGGTTCCGGCGGGCGCCTGTGCATCAACAAGCCGTGGCCCGGGATGATGCGCGGCACGTGGGGAGATCCCGAGAATGCGCTGATGAAGAACGTCTACTTCACCGCCTTCCCGGGTCGCTACTTCACCGGTGACGGCGCTCGTGTCGACGCCGACGGCTACTACTGGCTCCTGGGCCGTGTGGACGACGTCATCAACGTGTCCGGTCACCGCATGGGTACCGCCGAGATCGAGAGCGCGCTCGTGAGCCACGCGTCGGTGGCCGAGGCCGCGGTCGTCGGCTACCCGCATGAGGTCAAGGGCGAGGGCATCTACGCCTACGTCATCCTCAAGACCGGCGTGGACATCCCCGACGGCATCGAGAAGATCCTCCGTGGCCACGTGCGCGAGGAGATCGGGCCGATCGCCAGCCCGGACTTCATCCACATCGTGCCCGAGCTGCCCAAGACACGATCCGGCAAGATCATGCGGCGCATCCTTCGCAAGATCGCCGGTGGCGACCGGAACGTGGAAGCCTTCGGCGACATCTCCACGCTCGCTGATCCCTCGATCGTGCAGACGATCATCGATACGGCGCCACAGGTCGGCTAGAACCGCCTGTGTCGGCAACCGCAAGGCCCCGCTTCGGCGGGGCCTTGCCGCGTCTTCGGGCTGGTGTGGGGTGCGAACTGTCGCGTCGCTCGAGTCGGGCCCGTGTGGAGCGTATGGCTGGTTCTCATGAGGCTTAGGCATGATAAACTGTCCCACGTCCCATGACGCCCCGTTGCATCGGAGGTACACCCCCGTATGGCTTTCAACGACCTTCTTCTGCGCGCTGCGCGCCGCGAGCCCACTGAGAGCACGCCTGTCTGGATGATGCGGCAGGCCGGACGATATATGGCCGAGTACCGGGAGATCCGCGCGAAGCACGGCTTCCTCGAGATGTGCCGGACGCCCGAGTTGGCCGTCGAGGTGACGATGCAGCCGGTCGACCTCGTCGGCGTCGACGCGGCGATCCTCTTCAGCGATATCCTGGTGGTGTTCCCGGGCATGGGTCTGGACCTGGAGTTCGCCAAGGGCGAAGGCCCGGTCATCCACAACCCCGTCCGTACGGCCTCCGACGTGCACAACCTGCGCATCTCGGATCCGATCGCCGACACCGGCTACGTGATGGAGAGCCTGCGGATCCTCCGCGGCGAGCTCGAGCACAAGGTCCCGCTGATCGGGTTCGGCGGCGCACCGTTCACGCTTGCGAGCTACATGATCGAGGGTCATGGCACGCGCGATTATGAGTACACCAAAGCGCTGATGTGGGGCGAGCCGGCGCTCTGGGCCGAGTTGATGGAGAAGATCACCGAGACTGTCATCGCGTACCTCTCGGCGCAGATCGATGCCGGCGCGCAGGTCATCCAGGTGTTCGACAGCTGGGTCGGCTATGTGGCGCCGCGTGACTACGAGCGCTACGTCCTGCCGTATACCACACGTGTGATCGAGGCCCTCACGGAGCATGGCCGCAAGGTCGTGCCCGAGGGCGTGCCGATCATCCACTTCCCCAATGGCGCCACCTCGATGCTCGATCTGGCCCAGAAGGCGGGCGGCGACGTCATCGGCGTGGACTGGCGCCTCGACATGAAGCGCGTGGTCGAGCAGGTGGACGAGCGTTTCGCCATCCAGGGCAACATCGATCCCGTCGCCCTCTTCGCGCCCGATGACGAACTTGAGCGCATGGTCGTGGAGATCCTCGAGGCGGTGGGCACGCGTCCGGGACACATCTTCAATCTCGGCCACGGCATCCACAAGACGAGCGACCCGGAGAAGGCCCGCACGATGATCCGCTTCGTGCACGAGCACTCGGCCCGCATCCGCGGCGGTAAGTAGTCGTCGGCGTGCCGGTCCGAACAGGCGTGCTGCTCACGGCGTTCGGTGGCCCCGACTCGCTCGAGTCTGTGGGTCCGTTCATGTCCCGCTTCATGGGGCGTGAGCCGTCGCCGCAGATCGTGGCGTCCGCCCGGGAGAAGTACCGCGCCATAGGCGGGTACTCGCCGCTCCCCGGGGTCGCGGGCGGCATCGCCGTGTCGCTCGAGGCTCATCTGCGGGATTGCGGCCACGATGTCGTGGCGGCCGCGGGTATGCGGTACTGGGAGCCGTCGATCGATTCGGCGCTCGAGGACCTGCAAGCGCGCGGCGCGGAGCGTGTCGCGATGGTCTCTCTCTCGGCGTTCGAGTCGCAGGTCACGTGTGAGGCGTTCCGCACGTGCGCGCTCGAGGCCTCACAGGGTCTCGAGATCGAGGACGTGTGCGAGGCGCCGATGCTTCACAAGGCGCCGCAGTATCGGGCGTTCTTCGCGGAGGAGTGCGCCAGGGCGCTGGATTCGATCGAGGCGGAGCGACCGCTCGTGATGATGACCGCTCACAGTCTCCCGGTGGCGGACCTCGTTCCCGACGATCCGTACCCCGGCGGTCTCCGGGAGGTCGCCGGGGCGGTCGCGGCGAGCGCCGGGCTGGCCGAGGGGGCCGACTTCGTCGACGATGATAGGTTGCCGGGCGTGAGTGCGTTCGGGTCGCTCGAGGGTCCGGTGGCGTGGCTGCAGGGCTACCAGTCCAAGGGTGCGCGGCCCGGTGCGTGGCTCGGTCCCGATCTTGCGGGTGTCATGGCGATCGCGGCGGAGAACGGCTACGATGCCGTGGTGGTCGTGCCGATCGGTTTCGCCATCGACCACATGGAGACGCTGTGGGACCTGGACATCGAGGCCATGGAGCAGGCTGATGAACTCGGCCTACGCTTCACGAGGACACCCGTTCCCAACGACGATCATCGCTTCATAGAGGCGCTTTCCTGGGCGGTGGAGCCGCTGCTCTCCGTCGGCAACGATCCCGACTGACACGAGAAGACGGTAGTGCGGCGGCCGGCACCGCCCGTGAAGGACGAAGGAGCCGTGCAGCATGCATATCATCATCATCGGTGGCGGGATCGCGGGCCTTGGCGCCGCGTACAAGATCAGGCGGGCGGCCGAAGCCGGGCACGAGGTGACGTTCACCCTCGTCGAGCGTGACGATCGGATCGGCGGCAAGATCTTCACCGACATCGCGGAGGACTCCGACGGGGGTCGCTACATCGCCGATGGCGGGTCCGACTCGTTCCTGACCGACAAGACCGCCGTGCATCGCGTGGCGAAGCTCCTCGGCGTGTTCGATCACGAGGTAGGGACGGTCGAGGAGACCAAGAAGACCTTCATCGTGAAGGACGGCAGGCTCGTGGAGATGCCCGATGGCATGATGATGTTCGCTCCCACCAAGCTCATCCCGCTCGCCACCACGTCGCTCTACTCGTGGCCCGCCAAGTTCCGCATGGCGCTCGACTGGTTCCTGCCCCGCAAGGTCCGCTGGGCGGACGGCGAGACCGCCGCGGACCACGACGAGACGCTCGAGAGCTTCGTGGTCCGGCGTCTCGGCAGGGAGGCGCTCGACCGGCTTGCCGAGCCGCTCGCGGCGGGCGTGAACGGCGATGAGCCGTCGGAGATGTCGGTGGCGGCGAGATACCCGATGCTGCTCGACATGGAGCAGAAGCACGGCTCGCTGATCCGGGGCTTCCTCGCCCAGCGCAAGAAGGTCGAGGAGATGCGCAAGAAGTATCCGCCGAAGCCCGGGCAGAGGCGCCGCACCATGTTCTCCTCGTTCCACGACGGACTGCAGTTCATCTGCGACAGGATGGCGGATGCTGCGGGCCGCGAACATATCCGCACCGGGGTAGGTGCCGCCGCCATCGCTCAGGATGGCGACGGCTGGTCCGTGACGCTGAGCTCCGGCGAGACGCTCCGGGGTGACGCGGTGATCATGGCCACGGAGGTCTGGGCCGCGGCGGGACTCACCCGGCCGGTGGATGGCTCGCTGGCGGACCTTCTCGAGACCATCCCGTGCTCCTCGTCGGCCACCGCGATCCTCGCCTTCGACAGGTCGGACTGTCCGTTCGATCTCAGCTGGCACGGCATCCTCTCGCCGATGGTGGAGCGGCGACCCCTCACTGGTGTGAGCCTCATGAGCTCGAAGTGGCCGGATCGCGCGCCGGAGGACAGGGTGCTCTTCCGGGGCTTCCTCGGAGGACCGCGTGATGAGGCGGTGCTCGAGGCGAGCGATGAGGATCTGCTCGAGCTCGCGCGCACGCAGATGGTGGCACTCCTCGGCATCAAGGCGGATGCCCGGCCGCGCTACGCCAAGCTGTTCCGGTGGGAGAAGGGCATGCCGCAGTACACGCTCGATCACCTCAAGCGTGTGGACGAGATCGAGCGGCTCGAGTGCGGAGTGCGTGGGTTCGCGCTTGCCGGAAACGCGTACAGGGGCGTAGGCGTGCCCAACGCGCTTGAGAGCGGTGAGCGCGCCGTTTCCAAGGTGCTCGGCGAGGCGGGCATCGCACTCGAGGAGGACGCGGTCGAGGAGAAGCGGGTCTACTAGCACACGAAGCGCACCCGTGCGCTCCTCGGGGTGCGCATGTTACGAAAGGCGGGTCTCTTGAAGAGGATCATCATCATCGGCGGTGGAGCGGCAGGACTCGGCGCCGCCTACAAGGTGCGTCGGGCTGCCGAAGCCGGGCACGATGTCGACTGCGTCGTGATCGAGAAGGAAGAGCGTGTAGGCGGGAAGCTCGTCACCGACATCCTGGAAGATCCCGAGGGCGGGCAGTACGTCGTTGACGGCGGGAGCGACGCTTTCGTGTCGACCAAGCCGGCTGTCGGACGGATCGCGCGGATGCTCGGCATCGCCGAGGAGATGGTGCCCGCTCGCGAGGAGAACAAGAAGACGCTCATCGTGAAGGGCAAGCGTCTGGTCGAGCTCCCTGACGGCATCATGATGTTCGCGCCCACCAAGCTGCTGCCACTCGCCACCACGTCTCTGTACTCGTGGCCCGGCAAGTTCCGCATGGCGCTGGACTGGTTCCTGCCGCGCAAGGAGCATTGGGCCGAAGGTGAGAGCGCGCAGGACCACGACGAGACGCTTGAGGCGTTCGTGGTCCGGCGCATGGGTCGTGAGGCGCTGGACCGAGTGGCCGAACCGCTCGTGGGCGGCGTGCACGCGTCCGATCCCACCCAGATGTCGTTGGCGGCGACGTTCCCCAACTTCCTTGAGATGGAGCAGGAGTTCGGCTCGGTGATCCGCGGATTCCTCAATGAGCGCAAGAAGCGCGAGGAGATGCGCAAGAAGTACCCGCCGAAGCCCGGCGGCAAGCCCTGGGCGTTCTTCAACACCTTCCATCGCGGCATGCGGGACCTTACCGACGGGATGGCCGACGCCGTGGGCCGCGAGCGCATCAAGACCGGCGTCGCGGCAACCATCATCGAGCGGGCAGGCGACGGGTGGAAGGTCACGTTGGACAGTGGGGAGGTCGTGGAGGGCGATGCGCTGGTCGTGGCGACCGAGGCCTGGGCGGCGACCCGGCTCATGCGCGACGTGGATGCAGCGATCTCCGACCTGCTGGCGTCGATCCCGTGTTCGTCCTCGGCCACCGTCTCGCTCGCGTTCCGCGAAGAGGACTGCCCCTTCGACACCCGGTGGTTCGGCATCCTCTCGCCGATGGTCGAGGACCGTCCGATCCTGGCGGTCACGTTGTCGTCCTCCAAGTGGCCGGATCGCGCACCGTCCGGGAGGGTGCTGCTCCGTGGCTTCATCGGAGGGCCCGGGAACCAGCATCTGCTCGAGGCCACCGATGACGAGCTGGTGGAGACCATCCGCACGCAACTCGTTGAGCTGCTCGGCGTGCGTGCCGATGCGCAGCCGCTGATCGCCAAGGTCTATCGCTGGACCGGAGGCATGCCGCAGTACACGCTCGGCCATCTCGACCGCGTGGACGAGATCGAGCGGCGTAGCGCATCGGTACCAGGGCTCGCCCTCGCGGGCGGCGCCTTCCGCGGCGTAGGCATCCCCAACTGCATCGAAAGCGGGGAGCGGGCGGTCACCAAAGTGCTGACGGATCTGGGCCTGGAGTATGACGAACCGAAGGAGACGCGCCGCGGACCGCGCTAGGCGGTGTCCGCGTCCATGATGAGGCCGAGCAGGACCTCGTGGAGCGCAGGGTTGGCCGCCACCACGCAGCTGGTCTGAACCGACCAGGGGGATCCCTCGAGGTCGGTCACGCGACCACCCGCCTCGGCGACGATCAGGACGCCGGCCGCCATGTCCCAGGGCTTGAGCCCTGTCTCCCAGAAGCCGTCCACACGCCCGATGGCCACGTTGGCGAGGTCTATAGCGGCCGAGCCGTCGCGCCGCACGTCGTGCGACGGGCGCATGACCCGCTCGAAGATCCGGAGCTGCCGGTCAAGCGGCTCTCCTCTGTCGTACGGGAACCCGGTGGCGATGAGCGCCTCGGACATCCGCGATGCGCCCGTGCAGGTGAGCGGCCTGCCGTCGAGCGAAGCGCCGGCGTCAGCGGCGGCAGACGCCATCTCTCCCGCGGGGACGTTGAAGACCGCTCCGGCGACCGGAAGGCCCGAGCGGAGGCACGCCACGCTCACCGAGTAGCACGGGTAGCTGTGGACGAACGAGGTTGTGCCGTCGAGCGGATCGACGACCCAGACCTCGTCATCGCGGAGGTCCCCCTGGACCACCCCGGCGAGGTCGTAGACCTCCGGCTCCTCCACCACGAAGCGCGCATCCGGCAGGGCATCGGCTATTGACCGTGCCACGGCCACGCCGGAGGCGATGTCGGCCGCTGTGACCACGTCCGCTGCGCTGCTCTTCGTCCGGAGGCCGGTGATGTGGCCTGCATGTGCGGCAAGAGCGGCGCCGCCGGCGCGGGCGGCCTCCTCGGCGATCCGGCGTAGGTCGGGCATGTGGGCTCCTCGGGTATGGGTTCGGGTATCCTCAAGTGTAATGGTTGGCAGCGCGCATGCGCGGGTCTGTCGGGAGGAGGCGCCATGGTGGAGCGTGGGTTCGCCGAGCCGTCGCTGGATGAGGATACGATCCGCGACATGGAGGCGCGTGCTCGCAGGCTGAGGGGCGCGATCCTCACGATGACCTCGCTTGCCGGATCCGGTCACCCCGGCGGGTCGATGTCGTCGCTCGAGATCTACCTCACACTCACGCACTTCGCCGCGATAGACCCTGCGCATCCCCGGGCCGACGGACGCGACCGCATCGTCATCAGCCACGGGCATACGTCACCCGGCGTCTACTGCGCCCTCGCCGACGCGGGGTTCTTCGACCTGGAGGACGCCGTTGCGCACTTCCGTCAGGCCGGCAGCGTTTTCGAGGGGCACGTGGAGCGTTCCGTTCCGGGCGTGGAGTGGGGCACGGGAAACCTGGGACAGGGGCTCTCGGCCGGCGTGGGATTCGCGCTCGCTTCGCGGATCGCGGGCCATGCGAGCCGGACCTTCGTGGTGATGAGCGATGGCGAACAACACAAAGGGCAGGTGGCCGAGGCCCGTCGCCTGGCGGTCAAGGAGGGCCTGGTCGACCTGACGGTGCTGGTCGACTGCAACGGTATACAGATCTCCGGCCACACGGAGGACGTCATGCCGGTCAACATCGGCGGTGGTTTCGCCGCCGACGGCTGGCGTGTCATCGAGATCGACGGTCACGATCTCGGCGCGGTGTACGAGGCGATCGCCGAGGCGGTGGCCGATCGGGAGCGACCGGTGGCCATCGTCGCCCGGACGGTCATCGGCAAGGGGGTCTCCTTCATGGAGGGGGACCACGAGTTCCACGGACGCGGGCTCACGGCCGAAGAGTACGAGCGGGCCCTGCAGGAGCTTGGTGTCGAGTCCACGATCGAGACCGCCCGTCGGCGACGGGGCGGTATGACGCTCACACCGGCGTTGCACCACGTGCGTGAGCCGCTGGACCTCGATGTGGGCGTGCCGCGCACGTACACGCGTGAGACACGTACGGACAACCGCTCGGCGTGGGGCTCGGCGCTGGTCGATCTGGCCGAGGCCAACCCGGATATGCCGATGGCAGTGTTCGACTGCGATCTCGCCGCAAGCGTGAAGACCGGAGGGTTCTCCGATGTGCGTCCTGGGGGATTCGTACAGGCAGGCGTGGGCGAGCACAACGCCGCCACGGCCGCCGGCGCGCTCTCGACCACAGGTGTGCTTACGTTCCTTTCCGACTTCGGTGTGTTCGGTGTGGACGAGGTATACAACCAGCAGCGGCTCAACGACATCAACGAGGCGTCTCTGAAGCTCGTTGTGACGCACTGCGGTCTCGACGTGGGGGAGGACGGGAAGACCCACCAGTGCCTCGATTACGTTGGCGCGTTCCGCAACCTCTTCGGGTGGCGCGTGATCGTGCCCGCAGACCCGAATCAGACCGATCGGGCGATCCGGGAGGCGGCGAGGATGCCCGGATGCGTCGCGGTCGCGATGGGCCGATCCAAGCTCCCGGTGATCCTGGACGTCGCCGATCGCCCGCTCTTCGGTGACGGGTACGCGTTCGAGTACGGGGTCGCCACCTGGGCGAGACAGGGTGACGACGGCGTCATCATGACGATGGGGGCCGTGGCCGGGAGCGCGGTGGAGGCGGCCGACGAGCTCGCCCGAGAGGGTCTCTCGGTGGGTGTGTGCATCGTCTCCTCGCCGCTCGATCTGGACGACGGGGCCATGGAGCTTGCGACTCGTGCCCCCTGGCTTCTCGTGGCCGAGGACCACGGCTGGCGGACCGGCCTATGGGCCTCCGTGGCCGAGTGGACTGCGCTCCACGCAAGCGTGGCGAGCCCGGTCCCGCATGGCGTTGAGGGCTACCAGAGCTCGGGCGCCGCAGAGGCGCTGCTCGCCCGGGCGGGCCTGGATGTCGCAGGCATAGCCGGGCGCGTCCGTGAGCTGGCGGGCAGGTAGTGCGGTACGGCCCGGCGTCCGGGCGTTCACAGGTTCTTCATGCCGGGTGGATAGACTCCGTACCGGAGGTGGCGAGCGGTGTCCCGTGAAGTGCTGGTGGTCGATGACAACGACAAGATCGTCGAAGTGCTCACCGCATACCTCGAGCAAGAGGGTTTCGTCGTGAGGACGGCCTCCGACGGGCCGTCAGCCGTCGCGGAGGTGGAGCGCGCGGTCCCGGATATCGCGCTGCTGGACGTGATGTTGCCCGGCATCGACGGCATCGAGCTGACCAAGCGCTTCCAGAAGGAGCACGACCTGCCGGTGATCCTCGTCACCGCGAGATCCGATGAGGTCGACCGGTTGATCGGCCTCGAGGTCGGAGCGGACGACTATGTGTCGAAGCCGTTCAGCCCGCGCGAGGTCGTAGCACGAGTGAAGGCCGTTCTCCGGCGCGCTGAGGGACCGCGCTCGGCTGGCGAAGCGCTCCGTATCGGTGCGCTCATCATCGACCTGGGTCGGCGATCGGTGAGCGTGGATGGCGTCGTTGCAGACCTCACGCGCACCGAGTTCGACATCCTTGCGGCGATGGCGGCCCATCCCGGGCGCGTGTACACACGGCTGCAGCTGCTGGAGATAGCCACCGGCGACACGTTCGAGGGTTACGAGCGCACCATCGACGCGCACGTGAAGAACATCAGGAAGAAACTCGGCGATGATCCCAGGCGGCCACGTTACGTCCACACCGTGTTCGGCGTCGGGTACAAGGTGGAGGCGCCGGAATGAAGCGTTCGAGCCTCATCGTACAGGTCTTTCTCGCGATCCTTGCCGTGTCGCTCGCGGCGGTGCTCGCCTCCGGGCTTGTCACCCGCGGCACGCTGTCCGGCGCCTTCGAGCGGTATCTGTCGGGCGGTATGGGTCCGATGATGGGTCCCGGCAGCGGCATGGGACGCCAGGTGTTCTTCGGAACGGCCGAGCAGGCGTTCCTCACCGGCGTCGATCGGGGGATCAT
Organism: Anaerosoma tenue; assembly: GCF_023161965.1. Lineage (NCBI taxonomy): Bacteria > Bacillati > Actinomycetota > Coriobacteriia > Anaerosomatales > Anaerosomataceae > Anaerosoma > Anaerosoma tenue. The sequence continues at coordinate 85,532 of NZ_JALNTY010000001.1, forward strand.
CGTCTCCGCGCTGGTGGCGGTCGCGCTGGCCGCTCTAGGCGCGTGGCTGCTTGCGCGCTATCTCGTGCGTCCGTTGCGAGACCTGACCGCGGCGTCGCGCGCGTTGGCGAAAGGCCGCCTTGAGCATCGGGTCGAGGAGGCCGGGCCCGAGGAGGTGGCCGGTCTCGCTTCCGCCTTCAACGAGATGGCCGACTCGCTCTCGGAGTCGGAGGAGCTGCGCAGACGGATGGTGAGCGATGTCGCGCACGAGCTTCGCAACCCTATCGCGGCGCTGCGGGCGCAGATCGAAGGCATCGCCGATGGCGTGCTCGTTGCAGACGACCGGCAGGTCGCCTCGCTCGTGGAGGATGTGGGCACGCTGTCACGGCTGGTGGACGATCTCCAGGAGCTGTCGGTGGCCGAGGCAGGCCGCTTGCGCTACGACCGTACAGTCATCGACATCCGCGACACCGTACGGACGGCGGTGGAACGCGCGGGTGTCATCGCTCCCGCCTCCGTGGCCGTGACGACCCGGGTGCCGGATCAGCTGGTGAGCGTGGACGCTGACGAGTTCCGCATCGGACAGGTGGTGAGGAACCTGCTCTCCAACGCGTTGCGTCACACCGGCGAAGGGAGCGTGACCGTGAGCGTCGAGCTGGCGGACGGGAGCCGTGCGCGCGTGTCCGTCACCGATACCGGCGAAGGCATACCCGCCGACGACCTGGCGCACATCTGGGAGCGCTTCTATCGCGCCGACGCCGCGCGCTCGAAGGGGACGGGCGGCACAGGGCTGGGACTGGCCATCTCGCGTCGCATCATCGAGGACCACGGCGGCCGCGTGTTCGCGAGCAGCGCCGAGGGGCAGGGGAGCACGATCGGCTTCGAGATCCCGCTTGCGGCAGGGGCTCCCGCCGAAGGACGCTAGCTCTGCGCCTCTTCGGTCGGTGGGGTGCCTGCAGCGGCGCGCTCCGCCTGACGACGGGCGATATCCTCCTTGGCCTCGGCCACTGTGTCCCGGAACGCGTCGTCCGCATCCGGGCCCTCCAGGGGCTGGACCTCCACGCCACGTTCCTCGAGCACGTACAGGACCGCGGCGACCGCGCGCGGCACCGCCGCTTCCACCGGCTCAGAGAGTCCGATCGTGATCTCGGCAGGGCTCATGTCCTGCACCTGGATGCCGATGCAGTCGGCCTCGGGCATGAGCCCGATCAGCTTGGCGGCCTCGAGCACGTCCACGAACCGGATGTCATGGAGGGAGTGCATCACCTGGTTGGGGGCGAAGTCTTCAGGAGCTATCCGTACCACCGTGCCGGGCGGGTGGCCGCTGCCGTCCATGGCGTCCACTACGAGCATGAATTCGACACCCCGGAAGAGGTGCATCATCCCGAGTCCCATGGTCCCGGCGTCCATGATGCGCACGTCGTCGGGGAACCGGTAGTTCTTCTCGAGGTCCACGGCGACGCGGTTGCCGATGCCTTCGTCGAGCATCAGGACGTTGCCGATGCCGAGAACGAGGATGCGGGGTTCGATATCAGGCACGGTGCTGCTCCCTTTGGGGCGTGACGCCCGTCATGGTCGGCGCGGAGCGAGATCCCACGCAGACCTCCGGTCAAGGGCCGGGCCCCGAAGCGCTCGGCTCCGGGGCCCGGCTGCCCGTGACGGCGGCGCCGTCACGCTGTGGCGGAGACTAGTGCTCCGTCTCCTTCCACAGGAAGATGATCTTGCTCGGCGAGAAGTTGTAGATGTTTGCGAGATACGCATGGATCATCGTGAACACGATGAACACCCACATCATGAAGTAGTGGATGATCCGCATGTTCATGGGGCCACCGACCAGTGCGGTGCCGCCGCTGAAGAATCCCCAGTCAGCCGTCGGGCCGTACAGGGCGAAGCCCGTGTACGCCATCAGGTAGGTGAGGGGCACGGTCGCCAGATAGGCGATCTTCTGCAGTGAGCCGTACTTGGCCGAGATGACGCCTTCCTTGCGGAAGAACAGGTAGTACTTCACCGTCTGCCAGAGCTGGTGCCTGTTCTTCTCCTGCGGCAGCCAGTTCTTGATGTCCGTCTCCACCTCACGCGAGCCGAGGTCGGTCGCGGTCTTCACGAAGAAGGCTGCGATGACCCGGAAGGTGAGGTTGATGATGATCACGAACATCGCGACGAAGTGCATGCCGCGGGCAACGCCCATGAAGCCGTCGAAGAACGGATAGTGGATGTAGAACCCGGAGAAGGCGAGCATGATCATGCAGATCAGATTGATCCAGTGCGTGATCACGAACACCAACGGGTGCGCCTCACGATAATGCGCCTGGGACGACATCTACATCACCCCCATGGGTGAGGACATCACAGTCGCTTCCTTGCCGGTCGCCGGTTCAAACACGTGAACCGCACATCCGATTCAAGGATCGAAGCTGTGGGCGATACGAAGCGCCTCGAGCGGCTTCTCCGCGTCCGCGATGGGTGCACCGATAAGCGCCTGCTCCATCGGGCCGGGCGTGCCGCTGGCGTCACGGGGAGCGATGTCCCACGTGGTGGGAGCGACCACCTGATAGTGATCGATCTTGCCGCCGTTGATGCCGATCCAGTGCGCGACCGAACCGCGGGGGGCCTCCCATGCGCCGACGCCGTCGCCGGTGTCCTTCTCGGCTGCCTTCCAGAAGCTGAGGTCGGTACCCTTCATGGCTTCGACAAGCTCGTTGACCCACACGAGCGCGAGGTCTGCCACGTACGCGGCCTCGAGGTTGCGTGCAGCAACACGGCCGAGCAGGGACACGAGCACCTCAGGCTTGCCGGCGACGCCGAGCGCCTCGAGGGTCGAGTCGATGAGCGCTGCAGGGGTACGAACGCCTGCGGCTCCACCGGTGAGGTCCTTGCCGCCCTTCTCGTGGAGGTACGCGACCACCATGCGGGCGAGAGGACCGGACTCGGTCGACTCTTCCTTGCAGCGAACAGCCTTGCCGTAGGAGTACTTGTCCTCGGTGTTGTATTCGGTGAACTTGACCTTCGTCTCCCCGTCCTTGGGGTTGAGGCCGGTTCCCGACTCATACCAGGAGTGCTCCACGTACTCGGTGACATCGTCCGGGCTGACGTCCTCGAGGGACAGGCCACGACCGAAGCCACGGGGCAGGAAGCGGTTGACCGGGTCGCGGTCGGCTGCTTCGAAGACACCCCAGCTGAGGAAGTTGCCGGTACCGCCGCCGTACGTCGTCGCATCCAGGATGAACGGCGCGATGGCAAGCGTGTCCGGGATCAGCGCGGTGTCGATGAACTCCTTCACGCGCACGAAGCGGTAAAGGATGTCGTCGAGCTTGTCCACGGTGGGGACGAACGCCGTGCCGCCGGGCACCGATGTCATCGGGTGCGAGAACTTGCCGGCGATGATGGCCACGATCTCGTTGGCGACAGCCTGCACTTCGAGCGCCTCGAGATAGTGCGCAGTGGCGATCAGGTCCAGCTCCGGCGGAAGCACGTAGCCGGGGTGGTCCCAGTAGTGGCCGGTGAAGATGGAGAGCTGGCCGTTCTCCGCGAACGCGGCGAGACGGGCAGCCACGGCGCCGAAATCGGCGGGGCGGGTGCCCGCGGCCTGCGCCAGCGCGTACGTGTCGGCGATGTCCGCGCTAAGCGCGTTGATCGGGTTGACGTAGTCGAGCGCGGCGAGGTGGTAGAACCACAGGATGTGGCTGTGCAGGAACTGCGCTGCCTCGAGCAGGTTACGCACGAGACGTCCGCCTTCAGGGATCTCGATGCCGAGCGCATCTTCGGTAGCCTGAGCGGACGCGTGGCTGTGCGAGATCGGGCAGACGCCGCAGATCCGCTGCGTCACGTAGAACGCGTCTTCGGGGCTGCGGTCGAGCATGACCGTCTCCATGCCACGGTACAGCGTGCCGGAGACCCATGCATCCACGACCTTGTTGTCCTGGACCTCTACCTCCACGCGGAGGTGACCCTCGATACGGGTGACGGGGTCGATAACAGAGCGTGCCACTACTTATCGCCTCCCTTCTTCATCCGCTTGCGGTCATGGACCTTCATGTCCTCCATGGGAGGACCGTCGCCGATGCGGCCGGCGGCCTTCATGCCGAGACCGTGTGCGACGAGGGCCGCGGCAGCGACGCCGCCGACGACAGCACCCACGCTGCCGGGCTGGACGTTGCCGAGGGTGTCGCCCATCTGCATGCTCGACAGGCGCTTGAAGAACGGAGCGTTGTTGTCGACCCAGTTCAGGCCGCCGCAGCCGATGCACGGGGCGCCCGACTGTACACACCAGCTGACCGAACGGTTCCAGCGGGTGATGGGGCACTGCGTGTAGGTCTGCGGACCCTTGCAGCCGACCTTGTAGAGGCAGTAACCCATGGCCTCTTCGGGGCTGCCGAACTCGGTGACGAACTCACCGTTCTCGAAGTGTCCGCGGCGCGGGCAGTTGTCGTGGATCGTGGAGCCCACGATGTACTCCGGATACAGGAGTGTGACGTCCGCATCACGGTAGTTGTCGCGGTAGTCCTTTGCGAGCAGGGCTGTCTTGTCGAGGAACGTCGCCGGATCGTCTTCGGCGACGAGCAGCCACTGCACGACCATGGCGACGACCCACTCGGGGCTCGTCGGGCAGCAGGGGAGGTTGACCACCGGGGTGGCCACCTTCACGCTGTCGAGGAACGACTGGACACCGATGCCGCCGGCGGGGTTCGGGTGGGCATAGACCCAGCCGCCGTCCACCGCGCATGCGCCCACCGCGAGGATCGCCTGAGCGCCTGCGGCGGCCTTCTCCAGGATGTCCTTGCCCTTGTGGCCGTTGACGAGAAGGGTGTTCCCGTCCTCGCCCATCATGACGGCGCCTTCGTAGATCAGCAGGTAGTTGCCGGCCTCGATGGTGTCGTCGACGTTCTTCTCGGCGTACTCACCGGCGGCGGCCATGATCGTCTCGAAGTAGTTGAGTGAGAGCAGTTCGAGCACGATCGTGGCAACGTCGGGCGAGTCCACCTGAGCCATGGACTCCGTGCAGCCGGTGCACGAGCCGCCGTTGAGCCAGAGCGCGGGCTTCAGCTTCGCGCCTTTCTCGACGGCCGCAGCGATCTGCGGAGCGGCTGCTTCGGTGAGCCCGAGCATCGCGGCGACGTAGCCGCAGTACTTCATGAAGTCGCGACGGCTGACACCGCGTACCGCAAGCAGGTCGTAAATCGCACCGTGCGCCTCTTGCGCCATGCCATACACCTCCTTGGTGTTGGAACGTAGCCTACAGTGCGGTTGAAACTGAGTGACCGGGCCTTACGCCCGGCACGCGCGTATCCCTCCTCCCTCCTTTCGCGCGTACGGAAACGGGTAGCCTGAAACGCGGTACGCGGTGTCCCGGTGCGGGACGGTGCGGACCGCGAGGCCTTCTAAGAGAGGTGATCGAGCCGATGTAGGGAGGGGTGGGTCGGAGAGCATGGACCGACCAGTGCCAGAATGAGGCGCTGGTCGTGCATCCGTGGTCCGTGATGGGTAGCACTGGATACAATGAGCGTGCAGGCGCATAGGTCCCGTTATCCCCTCACCAAGCCGCGTCCGGCTCCGATGCATAGGATACATGCACCCGCTGTCTCGCGTCCATGCTCTTGGGGCAAGTGCTTCGTGTCACATATGTGTGCCGAGCGGGTCGCGGGACGGCAGGAATCGGCCCGCGCACGTCTAATAGTGACGTGTGGGCAACCGGCGGCGTGGAACGGGGTGAGCGGGTGGCGCAAGTGGCCAACGGGCTGGTCATCGATCTGCGGGGAGTGACGCCCTCGATGCGGCGCCCCCTCGTCTTCGCGGTCATCGACCGGATGGTCGACCTCGAGTGCGAGGACAGCATGGTGGTCATCTGCGACCACGACCCGTCCGGTCTGGGATATCAGCTCGACCTCAGACGCGAGTCCCGGGGCATGTTCGAGTTCGACTGCGATCAGCGGCTCGACGGCGCGTGGGTCGCGCTGATCCGACGCCGCCTCCGCTAGTCTCCGGTCAGAGCAGACGCGGCAGCAGGTCTGCCAGGTCGTCCAGATCGCCGGTGAAATCCGCGGGAACACCCTTGTGCGGCCCCACGTAGAACGTCTGCATGCCGATGTCGGACGCCGGCATGTCCAAGGCCCGGTCGTCACCCACCATCATGCAGTCGCGCGGATCGGTCTCGAGCATTTCGCATGTCTGCCGGTAGTACTCGGCAAGAGGCTTGCATGCCAGCATCTGCTCGTATGTGGTGACGACCTGGACGGGCAGGTCGTGGACGCCCGCCCAGCGCAGCCGGTGATCGATCGCCACGCGAGGGAAGATGGGGTTCGTGGCTATGGCCACGCGCAGGCCGAGGTCGATCGCTGTGGAGACCGCCCGCCGCGCGCCCTTGGCGGGGCAGGCCGCGCCGACGAGCGTAGGGAAGACCTCGGCGTAGAACGACTCGAACACGGGCCAGTGCAGCTCCATGTCCACTCCGGACCGCTCAAGCATGTGCGCGAAGAAGACATCACGGTTGGTGCGTCCCGGGTGGGGATCCATCATCGCCCGGACAGAGTGCGTGAGGGACTCCATGAATACGGAGCGCTCTCCATCCGATGCGAATATCGGACGTGCGGCGTCCTCCAGCGCGACGAAGTACCTGCGCAGGAAGGCGTCGAGGTCCAGGTCGAGCAGGGTGCCGTCGAGATCGAACAGGACCGCGCGCATAGAGAGAACCTCCGTTGGTGGTCGTGTGCCGTGCTCCGCGGGCCGCCAGAGCGGGTGCCCGGCAGACAGGCTGGCGTGCGTATCGCCCCGCCCTGCGCTTTGTGGACGAGCGCATCGTGTAGTGTTTCACTATGAAGCATTCGGCACAAACTGACGATGAGTAGGGTATGTCAACGGCATCAGCGAGATCGGTCATAGTCGCCAGACTCCGGGAAGACCCCGTGTTCGCTCCGCTCAGCGAGGACGAGCTCGACTCGTTGGCTTCCGTGATGTCATATCGCGAGTACCCCAAGGGAGCGTTCATCGTCACCAAGGGCGACCTGTCGAACGCGGTCTTCATGCTGGTCGGCGGTCGTGTGAAGATATCGCTTGCCTCGCCGGAGGGCCGGGAGCTGGCCCTAGATTACCTCGAACCGCCGTCGTACTTCGGCGAGATGGGAACCACGGACGTCGATGGGCGGTCGGCCGATGTGATAGCCACCACCGACGTGGAGGTGGTGATCATCGAAGAGAAGGACCTCGAGTACGTCTTCCGCATCCGTCCTCAACTCGCGGTGACCCTGGTCGCCTCGTTCTCTGACAGGCTGCGCGAGATGGTCACGCGTCTCGAGGGGATGGCGTTCCACGATGCGACCCACCGCGTCATGCGCGTGATGCTCAACGTGGCCACGGCCTCGTATGAGTCGCGGGGAGTCCCGGTCATCGAGGGCCTGACGCACTACGAGATCGCAACCTTGGCCGGGACGTCACGGGAGACCGCAAGCAGGGTCGTCTCGAACCTGGCGCGGGAGGGCGTCGTCGCCACGAAGGGCCGAAAGATCGTGGTCGACCTGTTCGGGTTGCGCGATCTCGTGGAGAAAGACTGAGCGTATCCGCTCTCATGGCGTGTCGCGTCCCATGTGTGCCTCGCGGGTATGAACCTTAGGTGTCCGGACCACATCCGAAGGGAGTCGCCGTGAAGGAGTTCACGCTCGAGGAGCTGAAGAAGTACGACGGCCAGGATGGGAGGCCCGCCTACGTGGCGTACGACGGCGTCGTCTACGACGTGTCGGACAGCGCGATGTGGGACGATGGCGATCACATGGGGGCGCATTCGGCGGGGGAGGACCTCACCGAGGCGCATGACGAGGCGCCGCACGACGTCCACATCCTCGACTACCCCAAGGTGGGGACGCTGGTCTAGGAGCGGCGCAGGACCGTGATCGTCTCCAGGTGGTACGTCTGAGGGAAGAGGTCGACCGGGACGAACCTGTCCGCCACGTATCCTGCCTCGGCGAGTCTGGAGACATCGCGGGCAAGCGTGGCGGGGTCGCACGATACATACACGATCGAAGGGATGCGGGCGCTCACGAGCGCTCGCATCCCGCGTTCGGAGAGGCCGGAGCGCGGCGGGTCGATCAGCGCCGCATCGAGATGGCCAAGGTCGGAGAGGGCGTATGCGGCATCGCCGGGCACGATGTCGGCGTCGAGATCCGCATTCTCGAGGTTCTGGCGGAGGTCGCCGAGCGCGTACTTCGACGCCTCGACCGCGACGACCTCACCCGCTGCCCTGGCAAGCGGTAGCGTGAAGGTGCCCACGCCCGCGTAGAGGTCGGCGACGCGCATCGTGCCGTCAGCGGCCAGGGCGGTCACCGCCTCCTCCCGGAGGAGGGCTGCCGCCGCGGTGTTCACCTGGAAGAAGCTGGGGGACGACACTTGATAGGCGTCGCCAGCGAGCTTCTCATGCCAGACTCCCTTGCCCGCGAGGACTTCGACCTGCGACACGTCCCTCACGTCGGATCCGAGCCTGACGATGGTCCGGGTCACGGAGCGCGCGCCGGTGGACTCGGCAAGGATCCTTGCGCCTATGGCACGCGGGAACGGACCGGGTGCGGTGCGAACATCCACGGCCACGTCACGCGATGATGATGCGCGTATGGATGCGCGGAGGATGTCGGTGGCGCCACGCGATGAAAGGAACGTGAGCGCGCCGGCCAGAGACTTGGGGAGCTTCGCGTGCGGTTTGGGGAGAAGCAGGCACGTATCGACCCTCACCACGTCGTTGGTGCCGGCCTTCGTGAAGCCGACCACAGGTCTGCCGCCGGCGCTGGCCACCGAGAGCTCGATCTTGTTGCGATAGCCGTACTCCTGTGGCGATGCGACCGTCTCGGCCACCTCGGGCCCGGTGAGGTGTCCGATGCGCGTCAATGCGTCGACGAGGATACGGCGCTTCTCGGCGAGTTGCCGATCGCGACTCACGTGCTGCCAGTGGCACCCGCCACAAACGCCGAAGTAGGGGCACGGCGGCTCGACCCGATCGGGTGAGGGGTCGTGGATCTCCGCGATGGAGGCGCGCACCCATCGGCCGTGATCCTCGACGACCTCGACCGTCGCTTCATCGCCGGGGCAGCCGAGCCTGACGAAGGCGGTCCGCCCGTCGGGAAGTCTCGCCACGCCGTCCCCGCCGTGTGCTAGGCTCTTTATCGTTACGCGCGCACGATCCATTCGCGTCCTTTCCGTCCGCACCATGATAGCCGGAGACCCGGGGGAACGGGTTGACCGTCGGACGGCCGAAACGGCCGCGCCCGATGGGCGCCGTGTGGTCTCACGAACGAGGAGGTTCCGTCAGGTGACACCGACACGTGTGCTGATCGTCCACGACGACGCGGCATTCTACGAGCGGGCGAAGCAGGGCATCGCCGAGGCGTTCCCCGGCGCCGAGGTCACAGGCGCCATCTCCGCCCCGCGGGCTCTGGGGATGGCCAAGGCGCAGAGGCCCGATGTGGTCATCGCCGATGGCGATCTCATGGGGATGGACGGGTACCAGTTCACGTCCGAACTCAAGGCCGACACAGAGATGGCGGCAACGCCGGTGCTGATCGTTGCGAACCAGCCCAACGAGGCGAGCGCGCTCAAGGCCCGGCAGGTGGGAGCCGCGGGACATCTCCCGGTGACGGTGGATACGGCCACGCTCGTTCAGAAGATATCGTCGGTGCTGATGGCCGATGGAGGTCAGGCGGCACAACAGCCGGCCGCCGTGAGTCCGCCGGCGACGCCTGTCGATCCGCTCGGGGCACAGGCCGGCCCCGGTCCGGCGCCCGGCGTGCCGGCGGCGCACACACCTCCTCCGGTGGGGGGCGCCCCGTCCGGGAATCCCGCACCGGCAGCGTATCCCGGTCCGGCCGCCGCGCCCGCACAGCCAGCACCGCCGCAGCCAGCACCGCCTTCGCCTGGCGCCGTCGGCTCCATCGCCGGCGGCGGCCCGATGGGTGACATACCCAACGTGGACGACCTGCTCCGGCACATGATCGACGTGGGGGGATCCGACCTCCACATCACGGTGGGAAGCGCCCCTGGCATCCGGATCCGCGGTGAGGTCACCGCGATCGAGAGCCAGAAGGTGCTCACCCCCAAAGACACGCAGGAGATGCTGCTGAGCCTCCTCTCGGAGGAGCAGCGTCGGCGGTTCGAGACCGAACTGGAGCTGGACTTCGCGTACAGCATCCCGGGCCTGTCCCGCTTCCGTACGAACATCTTCCAGCAGCGCAACTCCATGGGCGCCGTGTTCCGGGTGATCCCGCTGAGGATACCTACCCTCGAGGAGTTGCAGTTGCCGCGCGTGTGCAAGTTCCTGGCCGAGCGGCCTCGCGGCCTGGTCCTCGTCACCGGTCCGACCGGGTCCGGTAAGTCGACCACGCTGGCCGCGATGATCGACCACATCAACGAGACGCGGCCGGTCCACATCATCACGCTTGAGGACCCGATCGAGTTCATGCACAAGAACAAGCGGGCGTATGTGAACCAGCGCGAGATCGGCGAGGACACGCATTCGTTCACCTCGGCGCTGAAGCGCGTGTTGCGCCAGGACCCCGACGTCATCCTCGTGGGCGAGATGCGGGACCTCGAGACGATCTCGGCCGCGCTCACCGCGGCTGAGACCGGCCACCTGGTGCTCGCGACGCTGCACACGACGGGTGGTCCGGAGACCGTGGACCGTATCATCGACGTGTTCCCGCCGCACCAGCAGCAGCAGGTGAGGATGCAGCTGTCCACGACCCTCGAGGGCGTGCTGTCGCAGACGCTTCTCCGCTCCACCGACGGACGGAGCCGCGTGATGGCGATGGAGATCATGCTGGGCATCCCGGCGATCTCCAACCTCATCCGCGAGGGTAAGACCCACCAGATGGCCACGATCATCCAGGGCGGATCGTCGCTCGGGATGCAGACGCTCGACCAGCACCTCAAGGTGCTGCTGCAGGCGGGCAAGGTCACGTACGAGGAAGCGATCCAGAAGGCGAAGGAGCCCCGGGAACTCGCGCAGATGCTGGGCCGCAAGATGTAAGGACGCACGCGCCGCAAGGCGTGACAGGCGGGGTCGCGGATCCCGCCTGTGTCGTCACCAGGGAGGTCGCATGATGGATACCGTCAAGGTCAAGTGGAACGGCAAGCGCCGGTTCGTCGGGTGGGATGAGGCCGGTCACGGCCTGGTGATGGACGCGAAGGCCGAGTACGGCGGCGATGGCAGCGGTGCGTCTCCGGTGCAGCTCGTCCTCTACGGACTCGCGGGCTGCACGGCGATGGACGTGATCTCAATCCTCGAGAAGAAGCGACAGACGGTGCTGGACCTCGAGATCGAAGTGCGTGGGACGAAACGCACCGACGACTATCCCAAGATATACGAGCACATCGAGGTCGAGTACATCGTGACGGGTATCGGCGTGAAGCCCGAGGCCGTCGCCCGAGCCATAGAGCTCTCCGAGGAGAAGTACTGCTCCGTGAAGGGCATGCTCGGCCCCCAGGTGGAGGTCGTCACGTCGTACCGGGTGATCGAGGCGGACCTTGCCGGTGACTGATGCCCGCCGGGGCGTGGTGGTCCTGCCTGTCTACAACGAGGTCGAGACCGTCTCCGGGGTCGTGGACGCCGTCAGGAAGGTCTTCCCCGGTGAGGTGATCGTGGTCGACGACGGTTCGACCGATGGAACGTCGTCGTTGCTCGCCGGGCGGAGCGACATCCGCGTCATCACGCATGACACGAACCTCGGCTATGGCAGATCGCTCATCGACGGCTTCGACGCGGCGCTGAAGGCCGACGCCGGCGCCGTGGTGACCATGGACTGCGACGGCCAACACGAGCCCGCACACATCCCGGAGTTCCTTGCGGCGCTCGATGAGTGCGCCATCGCCTCGGGAAGCCGCTATCTCCCGGGCAGCCGGAGAGTGGGCACCGCGCCCCCGGAGCGGCAGGACGTGAATCGCCGCGTGACCGCGGTGATCAACGAGGTCACCGGATGGTCGATCACCGACGCCTTCTGCGGCTTCAAGTCGTACCGCGCCGAAGCGCTCTCGCAGCTCAGTCTGACGGAGCCCGGCTACGCGATGCCGCTCGAGCTGTGGGCGCAGGCGTACCGGGCAGGTCTATGCGTGGTGGAGCGTCCGGTGGAGCGCATATACTTCGACGGTGACCGCTCGTTCGGACAGGACCTCGACGACCCGGACCGGCGGTTCCGCTACTACCTCCGCGTGTGGGAAGAGGCGCTTGGGAGGGACGATGGCTGACATCGTATGCGTGGGTGCGCATCCCGATGACGTGGAGATCGGGATGGGTGGGGTAGCGGCGACCATGGCGCGCCGGGGCGCGGACGTGCTCATCGTGGACCTCACCGACGGAGAGCCGACGCCGTTCGGGACACACGAGCGGCGCATGGTCGAGGCCGCCGCCGCGGCCTCGACCCTGGGATGCCGTCGCATCACGCTCGGACTGACGAACCGCCGTCTGGCCGACGGCCCGGAAGCGCGCCAGGCGCTGGCCGAGGTGTTGCGCGCCGAACGTCCGGGTATCGTCTTCGCGCCGTATCCCGAAGACGCGCATCCCGACCACGAGGCTGCCGCCCGGATCGCGGAGGCCGCGCGGTTCTACGCGAAGCTCACCAAGAGCGCCATGGCGGGCGAGCCGCACTACCCGGCCCGTCTCTACCGCTACATGGCGGTGCATCTCAGGCTCTTGCGCGAGCCGTCGTTCCTTGTGGACGTCTCGGACACGCTCCCGCTCAAGCTCGAAGCCTTGCGGCGGTACGAATCGCAGTTCTCCGACAATCCGGCGAACGCGTCGCTGCTCGAACACGTCGAGCGCACCGCCCGTCACTGGGGCGACATCGCACGGGTCTTCGCAGCCGAGCCCTTCTTCTCCGCCGAGCCGCCGGTGGTGGCCTCGGTATCGGACCTGGTGTGAAGCGATGAGCGTACATGGCAGGATCGCACCCCCTGAGGGTCATGGCGAGGTCCTGTGCGACCCCCCGTACGCCGACTGGGCGGGGTTGATCCTGGCGAATCGCGCATCCGCCGAGGACTGGCCGGATACGTTGCGTTCGCTGCGGGCGGAGGCTCGCGCCGATGTGCTCGAGGCGGCGGACGCGTACTCGCGTGCACGTGGTATCGCCGACCTGGTGGACAAGGATGCCGCCCGGCCTATCGTGATGACCGGCCACCAGCCGGAGCTCTATCATCCCGGCGTGTGGGTGAAGGACTTCCTGCTCGATCTTCTGGCGTCCGAGGTGGATGCCGCGGCCATCGACCTGGTGGTGGACACCGACAAGGCATCGGCGTTGTCGCTCGGCATCCCGCGCCTGGGTCCGCCGGTGGACGTGCAGACCGCGACGCTGGCGCCCGAAGCGGCGGGTTCGTTCTGTCAGGCGTCCGTTCCCGACGAAGCCGCACGCGCTGCGTTCCGCGTCGAAGGCGTACGGGCGCTCTCGGAGCTGCCCGCCCCTGCGCTGGCGCACCACTTCGAGTCCTTCTGCGACGCGATCGATGAGGCCGCCGCCGTGGCGGAGGACCAGGCCGATCTCATGACGATCGCACGCCGCGTCTTCGAGAGCGCTGCGGGGAGCGCGTATCTCGAGCTTCCCGTGTCACACATGGCGCGCATGCCCTCGTTCGGCCGTTTCGCGGAGAGTATCGTGGCCGAGGCGGAGCGTTTCCGCTCGGCGATGAACGCTGCGCTCGGCGCCTATAGAGAGAGGACCGCCACCCGCTCCGCCGCACAACCGTTCCCGGACCTGGAGGCGGACGGCGACTTGGTGGAGCTGCCGTTCTGGCTGCTGCGTGACGGTCGACGGGAGCGGGTGTGGGCCCACGCCGCCGGGGGGCTGCACGCCGGCGAAGGCGAGGACCGCCAGCCGGTGTGGATGCCCGGTGACACGGGGGCGGTCGAGGGACTGTCCGCGCACGGGTGGGTGCTTGCCCCCAAAGCGCTCACGCTCACGCTCTTTGCCCGGCTGTTCGCCTCGGATCTGTTCATCCACGGTACCGGGGGCGGACGGTACGACCGTGTGACCGACGCGGTGATCAGGGCGTACTACGGGGTGGAGCCTCCGCGGTACGTGGTGGCATCCATGACCCTGCTGCTGCCGCTCGGCGCGCACGTGGCCACGGCCGAGGAGGTCTCAGCGCTCACCCAGGCTCTGCACCGGCTCGAGCACAACCCGGATGCGATGCTTGACGAGGTTGAGTTCGACGACGATGACGAGTATCGGGCGGCGCGTGCCCTGGCGGAGGAGAAGACGGCGCTCGTTGAGGCGATCGGCCAGCCCGACGCCGACCGCAAGCGGATCGGCACACGCATCCGTGAGGTGAACGCCTCGCTTGCGGAGCTGCTCGAGCCTGTGGCTGCAGACCTGCGCCTACGGCTCGACCGGGCACGTTCTGCGCACGATGCGGCTGAGGTGCTCATGGACCGTACCTACGCTTACTGCCTGTGGGACCCACGGGAAGTGATGGACAAGGTGCGCTGGCCTCGACACCCCGCACGGGGTTAGAATGCACGTCACCTGCCGATGAGGACCGGCACAACCGCTGAAGGAAAGGACCGTGACCATGGGTAAGCCTGTCGTCGATCCGGATCTGTGCACCGCGTGTGGCATCTGCGTGGATGAATGCCCCACCAGCGCCCTCGACCTCGGGGACATCGCCGTCCTGGCTCGTCCCGACGACTGTACCGAGTGCGGCACCTGCGCCGACGTGTGCCCTAACGAGGCCATCACGCTGCAGTAGCGCCCTACTCCAGAACGTTCGCACCGCCGATCGATGCCGGGCCCGCCGTGGCCCGGCATCGGCGCCTCAGCCCCTCGGCCCCCCGCGGTCGTGGATGTAGAACCGCGGCTCCTGACCTTTGAGCAGCCCCACGAACCGCCGGTGGTGTGCCGCGTAGACAAGGGCGCCCATGAGCACTGCGAACGGCAGGTCGGGAGAGCGGAGCACGAGTGCCGCGACAGGAAGGGTCACCGCGGCAACGACCTGGCCGGCCATCATGTAGCGTGTGAGGGCTATGACGGCGAGGCCGATGACGACGACGGCGACGAAGTAGCGCAGGTCGTATGCCAGCAGCGCACCCGCCCCGGTGGCGAGACCCTTTCCCGAACGGCCGAACCGCTTCTTGAGCAGCGCCATGAACGCCGAGTAGTTGTGACCGACCACCGCGCCCGCGACTGCCGCCATCGGCACGAGCCCGACACCGGCGTCACCGGTGAGCATCGCAACGCCGACCGGGGTGAGGATGTCTCCTCCGGTGAGGATCTTGGCCGCGGCCACCGGGGTCACTCCCTTGAGGATGTCGGCGAGCATGGCGACCACGAACCACCCCCAGGACCCCGTGGTGCGCCGCACGTTCATCGCCCCGACGTTGCCCGTGCCATGTGTCGTGATGTCCTCGCCGGTGACCGCGCGGACGATGATGTAGGCGAACGGGATCGAGCCCAGGACGTAGGAGATCGCGAACCAGGCGACGGCGAGCGGGAGGACCGAGGTCCATGCGGATGACGAGGTGAGCGCGTCGATGTTCATCGCTCGGCCGGCACGATGCACTCGACGGCTTCGGGCAGTATGGAGATCTCGAATCGGCGTTCCACCAGCACCTCGCCGTCGATCTGGGCGGGCATGGGCTCATCGGATTCGATGAGCACCGAGCGCCGCCGGGACATGTGCACGACCTTCATCCCCGTGTGCTTGCCGATGATCACGAACGGCAGGCGCAGCAACGCCTGTGGCAGTGAGAGGGGGTCGATCGTGCACACCTCGAGCAGGCCGTCATCGGGTACCGCATCAGGGGTGATCTTGAAGCCGCCCCCGTATGTGGCGCCGATGGTCGCCGCCACGATGAGGAGATCGGCCTCCTCGGTCTCGCTGCCGTCCCAGGTGATGCGAACGTGGTGGGGATACAACTCGTTCAGCAGCACGTGGATGAGCGCGGTGAAGTACAGCCAGAGGCCCGAGCGCTTCGTGGTGGCCTTGTACTCGACCGCCTTGGCGGTCACTCGTGCGTCGAGGCCAGCGGCGAACGAGTTGTTGAAGTACACGCCGTTGCATACGCCTACGTCGAACCGCCGTCTGCGCCCCGAGACCACCGCGAGGGTCGCCTCGGCGATATCCTCGGGAACGCCCAACGTGCGCCGGGTATCGTTCCCGCTGCCGGTGGGGATGAGCCCGAGGGCGGGGCGGTCGTGTTCTGGACGGGACATGATGCCGTTGAGCACCTCATGGACCGTGCCGTCGCCGCCCACGGCCACTATGGTGTCGTAGCTCGATGCTTCTCGCGCGATCTGTGCGGCGTGCCCCGTGTGCTCGGTCAGCCGGAGATCGTATTCGACGCACTGCAGCAACTGCTCGATCGCAGGGACGAGGGGGCCGGTCTCCCCGTGCCGCGCGGCGGGATTGACGATCAGGAGCATGCTGCCGGAGGTCATGGTGGCCACCTGGTGTCGTTGCGGGTCTTGGCCGAAAGCATAGCGGGCGGGAATCCTCTTGGAAACAGCACAGGCCGTGTGCTACTGTTCACGGGCGCCACGCCCTCTTAGCTCAGGGGATAGAGCGTCTGCCTCCGGAGCAGAAGGTCGTAGGTTCGAATCCTACAGAGGGCGCCACCGGGATACCAGAAGGGCCGGTCCATATGGACCGGCCCTTCGTGTATGCGCCTGGTGCGTGGCGGGCGGGAGACAGCGGGTCTAGTGGCCCTCGGCCTTCTCCTTCTGGTACTCCTCGACGAGCTTCTTCTGTACGTCACCGGGCACCTGCTCGTAGCTCTCGATCGAGAGGGTGTAGGTGCCGGTACCGCTGGTGATCGAGCGCAGATGCGGCGAGTAGTGCACGACCTCGGCATATGGCGCTTGAGCGTGGATCACCTGGACGCCCGCCTCCGGCGCATCCATGCCGAGGATGCGTCCGCGGATCGATGAGATGTCGCCCATCACGGCGCCGGCGTGCTCGTCGGGCACCTCGATGGAGAGCGTGGCGATCGGCTCGAGGATCACCGGGTCGGCCTTCTCAGCAGCGGCGCGGAATCCGATGCGGGCGGCGGTCTTGAACGCCATCTCGTTGGAGTCCACGGAGTGCATCGAGCCGTCGTAGACCGCCACTTTGACATCCACGACGGGGTAGCCGGCGATGGCGCCGGAGGTCATCGTATCCTGCACGCCCTTGTCGATGGCCACGATGAACGGCTTGGAGATCCTGCCGCCCACGATCTCGTCGAGGAACTCGTAGCCGGCGCCGGGATTCGGCTCGAGGCGGAGCCAGCAGTCAGCGAACTGACCGCTGCCGCCGGTCTGCTTCTTGTGGCGGCCCTGGGCCTGGGCGGTCTTGCGGATGGTCTCCCGGTAGGGGATGCGGATATCCACCAACTCGGCTTCGACGTGGAAGCGGTCGTGGAGCCGGTTGAGGAGAACGTCGATCGCCGCGTCGCCATACGAGGTGATGACCGTCTGATGGGTCTCCTCGTCGCGGCGCAGGATGAGCGACGGATCCTCCTCGACGATGCTCTTGAGTGCGCTGCCGAGCTTGTCCTCGTCCGCCTTCGTCTTGGCGACGATGGCCACAGGGTAGAGGGGTTCGGGTAGCGGGAGCGGTGCGAACGCGACGTCGCCCTTTGCGGACAACGTGTCGTTGGTGAGGGTGTCCGAGAGCTTGGTGAGGACCGCGATGTCGCCGGCGGGTGCTGCTTCGATGTCGGTCGTCTCCTTGCCGGTCATCTTGTACACGTGCGCAACGCGCTCCTTTTTGCCGGTGCGCGAGTTCACGAGCTCGTCTCCCGGCTTGAGCGTGCCGGACACGACCTTGACGAAGTTCATCCGGCCCACGTACGGGTCGGAAAGGGTCTTGAAGACGTGCGCGGCGACTTCGCCACCGGTGGTGATATGCATCTCGGAGCCGTCCACTGTGGTGAGCGGTCCGTGCGCGGTGGGCTCGGGGAAGAACGTCACGATGTCGTCGAGGAGGTCTTCGACTCCCTGCATCGCGGTGGCCGAGCCGACGAAGACGGGTATGAATGTCGACTGCGCGATCGCCTTGTCGAGAAGCGTCTCGAGCTCCTCCTGGGTGAGGCGCTCGCCCTCGAGGTACTTCATCATGAGGTCGTCGTCGGCCTCCGCTACGAGTTCGCACAGCTTGTCGCGCGCGGACTCGGCGGCATCCTTGAGATCGGCGGGGATCTCGAGGACCTGTTCCTTGTCCTCCTCGTGGTGATACGCCTTCATGCGGATGATGTCGATGACCCCGCGGAAATCCTCCTCGGCGCCGAGCGGTATCTGGACAGCGCCCACGCGGTGGCCGAACGCTTCCTCGAGCGACTTCATCGCGGCCGCGAAGTCGGCGTGCTCCTTGTCCATGCGGTTGATGAAGATAGCCTTGGCGATGCCCATCTCCGTGGCGAGCTTCCAGAGCTTGCGCGTCTGCACCTGGGGACCGGCAACGGCATCCACCACGAACAGCGCCATCTCCGCCGCCTCCATGCCGGCGATCGCGTCGCCGATGAAGTCGGCATAGCCCGGGGTGTCGATGATGTTGACTTTCACACCGTTGTGCTCAAGGGGGGCGAGCGCGAGATTGAGCGTGATCTTGCGTTTGACCTCTTCGGCCTCGTAGTCGAGGTTCGAGTGGCCTTCAGCCACGCTGCCGAGGCGCTTCGTCTGTCCTGCCATGAAGAGCATCGCCTCGGCGAGCGACGTCTTACCGGCATCTCCATGGCCAAGCAGGACGACGTTGCGGACCTTGTCGGTGCTGGGTGCTCCCATGAGCATCGCCTCCTCGCACAACACACGGACGGGCCTATCGTGCAGATAAGGCCGGACCCGTGGTGCCCGTGCGCCGCGGGAGGCGACGACGGCCCGAATCAGGGCCCGGTGCACACATCCCGCCTCCGCCGGTACCGGCGGTGACGTGATGCTCACGATAGCATATGGAGGCGGGGCGAAAAGCGGCTCTCTCGCGCTGACGTGCCGGGTGGTCACTGCTAGAATGAACCGGTCATGT
The DNA here is from genome assembly GCF_023161965.1 of Anaerosoma tenue. Lineage (NCBI taxonomy): Bacteria > Bacillati > Actinomycetota > Coriobacteriia > Anaerosomatales > Anaerosomataceae > Anaerosoma > Anaerosoma tenue. The sequence goes on from NZ_JALNTY010000001.1 coordinate 104,465, forward strand.
CCCAGGGAATCTCCGGCAAGCGCCGTGGATGTCTTCCGTATCGTCCGGGGGCGTGGCCACACACGAGGAGGATCCGATGCACGAATCTACCGTGAAGGTCGCCGGTACCGAGAAGGCCGTGATGGTCACGTCCAAGGGCACGGTCACGCTGGAGTTCTATCCCGATGATGCGCCCAACACCGTGGCGAGTTTCATCGAGCTCGCCGAGTCGGGCTTCTACGACGGGCTGAAGTTCCACCGGGTCATACCGGGGTTCGTCGCGCAGGGCGGGGATCCGCTGACGCGCGACATGTCGCCACAGGAGGTCATCGCCGGAGGCCGCGGCGTGGGTACGGGTGGTCCGGGGTGGAACCAGCGGGCCGAGTTCAACAGCAGGCCGCACGAGACCGGGACGCTCTCGATGGCGCGGGCCCAGCACCCGGACTCGGCCGGGTCACAGTTCTATATCTGTCTTGCGCCCCAGCCGGCGCTCAACGGCCAGTACACGGTCTTCGGTCGTGTGGTGGACGGGATGGACGTGGTGATGGACATCGCGGTGGGTGACCTTATCGAGTCGGTCACGATCACCCGCTAGGAAGGGGAGCGCAGTGGACGAGGCCCGCCTGGCGGCAGGAGAGAAGGCGTACGCGGCGCAGGACTGGACGGTGGCGGCCCGGGAGTTCCTCGGCGCCGCCGCAGGGGCTGTCGAGGGCAGCGGCTATGCGTTCCACCGTGCGGGGAACGCGCTCATGAAGCTGAGGCGCATCGAGGACGCATGCGCCGTCTATGAGCGTGCGCTGGGGGATCCCGGCTACCAGGATGCGGCCGCTGTGGCCCGCAACCTTGGAACGGCACGGATGTCCCTCGGGCAGCATGATGAAGCCGCGCATGCGTTCGAGCGAGCGCTTGCGGGGTCCGACGAGGCGTCGCGGCACAAGGCGCTGCAGGGTCTTGCCGGAGCGCTCTACGAGATGGGCAGGATCGAGGAGGCCGCCGAGATGTACCGGCAGGCCGCGATCGATCCGCGCAACCCCGCCCCGGGGAAGGCGCTCAACAATCTCGGGCTGTGCTTCATGGCGCTCGACCGGCCCGAGGACGCGGTGGAGGCGTACCGCGCCGCGGTGGAGGTTGCCGGCTACCAGGGCCGCGGACGCGCTGCGGCGAACCTCGGGATGGCGTATGCGGCGCTCGGCATGCACGACCGTGCCGTGGCTTCGTTCGAGCGGGCCCGTGCCGAGTTCGGGCACGAGTTGTCGCCGCAGGTGGAGGCCGCATATCGGGCGAGCAAGGCGGCGAGGACCCCCGCCGAACGGGTGGAGGGGTGGTCGACCGGTGAGATGCCGCCGGTCGCGCAGGTACGACCGGCCGTGGGCATCTTCGAAGACGACGGCAGTGAGGCCGATGACGGCGACACGCAGTTCTTCACGATGACCGACGAGGAGATGCGCGCCGCCGACCGCGAGGCACGGCGGCTCGACCGCACGGCGAAGCGCGAGAGCAAGCCGGTGTGGGTGAGTATCCTCGTGTGGGGTGCGGTCGCCGTCGTGGTGGCTGGCCTCCTCGTGGGAGCGTATCTTCTCGGCTTCGGGTATCCCACGCAGCAGATGACCGTGAACGGGGCGCTCGGAGCTTACTCGGCCGGTGAGGCGGTGGACCCCTACTGGGTAGCGGTTCCGGCTGCCGATGTCGACAAGGCGATGTCGAGCCTGCCTCCGACGTGGCAGTCGTACACCGTGGGCGCGATCGAGCGTTCGGCGCGCGCGTCGACCGTCGAGGTTTCCATCGTTCACGAGCAGGGCGGCGAGATCGCATACCAGTTCTCGCTCGCACGTGAGGGTGTGGGCTGGAAGATCAACGGCGTCGTCACGGCGTTCGATTCAATGGAAGGCGGTATCTGACCTTCCTCTCTTCCGGCGGCTGCGCAGGAGAACGCGGCCCTCTGGTCGAATCACTGTTGGAATAGCCTCACAAGGGCTTGGTAGTCATCTAACGAAGGAGCGAGCGTGGATCAGAAGACCTACTGCATGATCAAACCCGACGCCGTCGCGCGGGGCCTCATCGGCCGCATCGTGGGACGCTTCGAAGACGTGGGGCTCATCGTTGAGCGGATGGAGCTCGGCGTGGTAACGCCGGAACAGGCGGCCGCCAACTACGCGGAGCACGAAGGCAAACCGTTCTACAACGGACTCGTGGAGTACATCACCTCCGGGCCGGTCGTGAAGATGGTGCTGTCCGGCCCCGACGCAGTGCCCGTGGTACGCAAGCTGATGGGTGCGACGAATCCCAAGGAGGCGGCGCCGGGCACGATCCGTGGCGACTACGGCCTCACTCTCGATGCGAACATCGTGCACGGATCCGACTCGCCCGAGAGCGCCGAGAGGGAGATCGCGATCTTCTTCGGCCAGTGATCGTGGGCCTGTGATGATCGCGCTGCAGTGAGCGACCCGTACCGGGGAAGGGGTATGCGTGGGCAGGTCTGCGTTCATGGGCGGAGTACACCCGCCCGGACACAAGGAGAGGACGGCGGCGTCCGCCGTCGAGCGGGCGCCGGTGCCGGAGCGCCTCGTGGTGCCGCTGAGCCAGCACCTTGGCGCTCCGTGCGCTCCGCTGGTGGGCAAGGGCGATCGGGTGGAGCGAGGCCAGATGATCGGGGATGTGGACGCCATGGTGTCCGCGCCCGTTCATAGCCCGGTATCCGGCGTGGTGACCGAGGTGGGCGTCACGCTCACGGCCGGAGGCCAGCGCGTAGCCGCGGTGACGATCGAGCCAGACGCGCCGCAAGATCTGGGGTCTTTCGTGCCGGTGGAGGACAACGGCGATGCGCGGGCCAGAGTGCGAGCAGCCGGCATCGTGGGTATGGGCGGTGCGACGTTCCCCAGCGTGGTGAAGCTGAGCCCACCCAAGGGTATGGCCATCGATACCGTGATCCTGAACGGCTGCGAGTGCGAGCCCTTCCTCACCTGCGACCATCGCCTGATGCTCGAGGAACCGGAACGCGTGGTCGCGGGTGCGCGGCATATACGCGATATCGTCGGCGCGTCACGTGTGATCATCGGGCTCGAGGACAACAAGCCCGACGCTGCGGCCGCGCTGCGAAAGGTCGCAGGTTCGGACATAGAGGTCACCGAGCTTCCCACCATGTATCCGCAGGGCGCCGAGAAGCAGCTGATCTACGCGCTGCTCAAGAAGGAAGTGCCTCACGGGAAGCTGCCGGCGGCCACCGGAGCGCTGGTCCATAACGTAGCCACGGCAGCGGCCATCGCCGATGCCCTGGAGCATGGACGGCCGCTGATGGAGCGCATCGTGACGGTCACGGGTGCCGTCGCCCGGCCCGGCAACTACCGGGTGCTTCTCGGAACGCTTGTGAGCGATCTGATCGAGCACGCGGGCGGCTTCGTCGGCGATGTGGAGCGCGTGATCGCCGGCGGACCGATGACGGGGCAGGCGCTCGGGACGCTCGACGTGCCGATCGCGAAGGGGTCGTCCGGCGTCGTCGCCCTGGAGAAGGGAGTGGCCGCACGGGCCATCTCCGACGACCAGCCGTGCATCCGTTGCGGGCGTTGTCCCGAGGTATGTCCGATGGGACTGGAGCCGTACATCCTGGCGACCTACTCGGGGCGCAGGATGTGGGATGCGGCGACCGCGAGGAACGTCATCGACTGCATCGAGTGCGGCGCATGCTCCTACGTGTGCCCCACCAAGCGCCCGTTGCTGCAACTCATCAGGGTCGGCAAGTCCGCGGCGATGTCGAAGGGGGCGAAGTGATGAGCGATCCCCGGGTTCAACAGCACATCGTCGGCCCCTCGCCGCACATCACATCGAAGGCGACATGCTCGGGCATCATGCTGTGGGTGGTCGCCGCCCTCGCCCCCGCGGCGATATGGGCCATCGTGAACATGGGTCTCGTGGCCGTGCAGCTGCTGGTCGTGACGATCGGCGTGGCCATCGGGACGGAGGCGGCATGGAATGCCATCGCGCGCCGTCCGCAGACCATCCTCGACGGCAGCGCGCTTGTGACGGGACTTCTGCTTGCGCTGGCCCTGCCGCCGCGCACGCCGTGGTGGATGGCGGCCGTGGGCGCCTTCATCGCCATCGCGCTCGGCAAGATGGTCTTCGGCGGGCTCGGACACAACCTGTTCAACCCCGCGCTCGTGGGACGGGCCTTCGTGGCGCTCTCGTGGGCGGGAGTGCTTGCCGGGGTCGAGAACCGCGGTTGGTTCCGCACTCTCGCCGATGTGAGCGCCGAGGGATACGACACGATCTCGGGCGCGACGCGCCTTGCAGTGGCGGCCGCCGATCGCGCGGCGTCAGGCGGCTACGGTTTCGACCTGGCCGCGCAGTACGAGCCGCTGTTGCTCAAGAACCTCGAAGGCTCCCTCGGAGAGATCTCGGCCGCGCTGCTGATCCTGGGCGGGGCGGTTCTGATCATCAAGGGCATCATCGACTGGCGCATCCCTGCCGGTTACATCGGCACCATGGGGATCGTATCGTGGGCCTTCGGCTCCGATCCCGTCTTCCATGTGCTCGCGGGCGGTGTTCTGTTGGGCGCCTTCTTCATGGCCACCGACTATGTCTCGTCGCCGATGTCCAAGAAGGGGCGCCTCATCTACGGCATCGGTTGCGGGCTCTTCAATGCGCTGGGTCGATTCGTGGGACCGATGCCCGAGTCGACAACCTTCGCCATCCTGTTCATGAATGGCCTGGCGCCGCTGATCGACCGGATGACGCGTCCGCGGGTGTTCGGGGTGGTGAAGAACGATGAGTAATCTGTTGAAACTCGTGATACCGGTGCTCGTGACATGCGTGGTGGCTGCGGCCGGGCTGTCGGTCACATACGCGGTCACGGCGCCCAAGATCGCCGAGCAGGACCGCCTGGCCGAGGAGCGTTCGCTGCAGGCGGTGCTCCCGGACGCCACGTTCACATGTCTCGAGGACTCGCGGATCGCCACCGAGATGGACGATGCATCCGATCCGGTCGAGGTGCTCGACGCGTTCTACGCTGCTGCCGATGGTGAGCAGGTGGGCTGGGCGCTCAAGGTCTCGTCGCGCGGATACGGTGGTCCGATGGTGGTCGTTATAGGAATGGATACATCCGGTTCAGTGACGGGTGTCAGCATCCTGTCCCATAACGAGACCGCGGGGCTGGGGACCAAAGTCATGAGCGAGGAGTGGTTCCTGCAGCAGTTCGCGGACCTCGGCGCGGGCTTCGCCGATGACGATGTCCGCTCGCTGGACGTGATCAGCGGTTCGACGAAGTCGTCCAACGGCGTGCGGAACGGCGTTGCGGCCGCGGGACGCGTGTACACCGGTGTCCTGAGCGGATTGGACGTGGGCGGATTGGAGGGGGGTTCTCAATGAGCGAGTGGCTTCGCGTGTTCCGCCGCGGGATCGGCATCGAGAACCCGCTGACCGTGCTGATGATCGGGCTCTGCGCCACACTCGCGGTCTCCACGCAGTTCCAGAACGCACTGTTCATGGGCTTCGCGGTGATCTTCGTCCTTGCGATGAGCAACGTGCTCGTGTCGCTCTTCCGCAAGGTCATCCCAAGCCAGGTGCGCATACCGATATTCATCGTCGTCATCGCGTCGTTCGTGACCATCGTCGACCTCGTGATGAAGGCTTTCGTCCCGAGCATCTACAGCGTGCTCGGCATCTGGATCCCTCTTATCGTCGTCAACTGCATGATCCTGGGTCGTGCCGAGGCGTTCGCGTACCACAACAAGGTGGGCTTCGCGATCGCCGATGGTCTTGGCATGGGCATCGGGTTCTCCACCGTGATAGTGCTCCTTGCGTTCATCCGCGAGATCCTCGGCACCGGCAAGATCGTCTGGTTCGATTCGACGCTCATCAGTCTCCCGGCGGGTTTTGCACCGCCGAGCCTGTTCCTGTTGTTCCCGGGGGCGTTCCTGGTGTTCGCGTTCATGATCGTGGGCGCGCGATGGATCAATGAACGTCTCGATGCACGGAAGGAGGGTCCGGCATGTCGGGTGTGAGTCAACTCGCGCTGTTGTTCATCGGTGCGGCGCTCATCAACAACATCCTGCTCACCCGTTTCATCGGCCTGTGCCCCTTCTTCGGCGTGTCGGGCAACATGGAGACGTCCATCGGCATGAGTCTCTCGGTGATCTTCGTCATGGTGATGGCGTCCACGGCCACCTGGGTGGTGTGGGAGTTCATACTCGACCCGCTCGGCGTCGGGGAGTTCCTGTACATCCCGGCGTTCATCCTGATCATCGCTTCGCTCGTGCAGTTCGTTGAGATGTACCTGCGCAAAGCCAGTCCGGTCCTCTACCGTGCGATGGGCATCTACCTGCCGCTCATCACCACGAACTGCGCTGTGCTCGCCACCGCCACGGAGGCGGCCAAGCCGGGATTCTTCAAGATGAACATCGCACTCGGCGCCTCGTTGAGCCTGGGTGAGGCGCTCGTCTACACGCTGGGCGTCTCGGTCGGTTTCGGCTTCGCGCTGATCACCTTCGCGGCGCTGCGGGAGCGCCTCGAGCTCGTGCCTGCGCCGCGGCTGATGAAAGGCACTCCCATCGCGTTCATCACCGCGGGACTGCTTTCGCTGTCATACCTGGGGATGTCCGGCTGGTTCGGTCTGTGAGGTAACGACGTGGATCTGATGCTCATACTCAAAGCCGTCGGCGCCCTGTCGGTGATCGGCGTGATCACCTCGACCATCCTGGCTACCGCAGCGAAGCGCTTCTACGTCGAGGTTGACCCCCGGGTCGAGGCAGTGGCGGCCGCGCTACCCGGCTCGAACTGTGGTGCGTGCGGGAATCCGTCATGCTTCATGTCGGCCGAGAAGATGGTCTCCGGAGAACTGGAGCCTAACGCGTGTGTGGCAGGCGGACAGTCCGTGACCGATGCCGTGGCGGCGATACTCGGCGCCGACACGTGTGATGCGATCGCCATGATCTCGGCGCGACACTGCGGCGGTGGCGATCGCGCGGTGCGGGCGTACGAGTATGCCGGGGTGCGTTCATGCGCCGCGGCCAACCGCCTCGCGGGCGGTCCGCTCGCGTGCTCTGCCGGCTGCCTCGGCTATGGCGACTGTGTACGCGCGTGTCCGTTCGATGCCATCCACCTCGACGAGCGGGGCCTGCCTGTCGTGGACCCGGCCAAGTGCACAGGGTGCGGCATCTGCGTGAAGGAGTGTCCGCGCGGCCAGATCACCCTGCTCGAGATGGTGCCCGAGAGCGCACCGGTCGTCGTCCGCTGTAATGCGCACGACAAGGTGAAGGCGCGCAAGGCCAACTGCTCGGCATGTTGCATCGCCTGCAGGAAATGCGAGCGCGAATGCCCGGCGGACGCGATCCACGTCATCGACATGCTGGCAGTGGTGGACTACACGAAGTGCACCGGTTGCGGTACGTGCGTCGAGGTGTGTCCGCAGGACTGCATCGATCTCTACGGACGTGCGGCCGCGGTCGACACCATGGCCGCTGACGGCCGGGGCGGCGGCGCCATCACGAACGTGACGGGCAAGCGCATCGAGGCCGGAGCCTGACGATGACGCGCGCCGACAGGATCCTGATAGCCGTACTCGCGTGCGCAGCGCTGCTGGCGTGGCCGTTGGTCGCCAGTGCGGGTGTCGCTTCCGGCGAGGCGGTCATCGAGGCGCCTGCTGGCCGCACCACCATCGCGCTGGCGGATGACGCCATCTACCAGGTCGCCGGAGCCCGGGGTACGGTCGTCGTCGAGGTCGCTGACGGCAGCGTCCGGGTGCTCGAGTCGGACTGCCCGGACCAGGTGTGTGTGCGCACGGGCGCGGTGTCCGCCTCCGGATCTGTGATCGCGTGTGTTCCCAATGGTGTCGTCGTGCGGGTGGGGGGAGGCGGGAGCGATGGACTCGATGCTCGCGTCCGTTAGCACCTCCGTCACCCGCGGGTCTGTGGTGTCGCGCCGGGTGGCCGTCGGTTCCGGGCTCCTGGCCGTAGCCTGCGTCCTCGGGCTGATCGAGGCTGCGATGCCGGGCCTGCCGCTCGCTCCATGGTTGAAGCTGGGGCTCGCCAACATCGCCGTGGTGGTGGCGTTGGCGGTGGCCGATGGGGCCACGGCGGCAGTCGTCAGTCTTGGCCGTGTGGTCATCGTCGGTCTTGCCACGGGCACTCTCGGCACGCCTGTCGGATTGATCGCCGCCGCTGGCGCGATCGCATCCCTTGGCGTGATGTGGGCGCTCTCCAGTCGTGGCGATGCATTCTCGCTCGTGGGCTGGTCCGCCGCAGGGTCCGCCGCCCACGTGCTCGCACAGTTGGTCATAGCCGGGCCGCTGGTCGGATCCTGGTCGTTGATGGCGCTTGCGCCGGCATCGGTCCTCATCGCGCTTCCCCTCGGTGCGCTCACGGGCTATCTCGCTCGCACGATCGTCTCCCGCCTCACTGAACGGTGATGTGACGGGGGAGGAGGCGCGGTGGCGCCACGATTGGTGGGTATGGGGCCACAGGCACGTGAACTGGTGCTGTGCGGCCGTCCGGACGCAGTATCCGACGCGGACCTGCTGGCACTGGTCCTCGGGTGCCGTGAGGGGTCGGCCGCGCGGACGCTCCTTGAGCACCACCCGATGCCCGACGGCCTGTGGCGGGCGAGCGCCGAAGACCTGTGCTCCCAGCACGGCATAGGTCCCGCGGCCGCTGCCCGGCTGCTTGGTTCCCTGGAGCTCGGACGTCGGGCATCGCTGCGGAGCCCGCACGTGCGCCCGGTCGTCTCACGGCCGGATGACGTTGTACGGCTGTGTGCGCCGCAGTTTCGCGGATCGGATCGCGAGCACTTCTGGGCGCTCGCGCTCAACACGAAGAACCAGCTGCTGCGCACGATAGAAGTGTCGGTCGGCAGCCTGAACGCGTCGATCGTCCATCCCCGCGAGCTGTTCAAGGAGGCCGTCAAGGTATCGGCCGCGTCGGTGGTGGTGGTCCATAACCACCCGAGCGGTGACCCCACCCCGTCCGGCGCGGACATCCAACTCACGCGTCGGCTGGTGAAGGCGGGGGATGTCCTCGGCATCGAGGTGCTGGATCACGTCGTCATCGGAGACGGGGGCGACCACACGAGCCTACGCGACCTCGGACTCATGTGAGCGGCGCCGTGGCGTGGCCCGATAGCACCGCTCCGGCGGGAGCGCGGGTGCGCGACACCCGCATCTACCTGCGGTGTTATCGAACCGCAACCGCTTGTCGTGATGCCCGCGGGGGATATCTCTGCTACACTCTCTCGGGATATGCGGTTGCGCCGCATATCTAGTCGTGCGCGCACGATGTGAACGCGGCTCCGGGGGTCGCTCCCGCATCCCTCGGCCGCTGTGAGAGGAGCAGCGACTTGTCGCTTCTGGATATGTTCTTCGACTCGTGGGGCGGAGATATGGCGGTCGATCTCGGGACCGCCAACACACTCGTGTCCGTCCGCGGCCGGGGGATCGTCCTCATAGAGCCGTCGGTGGTCGCCGTTGAGCGCGACACCAAACGCGTGCTCGCCGTTGGTGTTGACGCCAAGCGGATGCTTGGCCGTACGCCGGGAAGCATCGTGGCGATCCGGCCCCTCAAGGACGGCGTCATTGCCGACTTCGAGGTCACCGAGGCGATGCTCCGGTACTTCATCAGCAAGACGCGTGTGAAGCGCTTCCCGTGGCAACCCAAGCCGCGCGTCGTCGTGTGCGTCCCATCAGGGGTCACCGAGGTCGAGAAGCGGGCCGTGTTCGAAGCCACGATGACCGCCGGAGCCCGCAGCGCGTACCTGATCGAGGAGCCGATGGCGGCGGCGATCGGCGCCGGTCTCCCGATCCAGGAACCCACGGGGAACATGGTCGTGGATATCGGCGGCGGCACGACGGAGGTGGCGGTCATCTCGCTCGGCGGGATCGTCGTTGCCGAGTCGATCCGCATCGGCGGCGACGAGTTCGACGAGTCGATCATCTCCCACATCAAACGGGAGTACAACGTCCTCATAGGCGAACGCACGGCCGAGGAGATCAAGTTCGAGATCGGATCCGCGTTCCCGCTTACCGAGGAGCTCGACGTAGAGGTGCGGGGCCGGGATCTCACCACCGGGCTGCCGCGCACCTTCCAGGTGTCCTCGGAAGAGGTGCGCACGGCCATCGAGGAGCCCACGCTCGCCATCATCCAGGCGATCAAGTGGACGCTCGAGAAGACGCCGCCGGAGCTCGCCAGCGACATCATGGAGTACGGCATCGTGCTCACCGGTGGCGGCGCACTGCTCAGGTCGCTGGATGAGCGCCTTCGCGCCGAGACCGGCATGCCGGTGCATGTGTCGGAGAATGCGCTCATCAACGTGGTGTTGGGCTCGGCGCAGGCGCTCGAGGAGATCGACGTCCTGAAGAAAGTCCTGACAGTCTCCCACTAGCGGCGGAGGACGCTCATGCGCATCGGGCAGTCCGAGCCGAGACGGCGCAAACCGATACTCCTCATCGTCCTGGTGGCGATCTCACTGGTGATGCTCACGATGTACTTCCGTGAGAGCGACGCCGGTCTGCTCCACACTGCCCGTCGGGTCACGCTCGAGGTCACCTCTCCGATCGCGCGTCTGGGGACGATCATCACCTCGCCGGTGCGCGCGGTGGGCGACTACTTCGAGGACGTCGGCGCATCGCGGGAGCGCGTTCTGGCGCTCGAGCAGCAGAACGAGGAGCTGCGGGCCCGGCTCGCCGAGCTGGAGGAGGCGCGTCAGGAGAACGAACGCCTCCGCGCCCTCGTGGACTTCGCCGAGGAGCGCAAGTTCGCCAAGCTCGGCGCCGAGGTCATCCGCCGTCCGGTGAGCATCTGGGAGGGTGTCATCGTCATCGACCGCGGGTCGGACGATGACGTCGAGCCCGGTATGCCGGTCATCGCCGCGCAGGGGCTCGTTGGCCAGGTGGCCGATGTGTCCTCGAACTCGGCCACGGTACGTCTGATCAGCGACCAGCAGAGCGGTGTGTCCGTGATCGTGCAGTCCACGCGCACACCGGGCGTCGTCCGTGGGTCGCTCGACGGGTCCCTGTCGCTTGACTTCGTGGACCGGGCGTACCTGCCTGTCGAGGGTGACGTGGTGATCACGAGCGGGCTCGGCGGGGTGTACCCCGGCGGCATCGTCGTGGGCGACGTGATCTCGGTCGATGATCGTCACGGAGAGCTGTATCCGCGCATCAACGTGGCCTCTCGCGTGCCGATCGGTTCCATCGAGGAGGTCTTCGTGCTCGTGGGTGCAGTGGTGGAAGCCGATCCGGGGGAGATCGAATGACGCGCTGGTGGACGACCGCGGGTGCGCTTCTCGGCGCACTGGTCTTGCAGGTGATGATCGCACCGCACATCGCCGTGTTCGGCATATCCCCGAACCTGCTGCTCCTCGTGGTGATCACCCTCGCGTTCGTGGAGGGGCCGTCCGAGGGAGCCACGGCGGGTTTCGTTGCGGGCCTGCTGCTCGATCTTCTGTCGACAGGCCCTATCGGCGCATGGGCGCTCGTGATGTCTGTCACCGGTTACCTCAGCGGGTCGCTGAAGGAGAACCTGTTCGCGGAAGGATGGCTCGCCCCGGTGACGGTGGGGATCGTGGCGGCTCTGACGGCCGACCTGGCGTACCTCGTGGTGGTATCCGTGCTCGGCGTGGGGCCCGCGTTCGGGAGCGCGATCGTGCGACTGGTGCTCCCACGCGCGGTGTACAATGCGGTCCTGGTCATGCTCGTGTATCCGTGGTTGGCGCGCTTCTTGCGCACGGACCGTTCGATGAAGTCCTTCCGCCGCCTCGCCTGAGGCGGTCTTCCAACCGGCGTCTCTGGAGTGTCGCGTACCTATGCCTACTGTCCGTGAGGAGCACAGGTCCCGGTTCGGTGTCCTCGGCATCGTCATCATCGTCGTGCTCTCAGCCCTGCTCGTACGCCTCTGGACCATGCAGGTCCTGAACGGCGAGTCTTTCGCGGCGCAGGCCGAGAACAACCGCGTGCGTGAGATCTCGCTCGAGGCCCCCAGGGGGCGGATACTCGACAGGAACGGGGAGCCGCTGGTCACCAACCGCTCCGCGCTCGCGGTGAGCGTGGATCCGTCCCACGACGATGTGCGTGCGCTTCTTGTGCGCACATGGACCGAGGACACCGCCGATGACCCCACGTCCAGCGAGATCACGGAGATGTTCGGTGAGATCGCTGACCTGCTGGGCACGACACCGGCTGAGATCTACACGCAGGTGACCGACGTGCAACAGGAGGCGCTGCGCCCCCGGGTCATCGCGATCGACGCGTCGATGGAGGCGGTGGCGCAGATCCTCGAGCGCCAGACCGACTTCCCGTGGGCGCTTGTGGAAGAGACGGCCGTGCGTGAGTATCCGAATGGCACGCTCGCCGCGCATCTGCTGGGCTACACGGGGGTCATCTCTCAGACCCAGTACGAACAGTCCGACGAATACGCCGGATATGAGCCGGGCGACACTGTGGGAAAGAGCGGCGTGGAGCGGCAGTACGAAGGCGTGCTCCAGGGAGACAAGGGCTGGCGCCGTATCGAGGTGAACGCCTCGGGCAAGTCGCAGGGCGTGGTGAGCGAGCAGGCGCCGCGGCCCGGCAACGACATCAGGCTCACGATCGACGTCGAGGTGCAGCGCGTCGCCGAGGAGCAGTTGGAGCTCGCGCTCGCCGAATCGCACCGGCAGGGCTACACCAGCGCGAAAGCGGCGGCGGCGGTGGTCCTCGACGTGCAGACCGGCGAGGTGCTGGCATCCACCAGCCGGCCGACGTACGATCCGGCGGCGTTCCTCGGCGGGATCAGCACTGCCGAGTGGGAGGCGCTCACCGCCAAGGGGAGCGAGTACCCGCTGAACGACCGAGTGGTGATGGGCGCCTATCCGCCCGCGTCCACCTTCAAGGTGGTCACCGCGATCTCCGGGCTGGAGGCGGGCATCACCTCGGAGAACAGCACCTACAACTGCACCGGCCGCTGGACCGAGATGGGCAAGCAGTGGCCCAAGCGTTGCTGGAAACGGACCGGCCACGGCACGCTGAGTCTGCGGGCCGGCATCAAGCACTCGTGTGACGTCGTCTTCTACGAGATCGGTTACGAGCTGTACAAGCGCGAGCTTGAGGAGCTTCAGGCGACCTCCCGGCTGTTCGGCCTGGGCGAGAAGTCGGGGATAGACCTGCCGGGCGAGGTCTCCGGGCGCGTGCCGGACGCCGCCTGGAAGAAGCGGTACAACGAGAACTACCCCGAATACCAAATGTGGCTTCCCGGCGACACCGTGAACATGTCCATCGGACAGGGCGACATGCTCACCACGCCGCTCCAGATGGCGCTCGTGTACGCGGGCATCGCTAACGATGGCGTGGTCATGAAGCCGCACGTGCTGAAGGACGTTCTCGGTAGCGAGGGCGAGGTCGTAAGAACGATCGCGCCGGAAACGCTGCATGACACCGGCGTCTCCAGCGAGGTGCTCGGGGTCGTCGAGCGCGGCCTCGTGGACGTGACGGAGACAGGCACGGCCAAGGGAGCGTTCGCCGGTTTCGGCCCCACCGTTGCCGGCAAGACCGGCACCGCTGAGGTGAAGGGCAAGGACGACTACGCGTGGTTCTGCGCGTACGCCCCGGCCGAGGAGCCGCGGTATGCGGTGGCGGTGGTCGTGGAGCAGGGAGGTCACGGCGGCTCGGTGGCCGGTCCGGCGGCGCGGAACATCCTCGCGCAGCTGCTCGGCGAGCCGATCGAGACGGTCCGCGCCACGGATGTGTCGAGGTGATGCAGTGAACAAGACGCTCGGACAGCGCATCCTCGACAAGGTGAACGTGCCGCTCGTGCTGTGGGTCCTGGCACTTCTCGTGTACGGCAGCATCGTTGTGGCATCCGCCACGTCGGAGATGGCGGGCGGCGCAGGGCTGTTGCGACGCCACATCCTCGGTGCGGTCGTGGGCCTCGTTCCGCTCGCGCTCGCGTGGGCGTTCGATTACACCCGGCTCCGTGGGTGGCATGGCGTGCTGGTCACCATGGGCGCACTGCTCCTCATAAGCCCCCGCCTTCCGGGCATCGGCTATGAGGCCGGCGGCGCCACGTCGTGGATCCAACTCTTCGGTGTCCGTCTGTTCCAGCCGTCCGAGCCCGCGAAGCTGATCTTCATCGTCGTGGCGGCAGCGGTGATCGCGTCGTTCAAGGGGAGGATCGACTCGCCGCGTGAGGTAGGCGTGGTGGGCGCATACGTCGCGGGCGCCGTGGGACTCATCCTGCTTCAGCCCGACCTGGGTACCGGCCTTGTCTTCGTGGCCATCGCGTTCGTCATGCTCATCGTGGGCGGGATGAAGGGTCGCTACTTTGCGATCGCCGCGGGCCTGCTCGTGGTGGCCACGTTCGTCGTCCTGCAGTTCGGCCTGCTGGCCGACTACCAGGAGGACAGGCTCCTGGTCTTCGTCGATCCCTCGCGTGATCCGGCCGGGGCCGGATACAACCTCGCGCAGTCGAAGATCGCTATCGGCTCGGGAGGGCTGGCGGGCAAGGGTCTCGGCTCCGGCACGCAGTCCAACCTGCACTTCATCCCAGCGCGTCACACAGACTTCATCTTCTCGGTGCTGGGGGAGGAACTGGGCTTCATCGGTGCCGTGACATTGCTCGGTTTGTATCTTGCCCTGCTGCTCACGGCTCTTGCGATCGCCACATCGTCGCGCGATCTGTTCGGCGCCCTCATCGCCGCGGGGGTGCTGGGGATGTGGCTGTTCCAGATTCTGGAGAACGTGGGCATGACGGTGGGTATGATGCCTATTACAGGCATCCCTTTGCCGTTCATGAGTTTCGGGAGCTCGGCGATGGTGACGAATCTCGGCGCTGTCGGGCTGCTGCTCTCGGTATGGTCGCGCCGTTACGGGGCCTGACCGCGAAGAAAGGAGTGCTCGCCATGGGTCTGATCAAGGGCGGGATGGGACTACCGGTGGACGTCCGCGACGTGACCAGGTCGGGTTCGCGCTACACCGAGGAGCGCGAGCTCCCGGTGCGGGTGGCCGTGTACGTGGAAGTGGACGCGCCGGATCCGCTGATCGATGAACTCCGGGAGGCGCTGCGGCCACGGACGGCGCGCGCATCCCTGCAGATCGAAGTTGCCGAGCTCGGACAGACGCCGTCTCTGGCGCCGCTCACCGACGTGGCGATAGCGATCGCCGGTACGGGGAACGTGGGTCTGCAGCAGGCGGTGGCCTCGATCCGGCAGGCGCGCGTACCGCTCGTGGTCACCGGTATCGGCGACGGCGTGCGGAGCCGTGAGCTCGCCGACGCGCTCGGCCAGCCTACCGACGATGTGATCGTCTCGTACGACCCTGTCGAGGTGATCGAGCGTGTGGGGTCGTGGCTGTCGGACACGCTGGGCACCAAACGGCTCGCACTGGCGCACAACTTCGCTTTCATGCGGCGGGCCGTTGCCGAGGACGCCGTCAAGACCACCGCGTGGCAGAACGCGCTGGTGGGGACGGTGACGCCTATCGCCGGGGCGGACATGCCGATCATGACCGCCAATCAGGTGAAGATGCTGCTGCAGATCGCGGCGGCGTACGGCGAGCCGCTCGGCATGGAGCGGGTGAAGGAGCTGCTGGCCGTGGTGGGCGGCGGCTACCTCATGCGTACGATCGCGCGCCAGGCGCTGACCGTCGTGCCGGTCCTTGGGTGGGCGATCAAGGGCGGCGTGGCGTATACCGGTACGCTGGCCATGGGCAAGACCGCCGTGCAGTACTTCGAGGACGGAAGCGACCTCGGGCAGCTCATAGCGCACTACAAGGGAGTGGTGGCGGAGGCGGCGACCAAGGTGCCGAAGCGCCGCAGGACCGCGTCCCTTCCCGTGGAAGAAGTCGGACAGATGGCGTTGCCGGTCGACGAGGGGACAGGTCCGGCCGGTGAATGACGTGTGGGAGCGCGTCGAGCCGCTGCTCCGGCAGGTGGAGCGGCCGGCGCGCTACGTGGACCGTGAGTGGGGCGTGGTCCGGCGGCCTGACGCCGGTTACCACGTGGCGCTCATGTATCCCGACACATACGAGGTGGGGATGGCCAATCAGGCGCTGCAGGTCCTCGCCGCACGGCTGTCCACTCTCGATGATGTCGCGTGCGAGCGGGTGTTCATCCCCTGGGTGGACATGTCGGCCGCCATGCGCGCGCACGAGGTCCCGCTGTTCACTCTGGAATCGTGTACGCCTGTGGCCGAGATGGACATACTCGGCATCACGCTCCCCAACGAACTCACTTACACGAACGTGCTCGAGGCGCTCGATCTCGCGGGGATCCCCCTGCGGGCCCACGATCGCGGTGAGACCCACCCGCTGGTGGTCGGCGGGGGTCCGTGCTCGCACAATCCGGAGCCCATGGCGGCGTTCTTCGACGCGATCCTCGTAGGAGACGGCGAGGAGGCGCTGCTCGAGATCGTCGCGTCGCATCGCGCCTCGATGGCCGCCGGACTGTCGCGGGAGGAATCGGTGCGCGCTCTCGCCGGTATCGACGGCGTGTATGTGCCGTCGCTCTACCTCGTAGGAGACGATGGGGTCGTCCGGCCCGTGGACGACGCGCCTGCCCGGGTCACACGTCGCGTTCTCGCAGACTTGGACACGTACGTGTCACCCACATGTCCGGTGGTCCCCTATGCCGACGTCGTGCACGATCGGGCGACCGTGGAGGTGCTGCGGGGGTGTTCGAGAGGGTGCCGGTTCTGTCAGGCGGGCATGGTGTATCGGCCGGTGCGCGAGAGGCCTGCCGACTCGATCGTGCGTGACGCCATCGCGAGTCTGCGGTGCACAGGTTACGAGGAGCTCTCGCTCACGTCGCTCTCCACGGCCGACCATTCCCAGCTCGAAGAGGTTCTGCGACGGCTCGCGAACAGGCTGGAGGGCACCGGGACGGCGATCTCCGTGCCCTCGTTGCGCCTGGACTCGTTCACCGTCCCCCTGGCGCGTCTGCTGGGTGACGGACGTAAGGCCGGGCTCACATTCGCCCCCGAGGCCGGCTCGCAGAGGCTGCGGGATGCGATCAACAAGAACATCACCGAGGAGGAGATCCTCACCGCCGTGGACCAGGCGTTCACGGCGGGGTGGCGACGGGTGAAGCTGTACTTCATGATCGGGCTTCCCACGGAGACCGACGAGGACGTGACTGCGATCGCCGCGCTCGTGGAGCGCGTGTTCGCCGCGGCGCGGGCAGCGACCCCTCCCGGCGAGCGCGGCGGGTTGCGCGTGGCCGTGTCGGTGTCGACCTTCGTGCCCAAGGCGCACACGCCGTTCCAGTGGGACGGGCAGCTGCCGATCGAGGAGGTCCGGCGCCGCCAGGTGATGCTGCGGCAGGCGATGCCGCGCAAGGGTGTCGAGCTGTCGTTCCACGACGCGGGGTCGTCGCTGCTCGAAGCCGTGCTGGCGAAGGGCGGCCGCGAGGCCGCCGCGGGCGTGGAGGCGGCGTGGCACGCGGGGGCGGTCTTCGACGCGTGGAGCGAGCACTTCTCGCTCGCGCGGTGGACCGAGGCGCTCGCCTCGGCAGGGATCGACGCCGCTGCCTATGCGGCGGAGGCACGGGATCGCCACGGCGCGCTTCCGTGGGACCACATCGACAGCGGTCTCTCACCCGCATTCCTGCGCGCCGAGCGGGAACGCGCCGATCGCGCGGAAACGACCGCCGACTGCACGTTCGGCGACTGCACCGGGTGCGGGGTCTGCCCCGGGCTGGGTGTCGATGTCGTGGTCGCGGGAGGTGAGCGCCGTGGCTGAGGGATTCCGTCTGCGGGTGTGCTTCCGCAAGGCCGGACGCCTGCGCTACCTGTCGCACCTCGAGACCGGACGGGCATGGGAGCGTGCTGCGCGGAGGGCAGGCTTGCCGTATGCTGTGACCCAGGGATACAACCCTCGCATGAAGGTCGCGTTCGGCCCGGCGCTTCCCGTGGGCACGGCCGGTATGCGCGAGTACCTCGACATCACGTTGACGCGTTTCGTCCCGGTGGCGCAGGTGCAGGAGGGGTTGGGGGCGTCGATAGCGGAGGAGCTCGCGCCCGTGGAGTGTGGATACGTCTCGCCGGCTGAGCCCTCGCTCGCGTCGAGACTGACCATAGCCGAGTATGAAGTCGAGTTGGAGAGGGGGGTCCCGCCGCAGGAATTGGAGCGCTCGCTGGACGCGTTGATGAGGACCGGCGGTTTCGAGACCGAGCACAAGGGCAAGCAGAAGTTTTTCGACCTCGCCGTGGCGCTCCCGAAGGAGCCCGAGGTGATGTCGGACGCAGGTCGTGCCGCCGTTCGCATGTGGGTGAGGATGGGTCCACACGGATCCCTCCGGCCCGAGACGTTCATGAGCGCAGCCATCGGCCCCGGCCGGCCGGTCGCGGTGACACGTACGGAGCTGTTCATCGAGGACGAGCAGGGCTGGATCCGCCCACTGTAGCGGGCACGCGACGTGCCTGACATCACACGCGAGATGCTGATCTCGCACGACATGCACGAGACCCGGGTCGCGGTGGTAGAGGACCGGCGCCTCGTGGAGCTCTACATCGAGCGTCCCAAACGGAGCGTGGTGGGCAACGTCTACCTCGGCAAGGTCAGGGACGTCCTTCCCGGCATGCAGGCGGCGTTCGTCGATATCGGCCTGGAGAAGAACGCGTTCCTGTACGTGGACGAGGTGGTCTCCCCCGAAGGGGTCACGGGCGCCCCGCGGCGGGACATACAGCAGCTCCTCAAGCCGGGGCAGCAACTGATGGTGCAGGTGCTCAAGGACCCCATGGGCACCAAAGGCGCCCGGGTGACCACGGAGATCACGCTTCCCGGCCGGTTCCTCGTGCTGATGCCGTTCTCGCCGTTCGTGGGTGTGTCACGCAAGCTGCCCGATGGAGAGCGAGAGCGCCTGGGCGAGATCATCGAGGCTATCGTGCCCGATGGCGTAGGGGTCATCGTGCGCACAGCGGCCACCGGCGCCAGCGAGAAGGACCTGCGGGGCGACATGGAGTTCCTCATGCGGCTGTGGCGGCGGGTCCAGGCGCAGTCGCGCGAAGGCCTCGCCCCGGAGGTCGTCTACACGGAGATCGACCTTGCCTTGCGGCTGGTACGCGACGCCTTCGGCGAGTCGTTCAGGCGTCTCGTGGTGGATGACAAGCGGGTGTACGAGAAGGTCATCTCGTTCCTGCGCAAGTCGGCGCCCAAGCTCGCGAAGCGCGTGCAGATGCATAAGGACAAGCAGTCGCTTTTCCAGTCGTACGACCTGCAGACCGACATGGAATCCGCACTGCTGCGCGACGTTCCGCTTCCCTCGGGCGGGCGGATCACGATCGATATTGCCGAGGCGCTCACGGCGATCGACGTGAACACGGGGAGCTATGTGGGGCGCAAGAACCTTGAGGACACCGTCCTGCGCACGAACCTGGAGGCCGCGACCGAGGTGGTCCGGCAGCTACGGTTGCGTGACATCGGCGGGATCATCGTGATCGACTTCATCGACATGGAGGATCCGCGCAACCGCCAGGAGGTGGTGGCGCGGCTCGCCTCGGCCCTCGAGCGGGATCGCACCAAGACGCGCGTCTCGGATATGTCGCGCCTCGGCCTGGTGGAGATGACGCGCAAGAACGTCACCGACGGCCTCTTCGGCGTCCTCACCGAGCCCTGTCCCACATGCCGGGGGGAGGGAAGGGTGCTCTCGGACACGACCAAGCGGATCATGGTGGAGCGCAGCCTCAGGGAGCTGCTCATGACCGGCCGCTCGTCGGCGTACCTGATCGGCCTCAACCCGCAGACGTACGCGCTCGTCAGCGCTCCGGGCAACAACACGCTCACGCTTCTGCGGTCCGAGACGGGCAAGCAGGTGAGCGTCATCGCCGACCCCGACGTGGGGCCCGTCGAGGTGCGCGTGCTCATCGAGGGCAAGGCGGGGATGCTCGGTACCGACGGGCTCTGACGAAGTGGATGGACACGCCCGGAACCGTTGACGCTCTCGGCCGGACTCTGTTAGCATTGCGCTTCGCGTGTATCCCCTTTCGACTGGAGCGACATCCATGTATGCAGTGGTGAATACCGGCGGTAAGCAGGCCAAGGTCGAGGTCGGCACCATCGTCGCCGTAGAGAAGCTCAACGACGAGGTCGGCGCTACGGTGTCGCTCCCGGTCATGTTCATCGCCGATGGCGATCGGGTGCTGGCCACGCCGGCGGAGATCGCCGGCGCGACGGTGACCGCGGAGGTCCTCGAGCATTTCAAAGGCGAGAAGCAGATCGTCTTCAAGTTCAAGAAGCGCAAGGGCTACAAGCGCAAGACCGGCCACCGTCAGAGCCTGACCGCGGTGCGGATCCTCGACATCACGGCAGGTGACGGTTCGAAGCCTGCGAAGAAGGTCGCGGAGAAGCCCGCCAAGGCGGAGGAGAAGCCGGCGAAGGCCGCGGACGAGAAGCCCGCGAAGAAGGCCGAGAAGGCCCCCGTGGCAGAACCGGCCGCCGCGGCGCCAGCCGCCGAAGAGACGCCTGAGACGTGCGCTGCCCTGAAGGCTGATGGCACCCGGTGCCAGAACAAGCCGAAGGAAGGCTCGAAGTACTGCGGTGTGCATGCGAAGAAGAACGAAGGCTGATAGACTATCCGGGCACTGCCCGACGGATGCGAGGGTGAACTGAGATGGCTCACAAGAAAGGTTTGGGCTCGACCAAGAACGGTCGTGACTCCCGGGCGCAGCGCCTTGGCGTGAAGCGCTTTGCCGGTCAGGTCGTGACCGCCGGGTCGATCCTGGTCCGCCAGCGCGGTACCCGGCTCAAGCCCGGCCAGAACGTCGGCCTCGGTCGCGACGATACGCTTTTCGCCAAGATCGACGGCGTGGTGGACTTCACGCACGGTAAGGACCGCAGGGTCCACGTGCATCCGCTGGAGTCGTAGGCGCCACATCACAGACGGAGTACCCGAAGGCCTCCCGCCTCATGCGGGGGGCTTTTCGCATGAGGCGAGCCGGGAGGCTAGAATACAAGGTCTACCGGGGGTTGGAGCCACCGTGTTCATAGACGAAGTGAAGATCCATGTGAAGGCCGGTGACGGTGGCGCGGGGTGCGCCTCGTTCCGGCGTGAGGCGCATGTGCCAAAGGGAGGTCCCGACGGCGGTGACGGCGGCCACGGCGGTAACGTGGTGCTGGAGGCCGATAACTCGCTCTCGACACTGATCGACTACCACTACAAGCGGCACTTCAAGGCGCAGCGGGGGACGCACGGAAAGGGTTCCCAGCGGGACGGGGCCAACGGCGACGAGCTGGTGTTGCCGGTGCCGCGGGGCACGATCGTGCGCGATGCCGAGACAGGCGAGGTGCTTGGCGACCTCACGCACGACGGACAGCGTCTGGTGGTCGTGCGCGGCGGCGGGGGAGGCCGGGGCAACCGGCATTTCACCACGTCGACCCGTCGTGCGCCGACATTCGCGGAGCTTGGCGAGCCGGGCGAGGAGCGGTGGATCGAGCTCGAGTTGAAGCTGCTGGCTGATGCGGCGCTCGTGGGACTCCCGAGCGTGGGAAAGTCGTCGCTGATAGCGCGGATGAGCGCCGCGCGCCCCAAGATCGCGGACTACCCCTTCACCACGCTCGTCCCCAACCTGGGCGTCGTCTCCAGTGGCGAGCAGTCGTTCGTTGTGGCGGACGTCCCGGGACTCATCGAAGGCGCCAGCGAAGGCGCCGGCCTCGGCCACGCGTTCTTGCGGCATATCGAGCGGACCGCGCTGATCATGCATGTAGTGGATCTCTCAGGAGGCTACGAGGGGCGGGATCCGCTGGAGGATCTTGCGATCATCGACGGTGAGCTTGCGGCGCACGCGGAGGACCTGTCCGGACGTCCGCAGGTGGTGGTGGGCAACAAGATGGATGCCGAGAGGGCCGCCGAGAACTCCGCGCGTGTCTCGGCATGGTGTGAAGAGGCCGGCCGGCCGTACTTCGCAGTCTCGGCGCTCACCGGCGAGGGTATCGGCCCGCTCATACGCGCGGTGGCCGCGATGGTGCACGAGTTGCGCCAGGAGATGCCGAGCGGGGAGCCTGCCTACGAGGCCGAGTACATCCACGTGCCGCGACGGGATCGCGAGATCACGGTGTCACGTGCGATCGACGGTGGATGGGATGTCACGGGCTCGGGTGTTGAGCGCGTCGTGATCATCACCGATATGCAGAACGAGGAAGCCGTTGCGCACCTGCAGCGGCGCCTGGCGAAGATGGGCGTGGAGCAGCGGCTCAGGGAGGCGGGCGCGCGCGATGGCGACACCGTGCACATAGGCCCGGTATCATTCGAGTTCGAGTCGTACGCTGATGACGGGGGCGAGGACGGGCGTGTCTAAGCACACGGTGGTGGTGAAGCTCGGCAGCTCCACGCTGACCGGCTCCGATGGGCGGTTGGATCGCGACTACCTGGGGCGGCTCGCCGCTCAGGTGCGGCGACTGCGCGACAACGGATACCGGGTAGTGGTCGTCACGAGCGGGGCGATCGCCGCCGGGTTCGAGTCGCTGCGGTTCGATGAGCGGCCCACCGACGTGCCCACGCTTCAGGCCACCGCCGCCGTAGGACAGGTTCTCTTGCTCGACGCGTACCGGGAGATCTTCGCCACGCAGGCGCTTACGATCGGCCAGGTGCTGGTGACCCGGCACGATGTGGGACACCGTCAGCAGTACGTGCACGCATGCCAGACGCTGGAGCGCTTGCTCGATCTCGGGGTCGTGCCGGTGGTGAACGAGAACGACACCACAGCGGTGGAGGAGATCCGCTTCGGGGACAACGATTACCTGGCCGCCCTGGTGGGGATGATGGTGCACGCCGACCTGGTGGTGCTGCTCACCGACATCGAGGGTCTGTATTCGGCCGATCCGCGCGTGGACGTCGCGGCGCGACTCGTGGAACGCGTGGAAGAGGTCACCGATGAACACCTCGCGCGTGCCGGCGGTCCCGGCAGCGGCGTTGGGAGCGGCGGCATGGTGACCAAGCTCGAGGCCGCCCGAGCGCTCATGAAGGCGGGGATCCCGATGGTGATCTGCGACGGGCGCCGGGAGGATGTTGTGGCCGATGCGGTCGCCGGCAAGCCGGTGGGGACCCTGTTCGCAGGCGAGAAGGCGGCCGTGAAAGGACGCAAGCTCTGGCTTGCCTATGCGGGGCACCCGCGAGGTTCCGTCACGATTGACGATGGAGCGAAGCGCGCCCTATGCTTGCGGGGTGGAAGCCTGCTCCCGGCCGGTGTCGTCGACGTGACCGGGAGCTTCGTCGTCGGTGATGCCATCTCTGTCACGGATCCGGACGGCCATGACATCGCGCGCGGACTGGCGGGGATGTCCTCAGCGGACCTCAAGCGCGTGCGGGGGCTCAAGACCGCCGAGATCTCGCGCATCCTTCCCAACTGGGACGGTGCGGAGGTCGTCCATCGCGATCACCTGGTGATACTGTAGGCGCGACCGATGTGAAGGAGTCGATGGAGATGTCGGAGGTCCACGACCTGGCCGCACGGGCACGGCAGGCCGCTATCGCGCTGGCGAGCACGTCGACGGATCAGCGGAACCGCGCGCTGCTGGTGATGGCGCACGCGCTGGTGGCCAAGCAGGATGAGATCATCGCCGCCAACGAGGAAGACCTCGCGGCGGCCCGCGCCAAGGGCACCGCACCGGCGCTGCTCGACCGGCTCGAGCTCAACCCGATGCGCATCAAAGCGATCTCCGAGGCGCTGAAGAGCCTGTCGGTGCTTCCGGATCCCATCGGAGAGGTCGTGAGCGGCTCCAAGCTGTACAACGGCATCTCTCTCACGCAGGTGCGCGTGCCTCTCGGCGTAGTGGCGATCATCTACGAGGCCCGTCCCAACGTCACGGCGGATGCGGCCGGACTCTGTGTGAAGACGGGCAACGCGGTCATCCTTCGCGGAGGCAGTCTTGCGGTGAACTCGAATCTCGCGATCACCCGGGTGCTCTCCAACGCCGCGGTGGGCGCGGGGCTTCCCGAGGGCTGTATCCAGTCGGTCGCCTCCACCGATCGCGAGGTGGCCAACGAACTGATGGGTCTTCACGGGATGATCGACGTTCTTATCCCGCGCGGCGGGGCCGGGTTGATCAAGAGCGTGGTCGAGAACGCCAAGGTCCCGGTGATCGAGACCGGCGTGGGCAACTGCCACGTGTACATCCACGAGGCCGCCGACCCGCACATGGCGCAGCGCATCGTCGTCAACGCCAAGTGCCAGCGTCCGGGGGTATGCAATGCGGCCGAGAGCCTGCTCGTGGATGAGGCGGTCTACGAGCGTGTGCTCCCGCCGATCCTGCGTGCGCTTGAAGACGCCGGCGTGACCGTGCATGGTGACGAGAAGACGCGTGCGCTCGGCTCGATCATGCGTATCCAGGCCGCCACGGAGGACGACTGGGCCACCGAGTACCTTGACCTGCGCATCGCGTGCAAGGTGGTGACGGGCCTGAACGAGGCGATCGCCCACATCAACCGGTATGGCACCAAGCACAGCGAGGCGATCGTGACCGAGGACTACACTGCGGCGACGCGGTTCTTGAACGAGGTGGATGCCGCGGCGGTGTACGTGAACGCGTCGACGCGGTTCACCGACGGCGGCGAGTTCGGGCTTGGCGCCGAGATCGGCATCTCGACACAGAAGCTCCACGCGCGCGGCCCGATGGGGCTGGCGGCGCTCACCACCACGAAATACCTGGCGATGGGAAGTGGACAGATACGCGAGTGAGGAAGCGACTCCGCCTTGGCATCATGGGCGGCACGTTCGACCCGATCCACTACGGTCACCTCGTTGCCGCTGAAGAGGCCCTTGTCCAGTTCAATCTGGACAAGGTGCTTTTCATGCCCACGGGTACCCCTGCGCGCAAGACGGACCAGCGCGTGACCCCGGCCGAGCACCGCTACCTGATGACCGTCATCGCCACTGCGAGCAACCCCGACTTCGAAGTGAGCAGGCTGGAGATCGACCGCCCCGGAGTGACGTACACGGTCGACACGATGACCGAGTTGCGTACCCGGTACGGGGACAGCGCCGACCTCTTCTTCATCACCGGTGCGGACGCCGTGCTGGAGATCCTCACCTGGAAGGACTCGGCGCGTCTGGCGGACCTGTGTACGCTCATCGCGGCTACACGTCCCGGCTACGACCTGTCGCCGTTCATGGAGCGGCCGGTGCCGTCGGGTCTGCGGGTTGAGACGATGGAGGTGCCGGCGCTGGCCATATCGTCCACGGACATCCGTGCGAGGATGGCGTCGCGCAGGCCTGTCCGCTATCTCCTCCCGGAGGCTGTGGCGGCGTACGTGAGCAAGAACCGTCTCTACCGGGGGGACGGCTGAGGTGGCGACGTCGTACGAGGCCGCACAGGCCGCCATCATCGAGCGCCTGTCCCCTGAAGCGGCGCGGCACTGCGAGCGTGTGGCGTCGGTCGCCGCCCGCCTGGCGCAGCGCCACGGCCTCGACGCCGAGGAGGCGCGGGTGGCCGGACTCCTGCACGACTGGGACCGGGAGACCCCGGGAGCGGAACTGCTCCGGCGGGCGGAGCGGCTCGGGCTGCCCGTGACGGATACGGACCGCGCGGTCCCGTATCTGTTGCACGGCCCTGTGGCCGCGGCCGAGATCCGCGAGGTGTTCCCGGAGTTGAGCGACACGGCGGTGGAGGCGATCGGAGCGCACACGTTCGGGGCTCCGCACATGGGGGCGCTTGCGATGGTCGTCTACATTGCCGACGTGATCGAACCCGGCCGCACCCATGACGGCGTTGGGCTGCTGCGCGAGCGCGCGGAGAGCGCGGGGCTGGCGGAGGCGTTCGCCGATGCGTATGCGGCCTCGGTCAGGCACATCGTGAAGCGTCGCAAGCCCATCCATCCCACCACGGTGGACGTATGGAACACCTATGTGGCCGGTGACGGCCGATGAGCAGGCGGTCGCGCACCAACAGCGACGCCGTCACGCAACGACCGGCCAACGGGTCGGACTACCCGCGACGCCGCAGCCAGAGCGCGGCGGAGCCGCAACCCCAGGGATGGCGCGCTACCAAGCGGTCGTCGAAGCTCGGACACAAGGTCCGTCGTCAGCAGAAGGCCGAGCGGCTGAAGTCGAGCGTCCGTGACGGCGCACGCGCCACGCGGAACACGGTGATCGCGACCCTGCAGGTGATCGGCATGGCTGTCGGCGGGGTGCTGGCCGTGCTGGTGGTGCTCTTCGTCCTTGCCCTTGGCGTCAACGCCGGTGCGCGCTGGCTCGCCGAGCGCGAGGCCCGTGAGGAGGCCTCGCCCGAGGCGCAGGCAGAGAAGGCCGAGGAGAACCTCGTCGTCATCGGCAAGAACGGTGACGGGAGCGCGGAGTTCCTCGCGGTCCGGCTCGATGAGGAAGGCGAGCAGATCCTCGGCATCGGCATCCCGAGCGGCGCGTTCATGGAGGTGCCCGGTCAGGGTTTCGAGCGGGTCGGCGACAGCCTGTCCGGAGGGCCGGGCGTCTCGCTGGCCGCGATATCCAACTACCTGAGCATCCCGTTCGAGCATTACGTGGTCGTGGATGTTGCGATCTACCAGGACGCGATGACGAACCAGAGCCTTCGCACGGTGATGGAGAACCTCCAGGAGACAGACCTCTCGGAGGAGGATCGGGCGCGGATCGCCGGGTTCATCGAGGGCGTGAAGGGTGAGCGCACGGCTTTGGTGCCCCTGCCGGTGCGGCCGATCGACCTGGGCGGGGAGACGTTCTTCGAGCCACAGCGCGATCAGATCTCGGACCTGCTGCTGCAGTGGTGGGGTGTCCGCCTGGGCGCCGAGGACACCAGCGTACGGGTGATCCTCTATAACGGCTCCGGTACGCCGGGTATCGCGGGCGAGGCCGCTCAGCAGGTGATCGCCGCGGGTCTGCGCGTGGTGGACACCAAGAATGCCGACCGCTTCGACTACGATACGACGCTGATAGTCGTGCAAAGCGGCGAGACCGCGCATGGAGAGCTGGTGCAGGTCGCGCTCGGCGTGGGCGAGATCGTCGAGAAGCGGTCGGAGCAAGAGGTGGCCGACGTGATCGTGATAATCGGCAGGGACTATCAGCCCGCTGCCGCGTCCGAACAGTGAGCCCGGGAAGGAGCGAACCACTGGAACCCCGTGAGATAGCGTTGCTGGCGGCCTCGGCGGCCATGTCCAAGAAGGCGATCGACCCGGTCGTGCTCGACGTGGCCGAGACGCTCGTCATCACGTCGTACTTCGTGATCGCGAGCGGCGGCAGCGACCGACAGGTGGCGGCGATCGCCGACGAGGTGGAGAAGGTCCTGCGAGAGCAGGCCGGCGTGAAGCCGATCGGACGCGAGGGGGAGCGGGAACGGGAATGGGTCCTGCTCGACTTCGCCGACGTGGTCGTACATGTGTTCCAGCCGGAGGAGCGTGAGTTCTACCGGCTCGAGAAGTTGTGGTCCGACGCGCCGCGGCTGGAGCTGCCCGCCGAGGAGGGCCCGCTGGACCCGGTGGACGACAGGTGAGACCCGCGTTCAGGGTGTACGGCATCCAGCTCGCCCTCGTAGGGGTGGCGGCGATCTGGGGCGGCACGTTCGTCATGGTCAAGGACGCCGTGGAACGCTACCCCATGTACGCGTTCCTGGCGCTGCGGTTCGCGATCGCTGTCGTGGCCTTCGCGGTGGTGTTTCCCGCTTCGGTGCGCAGGCTCCGTGCCGGTACGATCGGCGTCGGTCTTCTGGCGGGGCTCCTGCTGACGGCCGGCTACGTCTTCCAGACCTGGGGCCTTCAGGACACCTCGGCGTCGAAAGCGGCGTTCATCACGGGCATGTTCGTGGTGATCACGCCCGCGCTCCAGGCGCTCGTGCTCAGACGGATGCCGCGCACCACCACGATCGTCGGCGTGGCGCTTGCCGTTGGCGGGCTGTGGCTGCTTTCAGGCGGCGGGGGCGGGGAGTGGAACATCGGCGACACACGGGTGCTGTTGTGCGCCTTCGCTTATGCGGCGCACATGATCGTGCTCGGCGGCGTGGGCAGGAAGCACGAGGTGCAGCCGCTCACGCTTGTGCAGCTTGCCACCGTAGGCATCGTGACCGGTGCGATCTCGCTGCTCACCGAGCCGCGTGGCATGCCGGGAGACGGTGGCGTCTGGGCCGCGCTCGTGCTCACCGGTGTGTTCGCCTCGGCGGTGGCCTACGCGATCCAGACGTACGCTCAGCGGTTCTTGTCCCCCGCCAAGACCGCGCTCATCCTCATCATGGAGCCCGCGTTCGGCGGGGTCTTCGGGTGGCTCGCGGGCGAGCGGCTCGGAATAGGCGGCCTGGCCGGCAGCGCGCTCATCCTGGCAGGGATGGTCGTGGCCGAGGTAGTGGGCGCCCGGACCGCCGGTGACGCCGAGGTGGCGCTGGAACCGTCGATCGAGGGTCCGCCGCTGATCGTGGAGGACGACGGCCCCTGAGAATGGGCGGGGGAGCAACGTGCGCGTACCCGTTGACGCGTGATACCAGGGGGGGTATCGTTGGGATACCCCATGAGGTATCGGCACGCGTGGTACCCGTGGGCTGAGAACCACTGATGCCGGCACGGGAAGGACCACGTATGGCTGCGGTAAGCGAACGGGTCGAGAGACAACTCGGGGAGATCTTCGGTGATCGGATGCGTACCGATCGCGTTGAGCGCAAGCTCTACTCCTCGGACATCGGGGCGATGCCCCGGCTGATCAAGCCGCTCGTACCCACCGGGATCGCTGGCGCGATCGTGCGCCCGGTGAGCGAGGACGAGGTCGTGGCGCTCATGCGGGTGGCGCGCGCCGAGCGCGTGCCGGTGGTGCCGCGCGGGATGTCGACATCCGGTTACGGTGGCGTGCTTCCGGTGGAAGGCGCGATCGTGGCGGATATGTCGGCCATGGGCGGTCTTATCTCGGTGGACGCGGAGCGGATGACCGTGCGCGTCTTCGGCGGGACGCTTTGGGAGCCGCTGCAGAAGCAGCTCAACCGCAAGGGGCTCGACCTGCTGCTGTACCCGTCGTCGTTGCCGTCCTCCACGGTGGCCGGCTGGTTCGCCCAGGGCGGCGCCGGATTCGGAAGCTACGAGCACGGCTTCTTCAAGGAGAGCGTTCACTCGGCGCGTGTCGTGCATCTCGACGGCGCCGTGAAGGAGTACACCGGCGAAGAGCTCGAGCAGATCGTCGCCGATGCCGAGGGCATCACCGGCATCATCACCGAGATGGAGATCGGCATCCGCGCCCTCGAGGACGAAGTGCACCGCGTCCTCGCGCTCCCCACGAACGAAGCGCTGCAGAAGGCGCTCTCCGCGATCTCGGCCGAGAAGCTGCCGATCTGGTCGCTCACGTTCCTCAATCCCGAGTCGATCAAGCTCAAGAAGACCCTCCCGCATCGCCATGGTCACCCGTACGAGATGGCGCACGAGCACTATGAGCCCGTGCTGCCCGAGGAGTTCCTCGTGGTGATCGCGTACCCGGCGTCGCGTCACGAGGCGATCGATGCGCCGCTGCGCGCGATCCTCGAGGCCGCAGGCGGTACCGAGCTCGACGCCGAGGCGGCCGAGCACGAATGGGAGCTCCGCTTCGCGCCGATGCGCCTCAAGCGCGTGGGACCGTCGATCGTGCCCACCGAGGTCGTCGTGCCGCTCGACCAGCTCGGCGAGGTGCTCGGCAAGATCGATTCACGCGTGAAGCAGCCGTTCGTGCTGGAGGGCATGCTCGGCAAGGGTGACAAGGTGGTCCTGCTCGGCTTCATCCCGCACGACGAGCGCTCGCTCGCGTTCAACATCGCATTCGCCCTGTCGCTCGTGGTGATCAAGATCGCCAACGAGCACCGCGGCGGCGCGTACTCCACGGGTCTGTACTTCCGGCAGGAGGGTAAGAAGGTCCTCGGCCAGGCCAAGATCGCGGCCCTGGAGGCGTTCAAGCGCGCCAAGGACCCGGGCGACCTGCTCAACCCGAAGAAGGTCCTCGGTACGAGCCTGCTCAACGGCTTCATGAAACTCGCGCTGGCCTTCGAGCCAGTCGTGCGCCCCATCGCCAATCTCGCCACTCCGCCCGACAAGGTCGAGTCGCTCGAGACCAAGAACGGCGTACCCGGCGACGTGGCCTTCTACAGCTACGCGTGCGCCCAGTGCGGCTACTGCGTGCCCACCTGCGAGGAGTACAGCGTGCGCGGCTGGATGAGCCACTCGCCGCGCGGGAAGTACGCATACCTCAAGGAGGTTATCGAGGGCCGGGAGAAGATCGACCAGAAGATGGTGGACACCTTCCTCGTGTGCACCACCTGCGAGGTCTGCAACACCCGCTGCCAGCTGCAGCTGCCGGTGGAGCACTCCTGGATGTCGATGCGCGGCCAGCTCATCCACGAGGAAGGTCGCATGACCTTCCCGCCGTTCGAGATGATGGGCGCGGCGCTGCAGGGGCAGCTCAACATCTGGGCGGGCAAGCGCGAGAAGCGTGCCGACTGGATGCCCGAGCACATCGCCGAGAAGATCGACCCCACATCGGATGTGCTGTACTTCGCGGGCTGCACCGCAAGCTACGTGAACACCGACGTGGCCAAGTCGTCGGTGGAGCTGCTCGACGCCGCGGGCGTGAAGTTCAACTACATGGGTACCGATGAGGCGTGCTGCGGCATCCCGATGAAGGTCTCCGGCAAGTGGGACGTCTTCGAGGAGATCTACGAGCACAACACCGCCGAGGCGCGGAAGCGCGGCGCCAAGACGATCGTGACGTCATGTCCCGCGTGCGGGCTCGTGTGGAAGGAGCTCTACGCCGACATCGCCGCCGAGCGCGGGGAGGCGTACGAGTTCGAGGTGAAGCACTACTCGGAGATGGTGGCCGACGCGATCGCTGAGGGAGCGCTGGAGTTCACGCACGAGGTGGACAAGAAGCTCACGTTCCACGACTCGTGCCACATGGGTCGTGCGCAGGGCAACTACGAGCCGCCGCGCGATATGCTCAAGGCGATCCCGGGCGTGGAGCTCGTCGAGATGGAGCACAACCGGGAAGAGGGTCTGTGCTGCGGCTCGGTGCTCACGCTCATCGGCGAGACGCCGGTGGCCCCCGAACTCGGCAAGATGCGTCTGGACGAGGCGGTCGACGTGCAAGCCGACGCGATGGTGGCGCTCTGCCCGTGCTGCCAGGTGCAGCTGCGCGACTCGGCCGACAAGCGCGACATCCCGATGGAGGTCATCGACCTCGCGCACGTGGCGATGGACGGCCTCGGCATCGCGCATGAGGATCCGAGCCCGTACGCCAAGGAGATGTGGGGCTACTTCGAGAAGTTCATCTGGCTCATGAAGCCCGAGTCGATCACGAGCATCATGGTCGCCATGCTGCCGGACATGATGAAGGCGATGCCGCCCGCGATGCTGCCGATGATGCGCGCGGCGCGTGCGGTGCCGGACGGCCTGGCGATGATGGGCAAGATGATGCCCGCCATGATGCCGAAGATGATGCCGTCGATGATGCCCAAGGTCATGCCGGCGATGCTTGAGGAAGTCTCGCGCCGCGTGGGGCCGCTGCCGGAGGACATGGAAGAGCTCATGCCCGACCTGCTGCCCAAGACGATGGATGCGCTGCTGCCCAACATGCTGCCGCTGATCATGGACGACTTCGTACCCAAGATGCTGTGCTACATCAAGCATGAGTGGGAGCGTGACGTGCCCGCAGGCGAGTCGCCGTGCGCACAGGCGTCACGCGCCACGGTGCAGGAGTCGTAGCGCACACGGCCTGCGAAGATTGACCGGTGCGGCGAGGATGATATACTGTCGCTCGCGCCGGAAGGCGACCCAGATGTGGGGCCATAGCTCAGCTGGGAGAGCGCATGGCTGGCAGCCATGAGGTCAGGGGTTCGATCCCCCTTGGCTCCACCAGATAACTGATACGAAGCCCGTCGGAACCCCGGCGGGCTTCGTTGCGTCATATGGGAATGAACGTCCAGGGAGGTGGTTCAGATGATGCGGTTCATGCGGATCCTGACCGCCGCAGCCGTTGCAGGTGCGCTGCTTTCAGCCGCGGGTTGTTCTGCCGCGGCGGATGTGACGGTCACCGGCGAAGACGACGGCGGAACCGTGACGGTGCGTGATGGTGGCACGTTGACGGTGGAGCTCGACAGCAACCCCACGACCGGCTACACATGGCTCGAGGCGTCGGTCCCGGGAGTGCTGGAGGCGCGAGGAGAGCCCGTGTTCGAGCCGGAGTCGGACGCGCTTGGCGCCCGCGGTGTGCAGACGCTCACCTACGATGTGGTCGGCACGGGTGAGGGTACGCTCGAGCTGGAGTATGCCCGGGCGTTCGAGAGCGTGCAGCCGGAGGACACGTTCTCAGTGACGGTCGTTGTGGAGGAGTGACAGCGCCCTCGGCATGCGCGGGCGGTGGCGTTTCGCTCGGCGGGCACACTCGGCTATCATGCGTGGGTACCCACGCATGGAGGCGAGGACGCTCGTGAGCAACAGACCGTACGATCCGCACGCGATCGAGGAGAAGTGGCAGGCCGCCTGGGATGCCGAGGGGCTCTACTCGGTCACCGAGGACCCGGACAAGCCGAAGAAGTACATCCTCGAGATGTTCCCGTACCCTTCGGGCGACATCCACATGGGGCATGTCCGCAACTACTCCATCGGCGACGTGGTGGCGCGGTACTGGACGATGCGCGGCAGGAACGTGCTGCACCCCATCGGGTGGGATGCGTTCGGCCTGCCGGCCGAGAACGCCGCGATCAAGAGCAGCACGCATCCGGCCGAGTGGACGTACGCCAACATCGACAAGCAGGCGGCGTCGTTCAAGCGGATGGGCTTCAGCTACGACTGGGACCGCACGGTGAAGTCGTGCGACGTGGACTACTACCGCTGGGGCCAGTGGATCTTCCTGAAGTTCTGGGAGCGCGGGCTCGTGGAGCGCAAGAAGTCTCCCGTGAACTGGTGTCCCTCATGCAAGACCGTGCTCGCCAACGAGCAGGTGATCGGCGACGGCGTGTGCTGGCGCTGCAAGAGCGTGGTCGAGAAGCGCGATCTCGAACAGTGGTACTTCAAGATCACCGATTACGCGCAGGAGCTTCTCGACGATCTGGATACGCTCACCGGCTGGCCCGAGCGCGTGAAGACGATGCAGGCCAACTGGATCGGCCGCTCCGAGGGCGCAGAGGTGGAGTTCGAGCTCTGTGACGCCTCTGGTGAGCCGAGTGGCGAGATGATCACCGTCTTCACCACGCGTCCGGACACGCTCTTCGGGTGCACGTTCTTCCTGCTTGCGCCCGAGCACCCGTTGGTAGGCGTGTTGACCGAGGGGACCGAGTACGTCGACGCGGTGCAGGAAGTCGTCCGGGCTACAGCCCGCGAGACGGCAGTGGAGCGCGCAAGCGGCGAGGCGGAGAAGGTCGGCGCGTTCACGGGACGCTACGTCATCAATCCCGTGAACGGCGAGAAGGTGCCCGTATGGGTGAGCAACTACGTGTTGATGGAGTATGGCACCGGCGCCGTGATGGCCGTGCCCTGCGGCGACGAGCGCGACTTCGAGTTCGCGCGAAAGTACGGCCTGCCGATCCCGCCTGTGGTGCTCGCGACCGATGATCCGCTGCTCGATGAGCTCGGCACGGTGGCAGACCGCGTGATGGACGACGTGCCGTGGGACGAAGCGTTCGCCGGGGACGGCGTGATGGTGCAGTCGGGCGCGTTCACCGGCATGGCCGGCGGCAAGGATTCCGAGGGCATGCGTGCCGTGACCGAGTGGCTCGCCTCGGAAGGTAGAGGCCGGTTCTCGGTGAACTTCCGTCTGCGTGACTGGCTCATCAGTCGACAGCGGTACTGGGGGAACCCCATCCCCGCGGTCCACTGCCCTGCGTGCGGTCTCGTGCCGGTGCCCGAGGACCAGTTGCCCGTGGTGCTGCCGATGGACGTGGACATCACCAAAGGCGAGACGCTGGCGGATCACCCCGAGTTCTACGAGACCACCTGTCCCGCGTGCGGTGGCGCCGCCAGGCGTGAGACCGACACGATGGACACGTTCACCTGCTCCAGCTGGTACTACTTCCGCTACAGTGACGCACGGAACGACGAGGCGCTGTTCAGCCGCGAGAACGCCGACTACTGGATGCCGGTGGATCAGTACATCGGCGGCATCGAACACGCGATCCTGCATCTGCTTTACTCGCGATTCTTCACCAAGGTCTTCGCCGACATGGGGCTCACCGCGGCGCGCGAGCCGTTCACCAACCTGCTCACGCAGGGCATGGTGAAGAAGGACGGCGAGACGATGAGCAAGTCCAAAGGCAACGTGGTGGCGCCCGAGGACATGATCGCCCGCTACGGCGCTGACGCGCTGCGCGCATTCATCCTGTTCATGGCGCCGCCCGACAAGGACCTCGACTGGAACCAGGACGGTCTCGAGGGCATGTACCGGTTCCTAAGCCGGCTCTGGCGGTACGTTGACGATGTCGCTGCCGGTGGCGGCAGTGCGGCGGATGCCGCCGATGACGCCGCCAAGGCGTTGCTGCGAGAGCGGCATCGCGTGGCCGGCAAGGTCACCGGTGACATCGAGCGGTTCGGCTTCAATACCGCGCTCTCGGCGATGATGGAGTTGCTGAACGCGGCGACCGACTATCACCGCACGGCGGCAGACGCGGCTCGCGATGCGGCGCTCGAGCGCGAGGTGGCCGAGGTGCTCACGTTGCTGATCGCCCCGTACGCGCCCCACATGGCCGAGGAACTGTGGCGTGAGGTGCTGGGTCACGCGGGCTCGGTGCACCGTGAGGCGTGGGTCACGTTCGACGAGGCGCTCGCTGCCGCCGACGAGGTGGAGATCGTCGTGCAGGTGAACGGCAAGGTGCGTGGCAAGGTCGTCGTGGCCGCGGACGCCGACGAGGCCACGGTGCGGGAGGCCGCTCTCAACGTTCCGCGGGTGGCCGAGCAGATCGAAGGCCTGACCGTGCGCAAGGTCGTGGTCGTTCCCGGCAAGCTCGTGAGCGTGGTCGCCGGTTAGATATGGTTGACCTGACGGTCAGGTGACGTTCAGGCCGTTCGGATAGCATCACAGCATCACCCGGACGCCCCTCAGTCCACTGCGGAAGGGGGGCGTCCGTTGTCGTTCATGGAGTCCGACCGGGTACGGGAGATCCTTGCCCGGGCGGGTCTGGAGCGCCTGCCGCCTCGTGCCGTCGGCGCTGGTGTGGTGGTGCTGGCGCTCATGGCGGCGCTTGCGTTGTGGCGCTTCTGGCCGACAGCCCCTGCGCCGGAGGTGTCCTTCGCGACAGAAGCCGAGGACGTGGCGGAGCCGAGCCTGCCCGGGACGGCTTCGCCGGAGCCCGAGCTCGTGGTGCACGTGACGGGAGCCGTCCTCAGGCCGGGGGTCTACACGATGTCGCCCGGAGACCGGGTGGCGGATGCGGTGGCGGCAGCCGGAGGTGCGCTGGGTTCCGCCGCCTCCGATGCGGTGAACCTCGCGCGCATCATCGCGGACGGCGAACGCATCTACATACCCACCCTCGAGGAGGTCGAGGCCGGGCTCTCCGGGGACGCCGAAGGCGGACCGGAGTGGGGTGCCGGGGCGTCGGCGGGCGCGGTATCGGCGGCCGGTGTGGTCGACATCAACCGCGCGACCGTGGCCGAGCTGGAGACGTTGCCCGGAGTGGGTCCCGCGACCGCGCAGAAGATCGTGGACGATCGTGAGGCCAACGGCCCGTTCGCCGCTCCCGAGGACCTGATGCGCGTGCCGGGCATCGGCGCCAAGAAGCTCGAGGCGATGCGGGACCAGGTGAGCACGGGGTGACGCCGCATGGGGCGCGTCCGTCCGCACGGCCCTCGATCCCTCCGATCGCCTGGTTCGCTACGGCGGTCTGGGTCGGATGCTGCCTGGGCGAGCAGGGTGTCTGGCGGATCCTCTCGGGAGGGTCGTTGGCGAGCATCGCGCTGTGCGCGGCCGCGGCTTGCGCAGCGGGTGGAGTCGCAGCCGTGGTGCGCCCCTCGGTCCGGCAGATCGTCGCGCTCCTGGCCACCGGTCTGTTGGCGGGGTCGATCGTGTCGGGTGCGCAGGGCTATGGATGGCATCGGCAGAGCATGCTCGTGCGTGACTGCGGCGCGCGTGAGTGGGTGGGTCACGTCGAGGCGGATCCCATGCCCGGGGCGTACGGCGCCAGCCTGCGGGTGCGCCTGACCGGCGGACCGCTCGATGGCGCACGCGTGCGCGTGTACTGGCCGCAGGAAGCCGAGGTGCCGGACCTGGGTCGCACCGTGCGCTTCTCGGCAGTGCTCGAGCCGCTGCCGCTGGCCGAGGGGTGGTCACGACGTGTCGCGCGGACCGGGGCCTGCGCCACCGGCAGTGCGTGGCGGGCTGAAGTCGGGGATTGGCGACCGGGCGTGACCGGCCCGCTTTTCGCGTGGCGAGCGCGTGTGCTCGAGGAGATGCACGCGATACCGGGTGTGGGCGGCGACCTGCTCGAAGGGATCGTGTTGGGAGACCGCCGGCGGCTGTACGGGACCGAGGCCGACGAGGAGTTCCGCGTTCTCGGTCTCACGCATCTGGTGGCCGTGTCCGGCTCGCACCTCGCGCTCGCATGCGGGGCGGTAGCGCTCGTCGGTGGTGCGCTGCGCGTCCGTCGCAAGCCGCTCGTGCTGTTGACCGTCGCAGCGGGTGGGGCGTATGCGGCGGTCACCGGGATGGCGTACTCGGCGTTGCGCTCGCTGATGATGCTTGGCGTGGGCGGCATCGCTCAGTTGTCCGGACGTCGCACCGACGGCATGGCGTCGCTTGCTGTGGCGGTGGTGAGCGTCCTGGCGCTGGAGCCGTGGTCGGTCTACGACGTCGGGTTCCAGCTCTCCGTGCTTGCCGTGGGGAGCCTGTTCCTGTTCGGTTCGCTCGCCACGGAGTGGGCCACAGCGGGGACGCCGGCGCCCTTTCGCCCGGTGATGGCCGCACTCGCACTCACGCTGGTGGCGCAGGTGGTGACGGTGCCGGTCATCGCCTCGTGCTTCGGGATGGTCTCGCTGATGGCGCCGATCGCGAATGGCTACGCGGGCCCGCTCATCTCGGTGGCGCTTTGGGCGGGTCTCGCCGCTTCAGTGGCGCTCGAGGCGCTACCCGGACCGGCCATGCTGCTGATGCGGGTCTCCTCGGCGCTGCTGTCGTTCACCGCGTGGATCTCGAGCCACCTTGCCGGTGTGCCGGGCGCGGCCATCGCGCTCGGAGGAGGCCCATTGGTGGTCGCGGGGCCCGTGCTCGGCGCGATGCTGGTGTGGCTGCGGTGGCCGCGCCCGCGGAGCGCGGTCCAGGGGCGTTTGTTCGTCGCGGGTGCGGTCGCGTGTTCGCTTGCTGCGGCCCTTGGCCCGCCGGCGTCGCGGGATATGTCGATCACCGTGCTCGACATCGGACAGGGCGACGCCATCCTCGTACGTGATGGCGGGCGGACCATGCTCGTTGACACCGGCCCTGATGACACCGTGCTCAGGAGCGCGTTGGCGCGCGAAGGCGTGCGTACTGTGGATGTGCTGGTGCTCACGCATGCGCACGACGATCACACCGGAGGGGTCGGCGGCCTGCGTGGCGTGACGGACATCGGCTGGACTGCGGTCCCCGGTATCGTCGCCGAGGGGTTCACCGCGCCGGACAGCGTCGTGTCGCGGGTGGTGGGGCCGGAGACGGTGCGGGGCGTCTCGGCGGGGGATTCGTGGCGGCTCGGCGCAGCCACTGTGGATGTGGTGTGGCCTCCCCGGGAAGCACGGGAGGAGCTCAGCACCAACGACACGAGCGTCGTGCTCCGGGTGCGCCGGGGCGGGTTCGACGCGCTGCTCACAGGCGATGCGGAGCACACCGCGCTGGCCGGTATCGCCGCTGCCGGGGACCTGGGCTGTGTGGAGGTGCTCAAGGTGCCCCACCACGGCAGCGACAACGGGCTCACGCAGGAGGCGCTCGACCTGATTCGTCCGCACGACGCTTTGATCAGCGTGGGAGAGGGCAACGACTTCGGGCACCCATGTGCCTCCGTCATCGAGATGCTCGATGACGCCGGGTGCGTGGTGTGGCGCACGGACCGCCAGGGTGACGTTGTCGTGGAAGTCGGGACGAACGGCTACCGGGTGAGGTCGCAGCGTCGTGGAAGCCGCACCGCCCTTCGTGCGAGAATGGGCATCTCGCGAGGGGAGCATGCCGTACCCGTCGCGTATACGTCGGCACCACACCCGGAGGCGCTCAATGGTCGTGAAGGGTCTCGAGGACCTCAAGCCGGTCTATCTCATATACGGAGAAGAGGACCTGCTGCTCGAGCGCGCCCTCCACCGTCTCCGTGGGCGCATAGCCGAGGTCGCCGACCTCGAGTTCAACTTCGAGGCGTTCCAGGGCGAGAACGCGGATGCGGGTGACGTGGTTGCAGCGGCGAACACGCTGCCCTTCGCATCCGAGCGCCGGCTTGTGGTGGTGCACGGCGTCGACCGGATGAAGGCGGCAGACCAGGCGGTCCTTGCCGGGTATGCTGCAGACCCCTCTCCAACGACGTGCCTTGTGCTCGTGGCGGGGAAGATGCGCAAGGACAGCAAGCTGCTGAAGGCCGTCGCCGCTCAAGGCGGGGCGGCCGAGTACAAGGCGCCCCGACGCAGCGAGTATCCAGCGTGGGTGATAGGGCTGTTCGAGGACAAGGGCCGGCGACTCGACCGCGACGGGGCCGAGGCGTTGGTGCGGTCGGTCGGCCGCGACCTGCGCCGCCTGGAGATCGAGGCGGACAAGATCATCGCCTATGCGGGCGAGCGGTCGGAGATCACGCGCGACGACGTTACGAGCGTGGTGGTGGAGACCGCCCCGGTTTCGATATTCGAGTTCCTTGACGCAGTGGGTGCACGCGAGTGCGGTCCCGCTCTTGACCTGCTGGGCGACCTGCTGGGTAGCGGCGACGACATCATGGGCGTCCACGCTATGACGGTGCGGCATATCCGCACGCTTCTCAGCGTACGGGCCCTGGCCGATCGGAACGCTGACACGCCGACGATACAGCGTGAGGTGGGGATGGCCGAGTGGCAGGTGCAGCGTGCGCTCCGGCAGGCACGTCGCTACGAGCCGGAGGATTTGTCTCGCGCGCTGCGCGCCGCGGCAGAGATGGAAGCCCGGATGAAGTCGGGACGGGGAGAGCCCCGCCTGCTGTTCGAGCGGTGGCTGGTGGATCTGTGTCGCGATGGTGATGGTTAGCGAGCGCTCGGCGCGAAGCCGGGGCGGACATGACGAAGGGCCGGGAATCTCCCGGCCCTTCGTGACACGCGGTGCGGTGAGGCGTCAGGCGTCCATGCCGTTCACCTTGGTCATCACGCCCGACTTGCGGTTGGCCGCCTGGTTGGGGTGGATGACACCCTTGCTTGCGGCCTTGTCGAGCGCGCGGTTGGCGGCGTGAGCCGCCTCGAGGGCCGCGCTCTTGTCGCCGGCGGCCACGGCCGCGTCGACCTTCTTGATCGCGGTCTTCAGCCCCGAACGGACCGCCTTGTTGCGGATGCGCGCCTTCTCGTTGGTGAGGATGCGCTTCTTCTGGCTCTTGATGTTTGCCACGTCGGTTGTTCCTCCAGCCTCATAACGATGGTGCCCGTCGCAGTGGGGTGCGTACGAACCGCGCAAGGATAGCACACGCGCTCGGGCGGTGCTACCGGACAGCCGTCTGGACAACACGGCACGTAGTTTGCATTATCTTCGAGTAAGGTTAACGAATATGAGAGACACTTAGCGTCCGCATGGACGTCGAGGGGGACTCCCGCCAACATGTCACGCCTGCGAGAAGGACGGGTCCTCCCGTTGGCCGTCGTGCTTGTCATGACGATCTTCTGGGCTGCATCGTCTCGCCCTGCGGCGGCCTATCCCGACTGGGATCCCGCGCCCTCTCCACTGGCCGCGGAGGACTGCGACCACTGCCACTCGGCCACGAGCTCGGGCGGTACCGCGGAATGGGACGGCAGTGGACCGCATGGAGGCTACCTCACCAGCACGAACAAGTGTCAGTTGTGTCACGTGGTGCACAAGTCGCCGAGTGATTCGGTGGTGTTGCTGCGTACCACCACGGTGACCGGGATGTGCATCATGTGCCATGACGGCACCGGGAGCTCGATCGGCGTCTACTCTACGATCGAGGCTCATGGGGGCACCGTGGCCGCCGAGCACCGTGTGGAGGTAACCGACATCGTCCCGGGCGGATCGAGCGCCCTGGGCAGCGCGCTTGGGTGCTCCGACTGCCACTCCGTACACGGTTCGAACACGGTCGCTCCTTTCTTGCGGGACAGTGGTCGCGCGTACGCAGCGGATGAGTACGTCATCTCAGACTGCCTGCTTCGCAACGACGTACGTTCCGGGGTGCCGGACTCCGTTCCCGAGTACGGAGCGCTCTGGTGCGCAGCCTGTCACGATGAGCGCCACTCCGGGTCGGGCACGACCGTCAACCATCCTGTGGACGGCGATTCGTCGTGGGGCTACGGGGACGTTCGCTCAACGATCCGTACGGACGACTCCTGGCGCGAGGCGCTCACCGGGGGAGTGGCTACAGGCATGGGTCGCACGAACAGCGGTTACCTGATGGCACCTGTGGAGTCTGCCGGTGACGGGCGGATCGAGGAGGTCGACCGGCGTGATCCCATGTGCCAGCAGTGCCACGAGGACGCCCGAGACGTGGAAACCGTGTTCAGTGCCGATTACACGATGCGGGGGACCGAACCCTGGAACACACCCGTGAACCCGGTCTTCGTCACGTTCCCGCATCAGACGACCAACGACATGCTGTTGGTTGAGCAGTACGACGACCTCTGCACGAACTGCCACCCGGTGACGGGACTGCCTTAGACGACTGAAGGTGTTGGCCGGGCGTGAATGGATGACCGGACCGGAAGACGGTGCTGCGAGACTCGCAAGGGAAGAGATGATGAAGCGTTCAGGCGCTATGCGTATTGCGGTCCGGTCGTTCGTGGCGCTGGCGATCGCGCTGGCGGTGGTCCTGCTTGTGGCGCCGGGCGACAGCACGCCGTCACAGGATGGGCCAGTGAGTGACGATGCGGTCGCTGACGCGCGGATCGGCGGCGGTTCCCTCGACGCGGAGGTGCACTCGCTTCAGGAGTCCCCTATGCCCTCCGATGGCGTGACACGATCCGGCGACGCGATCGCGGTGGAGCCGCCACCCGTCGCAGCGGTGATTCCCGATGTCGATGCAGGGGAGGCCGAGTCCCCGGCGCCCGGCGATCCGGCGGAGGGCTCCGATGATCCGGCCGAGGATCCTGCCGATCCAGCCGACGAGCCCGCTGATCCCGGCGATGATCCCCCCGGTTCCGGTGACGAGCCGGACGATCCTGCTGATACCCCCACTGACCCTGGCGAGGAGCCCGCCGACCCGGGCGCGGACCCCGGCGATGATCCGGACGCACCGGCAGAGCCGCCGTCGACGCCGGCTGCGCCAGGCGTTGTCACCGCCGTAACGTGCGTCTCTGGTGACATGACGGACATCGTGCGGTTCGACCTGCCTGACGATGGTGGTGACGTGAGCGCCATCGTGCTCTCCCGTGCCCTTTCTCCGGAAGGACCGTACGAGGAGGTGCGCTCGGCCGACGGTGGTGTACGGGAGATCCGTCATGCGGTCGAGTCCACGGGCACGGCGTACTACCGCGTCCATGCCGAGGGCCCCGGCGGGCAGGGCGAGAACAGCGCGATCGTGCGTAACGCAGTGGTGGAGGCGACGGCAGAGGTAGGCGTGGACGGGTACACGATCCGGTCCTCCAACGGCGAGATCGTCCTGGC
Source organism: Anaerosoma tenue (assembly GCF_023161965.1). Lineage (NCBI taxonomy): Bacteria > Bacillati > Actinomycetota > Coriobacteriia > Anaerosomatales > Anaerosomataceae > Anaerosoma > Anaerosoma tenue. The sequence continues at coordinate 146,036 of NZ_JALNTY010000001.1, forward strand.
ATTCCCCGCAGGCGCGTACGAGGAGACGACGACCGTGAACGTCCGGGAGGTATCCGGGTCCCCGGTCGGCGGTATCCTCGCGTTCGCCGGCATCTACGACATCGAACCGTCCGGCCCGCTTGGGAAGCCTGTGCTCCTGTCGGTGGCGTTCGACCTGGCGGTGACGCATTTCCAGGTCTCTGACGCGTTGCTTCGGGCGGCGGGTCTGTTCACGTTCGATGACGGCGCGTGGGTTTCCGGAGCCGACCACATCATCGCCGAGGGTGGCTACATCACCGGCTCGGTGGATCACTTCTCGGCATGGACTCCCGGCTCCCCGTCGCCTCACGGCACCAACGCCGAGGCCAGCGACTACTGCTCCGGCGTCTGTCACGACCTCAGCACGTATCCCGGTTCGTCTGTCCGGTACGACACCCGGGACCCCCAGGTCTGCTACAACTGTCACGGTAACGCCGATGCCGCCGACCCGCCTCGCAGCGGCGAAGGCGACAACGTGCAGGCGGAGTTCTTCGACGTGGCGGGGCAGAGCGTGCCGGCGATGTCCTCGCGTCACCCGGTGGCCAACGGCGGTTTCTACTGCACGCTGTGCCACGATCCCCACGGCACGTCATCCGATTCCCCCGGGCTGCTCAGGGCGTGGGACCCTGCTACAGGCGGTTACGTGCAAGGCGGCGCCGGAACCGCGCCCGGCAACGCGTACTGCTGGACCTGCCACGGACCGAGCAGCAACCGCCGCGTCAACTACTACGTGAACGGCTACTACAGCAGCACCGGTGGTGACCACAAGACGCTCCTTGAGGGGACGCCTCACGCCTCGCTTTCCACAACGGGCGGCACGATCGCCTGTCTCGCCTGCCACGTCTCGCACGGTTCCGTGTCCAGCTCGCTGGCAAAGGTGGGAGACGTGGCGGGTGCAGCCGCAACGGGCAACGACCAGAGCCTCTGCCTCGCGTGTCACGCAGACGCATCAGGCGGGTATTCGGGTGGCGCGGCGTACGGCATGACCAGACACTCCTCGGTGGCGGTCTCAAGCGTCGCCGCAACGGGATGGCCCACGTCCGACTCGGCGACGGGCTCCTGCCAGAACTGCCACGATCCGCACGGAGGGGCCGGCGGACAGTACCTGAGGGCGTCCGGTGCGGACCTGTGCCACGGCTGTCACGATGTCGCCGGCCTGTCCTACCCGGCCGACTACTCCTATCAGGGTACTGCGGCGTACGGCGCATCGGGTCACGCGGGTCTCACGGGCACGCTCGGGTATCTCGGCTTGAGCACCACCAGCGAGGGTTTCGCGGCATGGCAGTCGAGCGCCATGCCCACACCGTCGGCACCCGGCACACCGATCACCGACGCTGGGGCGATCGATCAGGTTCGCTCGATGGACGGGTCTCGGCTGCGCACGCTGCTGCAGGGGACGACCGGGTCGGACGACTACCAGATGTTCCGCTTCAAGGTGCCCGCGCCGAGCGCCGAGGTGGTGAACGCCACACTGCGCTGGGCCGGCTATGGCGAGGAGACGGCGGGGTATCCCGTCACGCTCTCGGTCTGGTCGGCCACCGCGTTGGCGTGGGAGCAGGCGGCAAGCCAGGTGATGGGCACGCAGCAGCTCGTGACGGTCCCACTTCGGCCCGCCGACCATATGGATGCCGAGGGATACGTGTACTTCCTTGCCGGGGCGCGCCATGTGGTGGACGGCGAACTCATCTCAGGCCCCACGTTCACCAAGGTCAGCGACACGTCCATCAAGGTCGAGTGGACCACAGCCGGTAACACGTCAAGCTGGGTGGACTACGGGACCACCACCGCGTATGGCAGCAGCGCCGGGACCGGGACCCGCACGACATCCCACTCGGTCACGGTGACCGGGCTGACCGCCGGCACCTGGCACTTCCGCGTCCGTTCCACCTCGCCACAAGGCGAGGACTACGTATCCGGGGACTACGCATACGGGTTCCCCATGCCCAAGCTCACGACTCCGTATCCTGCGAGCCACGTATACGATGGGACCACGGTGTCGCGCTCGTTCTACTGGGAAGCGATGAGCGGTGCGGCCGGTCCCTACGAGTACCGGTTCCAGCTGTGGCGCGACGGCTCGCTGTTGATCGACGCGCCGTGGGGCTCTTACACGTCGTACACGTACAGCGACATCCGTGATGTGGCCAGCTACGCCTGGCGTGTCGAGGTGCGGGACGCACAGGGTCTGTCGTACGGATGGTCCGTGTGGCACCGCTTCTACGTGTATGAGGACTCCGGCTCCTGCCCGTTCCTGTTCACCTGGGACGGGGAGCGGTTCGCCTTCGAGGCCGACCTGTTCGGTCCCGGCAAGCTGGCGCTCAAGACCAAGAGCGGCTACATGAAGCCCACCCCTGATGACGTCTACGTCCTCGCGCACGAGCCGCAGCTCGTCGACGGACGCATCGACCTGCGGCTTGTGGAGGAGCGCTTCGAGACCGACTACCTCGACGAGCTCGCCCTCTACGCCATCGACGTGCCGGAAGGCCGCGACGTCTATGCCGAGAAGCGCGAGGCGGGAGGCGCAGCCTTCGGGGGCGTGACAAGCGTGCTGCATACCGTGGCGCGCGAGATGGCGTCCCCGGTCTCGGCGGTCCACACCCAGACGGGTCGTGACGTGCTTGCGCTCGTGGCCGCCGACGACGGCGAGCAGGTCGTCCTCAACGAGGACCGCAACGAGGACTTCACCTACCAGACCATCGAGCTCGACCTGGGAGAGGTGGCGGGCGCCGGGCAGCTCAAGGTCGTGATGGACGCGGTCTCGATGTTCCCGGACACCCCGGCCGGCACCGCGCGTGCCTCGACCTTCGGGCCCCGCACCAGGCTCGAGGTGCAAGACGCCGCCGGCGCGTGGGTGGCGGTGCCGGCCTCCGCAGGCGCGCTTCCCAAGCCGCCGGAGTTCAGCCGCCCCTACGTCTTCGACCTGAGCGACATCTGGGTCTCGGAGAGCAGGAAGGTCCGCTTCACGTTCCTGATGAAGACCTACGTCGACTGGATCGCGATCGACACCACAGAAGACCTGCCGGTCGCGGTGACCGAGGTGCCGCTTGCCTCCGCGGTCCTCACCGAGCGCGGCTACGACCCGAAGTCCTCCGACGGGGAGATCTACGAGTACGTCTACGGTGAGCCGAGCGGGCGCACCGGCTACTTCCCCGGCGCCTATACGAGACTCGGCGAGGTCGCCCCGCTGCTCGCCGCCACAGACGACATGTTCGTCATCTACGGCGGCGGCGACGAGCTGCAGCTGTCCTTCGAGACGCCCGACGCACCCGCAGACGGCACCTCGCGCCGCTACGCCGTCCACACCAACGGCTACTACAAAGACGCCAAGACCGACGTGGACACCACGGTGGAGCCGCTGCCCTTCGCCGCGATGAGCACGTTCCCCTACGGCGCAGACGAGCACTACCCCGACGACCCCGAACATGAGGCCTACCGCGCCGAGTGGAACACGCGCGTGAAGAGCGGGGGAGCCTCTGTGGTCGCGCAGATCGCGGGACCTGCGAGCCTGGTACCCAGGCTGACGGGGGTCCACGGGTGGGTCGGGGCTGCGCTCGCGACCGTGTCGGCCGATGTGGAGCCCGTGGCCGAGATAGCCGGCTCCGCCGATACCGTTGCCGTGGAGGGGTATCCCGTCGACCACCGATCGCTCAACACCGACCTCGTCTCCCTGGATGTGTCGTTCACGGGTGCCGCGGGCGGGGGAGAGTGCGGGGTGTGCCACAACGTCCACGGTGGCTCGGAGAGCGGTATCGCTCTCGATGGTGGTCGCGCCGCGAGCGACGGTCGTACGTGTACCGCCGACGGCACGGGCGGCTGTCACAGCAATGCCGCCAACTCCGCCTCCGGTATCGACATCCACGATCGTTTCACCGCGAACGCTGATCCTCGCGCGCACCATGACGTCTTCGCGTCGGACCAGGTGAAGACGGGCAGCAGGATCGGGTGCGCCGACTGCCACGACCCCCACACCAACAACAGCGAACAGCGCTACTCGGATCCCGACGCGATCTCTCAGCCGGTGAGTTCGGCTCTGGGCTCTCTCATCGGTGAGGATGGCTCGGTGTACATGCTCGTGGGCGCGGCCCATGATGGCGTACCGCCGGTGATCAGCGGCGCGCGGTTGAACGGTGCAGGGGACCAGTATCTCTCGCCGACGATCACGTGGACCACCGACGAGAAGGCCACGTCGTGGGTCGACTGGGGTCTGACGACCGCGTACGAGATGGGCAACGCGAGCGCGGGAAGCCCGTTCGGCAACGACACCCTCGTGACGGCGCACTCCGTGCAGATGACCGGGCTGCAGGATGGTGTCGTGTACCACTATCGCATCAGGACCGCCGACGCACTCGGGAACGTCGCGTACTCGGCCGACATGACCTACGTTCCAGTGGCGCCTCCAGCAGCACCGGTGATGAACGATCTGGTCTCCGTGTCGGGCACCGGCTGGGGTCCGATCACCGCTACTCTGGGGTGTACGCCCACCACATCCAGCGACGGTCACGCAGTCCAGTACCAGTTCAGGGTGGACGGCAGCTCGGTGTACGTGTCGGGATGGCTGGACTCCACGAGCTTCACCACGCCGGCGTGGCTGTACACGGGGACCCACTATGCGCAGGTGCGCGCCCGTGACGCCGTTCATACTGACGCGATCTCCGCATGGTCGGCGGCCGACCACTTCGATGTCCTGTACGCGGACGCCTCCGGCTCCTGCCCGTTCCTGTTCACCTGGGACGGGGAGCGGTTCGCCTTCGAGGCCGACCTGTTCGGTCCCGGCAAGCTGGCGCTCAAGACCAAGAGCGGCTACATGAAGCCCACCCCTGATGACGTCTACGTCCTCGCGCACGAGCCGCAGCTCGTCGACGGACGCATCGACCTGCGGCTTGTGGAGGAGCGCTTCGAGACCGACTACCTCGACGAGCTCGCCCTCTACGCCATCGACGTGCCGGAAGGCCGCGACGTCTATGCCGAGAAGCGCGAGGCGGGAGGCGCAGCCTTCGGGGGCGTGACAAGCGTGCTGCATACCGTGGCGCGCGAGATGGCGTCCCCGGTCTCGGCGGTCCACACCCAGACGGGTCGTGACGTGCTTGCGCTCGTGGCCGCCGACGACGGCGAGCAGGTCGTCCTCAACGAGGACCGCAACGAGGACTTCACCTACCAGACCATCGAGCTCGACCTGGGAGAGGTGGCGGGCGCCGGGCAGCTCAAGGTCGTGATGGACGCGGTCTCGATGTTCCCGGACACCCCGGCCGGCACCGCGCGTGCCTCGACCTTCGGGCCCCGCACCAGGCTCGAGGTGCAAGACGCCGCCGGCGCGTGGGTGGCGGTGCCGGCCTCCGCAGGCGCGCTTCCCAAGCCGCCGGAGTTCAGCCGCCCCTACGTCTTCGACCTGAGCGACATCTGGGTCTCGGAGAGCAGGAAGGTCCGCTTCACGTTCCTGATGAAGACCTACGTCGACTGGATCGCGATCGACACCACAGAAGACCTGCCGGTCGCGGTGACCGAGGTGCCGCTTGCCTCCGCGGTCCTCACCGAGCGCGGCTACGACCCGAAGTCCTCCGACGGGGAGATCTACGAGTACGTCTACGGTGAGCCGAGCGGGCGCACCGGCTACTTCCCCGGCGCCTATACGAGACTCGGCGAGGTCGCCCCGCTGCTCGCCGCCACAGACGACATGTTCGTCATCTACGGCGGCGGCGACGAGCTGCAGCTGTCCTTCGAGACGCCCGACGCACCCGCAGACGGCACCTCGCGCCGCTACGCCGTCCACACCAACGGCTACTACAAAGACGCCAAGACCGACGTGGACACCACGGTGGAGCCGCTGCCCTTCGCCGCGATGAGCACGTTCCCCTACGGCGCAGACGAGCACTACCCCGACGACCCCGAACATGAGGCCTACCGCGCCGAGTGGAACACGCGCGTGAAGAGCGGGATCCAGGGTGGCGACGCTGCGGTTGCGGCGACTGCATCCGCATCTGAAGCGGCGCCCACCGTATGGCGCACGGCGCACGTCGATTCTGCGGCCGCACCGCAGGCGCTCCAGTACTCGGTGGACACCGACGTGATACGGGTGATCGCTTACACCGACGGCGTTCCTGCCGTCCACGCGCCCGCAGCGGGATGGGAGACGTCTTCGCATACTGCGTCAGCGCCAACGCCGGCCTCGCCCGGATCGCCTGTGGATGCCGCGGCGCTCGGCCAGGTCTCGGTGTCGGACGACGCGTACTGGCGTACGGACCTGACGGCGGTCGACGGCGAGTGGAACTGGCAGGTCGTGAGGTTCGATCTGGATGCCGGCGCCGTGTACCAGCTCGATGGCCTCGCGCTCGACTGGGAGGGTCACGGTGAACCGACACCCGGGTACCCGACCGCACTGTATGTCTGGGATCCCGAGAGTGGTGCGTGGGCGGAGCTCTCACGTGCGGACATGCCCGTGGACCGGAGGGTGCAGGTGCAGCGCAGCGCGGTGAGCGATGGGTACTGTCTCGCGTGCCATGATGGAGACGCCCCGGAGGGGGTCGTCATTCCCGGGTCGGTGGGCGATGTGGGCGCAACGTGGGCGACGGACTTCCACGGCGGCCGTGCGGGGAACGGATTCGGAGACGCGGGCCTCAAGTTCCCATACAGCCGTGGGCAGTCGCCACTATCATGCGCGACATGCCACGACACGCACGGGTCGGCCAGTCTCTATCACGTGCCGGAGGTCGTGAACGGGACATCCGTTCCTACGATCACCACGAGCGGGATGGCCCCCCTGTGCAAGGCGTGCCATGAGGGAGCTACGTACGACTGGCACCTCGATACGGCCTGCTGGTGTCACTACGTGCCGCTGTGGGAGCCCGTGTACCACGATGCTGCCTTCGAGTTGCACGACGGGATCGACTGCCTGCAGTGCCATGGGCACGGGAAAGGGTCGACCCATCCGGCGGTGGATTGCGAGGACTGTCATGGCAGCGCGCCACGGGGCGTGCGCGCCTTCTAAGCGGTTCCGGCGCGTGTCGCGCATGGATGGAGGGGACGGGGCGTCGCTCTACCAGCGGCGCTCGCACCCTGTTATCCTTACGCTCCGATGACTGACCCCACCCTCATACGGAACTTCTCCATCATCGCGCACATCGACCATGGCAAATCGACCCTGGCCGACCGCGTGCTTCAGCTCACCCACACGGTGGCCGATCGTGACATGCAGGACCAGCTGCTCGACTCGATGGACATCGAGCGCGAGCGCGGCATCACGATCAAAGCGCAGGCGGTGCGCGTGATGTACGACGCCGACGACGGGCAGACCTACCAACTGAACCTGATCGACACGCCTGGCCATGTCGACTTCACGTACGAGGTGTCGCGCTCGCTCGCTGCGTGCGAGGGCGTGCTGCTCGTGGTGGATGCCGCGCAGGGTGTGGAGGCGCAGACGGTGGCGAACGCGCTCATGGCGATGAACGCCAACCTCGAGATCATCCCGCTCATCAACAAGATCGACCTGCCTGCCGCCGATCCCGAGCGCGTACGGCACGAGATCGAAGAGGGTCTCGCCATACCGGCCGACGAAGCCGTGCTCGCGAGCGGCAAGACCGGCGAGGGCGTGAAAGAGGCGCTGGAGGCTCTGGTGCGGCTGGTGCCGCATCCCGTGGGCGACCCGGAGGCGCCGCTCAAGGCGCTGATCTTCGACTCCTACTTCGACACGTACCGTGGCGTCGTGGCGCTCGTGCGTGTCGTGGACGGCGCCATCCAGACCGGCATGAAGGTCCGGTTGATGGCCACGAGCACCGTGACTGACGTGGAAGAGGTCGGCGTCCGCCGGCCCGCGAACATCCCGGTGGAGACCCTCGGCGTGGGTGAGGTTGGTTACATCATCACCGGCCTCAAGGACCCGTCGCTGGTGAAGGTCGGCGACACGGTGACCCTCGCCAAGCACGGCGCCGAGACGCCGCTACCCGGTTACCGCGACGTGAAGCCCATGGTGTACACGGGGCTCTATCCGATCGATGGCGACCAGTATCCAGACCTGCGTGACGCGCTCGAGCGCCTCACGCTCAACGATCCCGCGCTGGTGTGGGATCCGGAGAGCAGCCACGCGCTCGGCTTCGGTTTCCGCGTGGGCTTCCTCGGCCTGCTTCACATGGAGGTGATCAAGGAGCGGCTCGAGCGTGAGTTCGGCCTCGACCTGCTCGCCACGGCGCCGAGCGTGGAGTACCACGCGTTCCTCATGAACGGGGAGACCCTGGTGGTCCACTCGCCCCAGGACATGCCCGACCCGGGCGCTCTCGAGCGCATCGAGGAGCCGTATCTCAAGGCCACGATCCTGGTCCCGCCGGAGTACGTGGGCGCCGTGATGGAGCTTGCCGATCAACGCCGCGCCTCGTTCAAGGATATGCAGTACCTCTCGGCCACCACGGTGGACCTGCACTACGAGATGCCGCTCTCCGAGTTGATCATGGACTTCTTCGACCAGCTCAAGAGCCGCACGCGCGGATACGCCAGCCTTGACTATGAGTACATCGGCTACCGCGAGAGCCAGCTGGTGAAACTCGACATCCTGCTTGCCGGCAAGCCCGTGGACGCGCTGTCGTTCATCGTGCACAAGGACAAGGCGTACGCGCGCGGACGGGTGCTCACCGAGAAGCTCCGCGAGATCATCCCGCGCCAGATGTTCGAGGTGCCCATCCAGGCCGCCATCGGCTCCAAGGTCATCAGCCGTGAGACGGTACGGGCCAAGCGCAAGGATGTCTTAGCCAAGTGCTATGGTGGCGACATCTCGCGCAAGCGCAAGCTGCTTGAGAAGCAAAAGGAAGGCAAGAAGCGCATGAAGTCGGTGGGTTCGGTGGAGGTCCCGCAAGAGGCCTTCATGGCGATCCTGAAGGTGGACGAGTAACCGGTCGTGGGATCGGCACCCATGACTTGCCGCAATGCGTGACCTGCAATGAAGCAAGGGGGAACATATGGGGGGAACATCCGGCCGTATCGCTATGCCATGGGACGATCCGCGTCCCTCACTACCGAGGCACCTCTACGTCCACGTACCGGTATGCCGGTCCAAGTGCGCGTACTGCGATTTCTACTCCCGCGCCGACCTGGGTACCGGGGACCATCCCCGGCTGGTGCGCCACACGCTGGGACTGCTGCGGGGATGGCTGATACCCGAGGTCCGTCGTGCCCCGCTGCAGACGTTGTACCTGGGCGGCGGTACCCCCACCGTACTGGGCGACGAGCTCGTGACGCTCATCAAAGGCGTGCAGGCGATGGTCCCCTTCACCGATGACATCGAGGTGACTGTGGAGGCCAACCCGGAGTCGTTGACGCCGGAGCTTGCGGAGTCGCTCGCCGACGCTGGCGTCACACGCGTGAGCGTAGGCGTGCAGTCGCTCGACGATGACGCCCTCCGGCGGTTGGACCGCCGGCATGACAGCGCATCCGCCCTGGCTGCGCTCCGCTCGGTCGCCGAGGCCGGCATGCAGCCTTCGGCCGATCTGATGTGCGGCATCCCCGGCGTGAGCGCCGATACATGGGAGCGCTCGCTCGAGGGCGTGGTGGAGGCCGGCGCGGTGCACGTGTCGGTGTATCCGCTCACGGTGGAGCAGGGGACGCCGTTGGCCGCGCGGATCGCCGCCGGTACGGCCGACGCTCCCGATGAGGACGCGGTCGTGGACGGCATGGACGCCGCCGCCCGCTCGCTCGGGACGTTCGGGTTCGAACGGTACGAGGTGGCGAACTACGCGATGCCCGGACACCGGTCGCGGCACAACACCGCCTACTGGACGGGACGCCCGTATATCGGGGTGGGTGGCGGTGCGCACGGGATGCTCGACGTGGCGCATGCGCAGGCGTGCACGCTCGCTCCCGACGATGGCCGTGACGTGGCCCGCGTCCGCTACTCATACGTGAGCGACCCGTTCCCGGGCGACCAGCCCTCGCCGCTCGCATCGCTCGAGTTGCTGACGGTGCTCGACGCCGCCCGCGAGGACGCGATGCTCGGCATGCGGATGACGGATGGTATCGATGAAGGGGTCGCGGAACGCGCCGGGGTGACTGATGTGATGCGGTCGCTTGCCGATGACGGGCTGGTGAGCCACGACGATGGCAGGTGGCGGCCGACCGCGCGTGGCTGGCTTCTCGGCAACGAGGTCTTCGGGCGCATCTGGAACGCCGGGCGCTGATCGGCGATGCAGGGCGCGTGCCCTGCCGGTTTGACCCCCGGAATCACGCGCCCTATCATCGTTTGGCACTCGGGAGGCGTGAGTGCCAGGAGGCCAGATGCTGAACGACCGCCGGCGGAGCGTGCTGTCCGCCCTTGTAGACGAATACGTGGCGAGCGTGCAGCCCGTTGGATCGAAAGTGCTCGTGCAGCGCTACGGGTTGGGCTGCAGCCCGGCCACCGTGCGATCCGAGTTGGCGGCCCTCGAAGAGACGGGGTACGTCTTCCAGCCGCACGTCTCGGCGGGCAGGATCCCCACTGACAGCGGGTACCGGGCGTATGTGGACGATGTAGTCCGGCCGCGGGTGATGGGCCTTCCGGCCCCTGAGGTCGAGCGTATCAGGCGCCACTACGAGACCGTAGAGCGTGAGCTCGGCGAGGTGTTGCACGAGACGTCCACGCTGTTGTCGCGGCTCACGTCGTACGTGGCGGTGGTGGTCGCGCCCACCCTGCGGCGCGCCCGCATCAGGCGCGTGACGCTGGTGCCGCTGTCGCTCCGCAGGGCGCTGGTGGTCGTGGTCACCGACTCGGGTCAGGTGGCCGATCGCGCCATGGAGTTCGAGGCCGATGTCACGCCCGAGGAGCTCAGCGCGGTGGAAGCGTACCTGTCAGGCACGCTCGACGGTGCGGTGGGCGCCGGCGCCGAGTCGGTCCGCGAACGCATCGGGCAGATGTCGGGTCGCGAATCGGCGATCGCGCTTAGGGCGGTCGACGAGGTGCTCGACTGCCTCGCCGAGGCGGATGCCGACCGGGTGCTGACCGGCGGTGTGTCGGCGCTGCTCGCACATCCGGAGTTCAGCGATCCGGCGATGGTGCGGCCGCTGCTGGTGTTGCTGGAGGACGGGCTGTCGATGCTGCAGGTGCTCACCGATGTGATGCGCACGCCCGACGTGGAAGTGCGCATCGGTCACGAGAACCCGTCGGTCGCGCTCGGGCATACGAGCTTCGTGGCCGCCCGCTACGGTGACGATGAGATGGGCGGTGTGGTGGGCGTGATCGGGCCCACGCGTATGGACTACCGGCGCGCGATGTCGGCGGTGAAGACGGTGTCCGACACGCTTTCCGGCGTGCTGGACGCATAAGAGGAGAAGAGAGGCTGCTACGTGGGTTCTGAGGACTACTACACGCTGCTCGGCGTGGACCGGGATGCGAGCGCGGAAGAGATCAAGCGGGCGTTCCGCAAGCGGGCACGTGAGACGCACCCCGATGTGAACGGGGGCGATGGCGCCGAGGAGACGTTCAAGCGCATAAACGAGGCGTACGAGGTGCTGTCCGATCCCGACAAGCGCGCGCGCTACGACCGCTTCGGCACCGCCGATCCGCGGGCCGGCGGCTATGGACAGGACTTCAGCGGGGACTTCTTCGGCATGGACGACCTGTTCAGCGTCTTCTTCGGTGGCGTGCGCGGCGCGGCGAACCGGCCGAACCCCAACGGGCGTGACCTTCGCACCCAGGCGAGCGTCACGTTGGAGGACGCGGGTGCGGGGGTGGAGAAGGACGTGACCGTCACGCGCCTCACCACCTGCGCCACGTGCAGCGGGTCGGGCGCTGCCGAGGGGGGCGAGGTGCGCACCTGCCCCACGTGTCACGGCACCGGTCAGCAGCGCACACAGCGGCGCACGATACTCGGCGTGATGGAGAGCATGTCGCCGTGCGGGACGTGTGGCGCAACGGGGTCTGTGATCGACAAGCCGTGTCCCGCCTGTGGCGGGCAGGGCCGCACCAACGAGACCGAGACGGTGCGGGTGAGCGTGCCGGCAGGCGTGCCCGACGGCTACACGCTGCGCATCCCCGGCAAGGGGGAAGCCGGCGTGCGAGGCGCCCGTGCTGGCGACCTGCTGGTGACGATCAGGGTGCTGCCGCACGAGTTCCTGCACCGCGAGGGCAACGACCTCCACGTGATGGCGGGCGTCAACATCGCGCAGGCGTCGCTCGGAGGGCGCATCGTGGTTCCCGGGCTCGACGGCGACGTGGAGGTGCCGTTCGGCGGCGGCGTGCACACCGGCGACGTGGTACGTGTGAAGGGCAAGGGCATGCCGCGCATGGACGGCGGCCGGGGTGACTTCATGGTGCACCTGGACGTCCTCGCTCCCAAGAAGCTCACTAAACGTCAGCGGGAGTTGCTGGAGGAGCTCGGCGAGAGCATGGGCACCGGCAGCAAGGGCGACGACCGCACGCCGCTCTCCAAGATCCGCGACTGGCTCGGCGCCTGAGCGCCGTGATGTCCCGATGACGCTGCACCGGTTCTTCATCAGCGCTCCCGTGCCTGATGGTGGCGGCGTGGTGCCGCTCTCCGCCGAGGACGTGCACCACCTGAAGGACGTGCTGCGTCTGGGGCAGGGTGACGAGATCATCGTGGTGGCCGCAGGCGAGGCCGTGCGCGTGCGCCTCGCGCACGTGGGCGAGACCGTGGAAGGCGCGCCGGTGGGCGTGGTGCCCGGCGGAGCGTCGTTCGGCGTGACGCTGGTGCAGGGCCTCGCCAAGGGCGAGAAGATGGACGCCGTGGTCCGCCAGGCCACGGAGATCGGCGTCTCACGGATCGTGCCGTTGGCGAGCGAGCGCAGCGTGGTGCGGCTCGACGAACGTCGCGCCGCGGCGCGGCTGGAGCGGTGGCGCAGGATCGCTACCGAGGCGGCGAAGCAGTCGCAGCGCGCAGGGGTGCCGGAGATCGCTCCTGTCAGCAACATCGAAGGACTGCCCGGGGAGCTCGGCGGCGCGCGCATGTTCGTGTGCTGGGAGGATGCCGAAGACGCACCGGGTATCGACGCCGCCATCACAGACGCCGCGCTCGACCCGGCCACCCCGGTAGCGGTGGTGGTGGGCCCCGAGGGCGGCTTCACCGCCGAGGAGGTGCGCGAGATGGTGGGCCGTGGCGCGGTGACCGTGTCGCTCGGCTCCACCGTGTTGCGTACCGAGACCGCAGGCGTGGTGGCCGCTGCTCTCGCGATCCACGCACGCGGCGGTCTGGGTGGGCGCGGTGAGTGAGCGCGATCAGGACGCCGCCCGCACCGTTGCGTTCGTGACGCTGGGCTGCAAGGTCAACCAGGCCGAGTCGGACGCGTTCGCCGCAGCGGTGCCCGTCGGGAGTGTGGCGCGCGATCCCGCCGAGGCCGACGTGATCGTGGTCAACACCTGCACGGTCACGGGGGAGGCCGACCACAAGGCGCGCAAGGCGGTGCGGCATGCACTGAGGCATCCCCGGCGGCCGACGGTGCTCGTCACCGGGTGCCTTGCGGCGCTCGACGCCGCGGGGCTCCAGGCGTTGGGCGACCGCGTGATCGCCGAGCCCGACAAGACTCGCGTGAGCCGGCGTGTTCGGGAGCTCACGGGCGCCGGGCGGGTGGCGACCGACGACGCCTCACCCGTCACGCGAAGGTCCCGGGTGCAGCTGAAGATCCAGGACGGCTGCGACGCCTTCTGCACCTACTGCATCGTGCCGTACGCCCGTGGCGTGCCACGTGCGGTACCGCTCGGCGAGGTCGTGGCGGAGGCCGAGCGGCTCGCCGCGTCGGGTGTGGCCGAGGTGGTGCTGACCGGCATCAACATCGGCCGATATGACGATCGCGGCGCGCGTCTGGCGGACGTGCTCAGGGCTGTTGCGGCCACCGGCATCCCGCGCGTGCGTCTTTCGAGCATCGAGCCGCGCGACGTGGACGAGACGCTCCTCGCCACCGCCGCTGAAACGCCGTCGTTCTGCCGCCATCTGCACATCGCGCTGCAGTCGGGGAGCGACAGCGTGCTGCGCCGCATGGGACGCCCGTATACGTCGGCGGAGTATCTGGGCGTGCTCGACCGCGTACGCGCGGCCCTGCCGGGTGTGGCGATCTCCACCGACGTGATCGCCGGCTTCCCGGGTGAGGACGAGCGCGAGCACGAGGAATCCCTCGCGATGGTGGAGGAAGCGGGGTTCTCACGGTTGCACGTGTTCCGGTACTCGGCGAGGGCGGGAACCCCTGCGGCCGAGATGCCCGGGCAGGTCGCTCCCGTCGAGCGCTCCCGACGGGCGGCGGAACTCCGAGAGGTGGGAGCGCGTCTTATGGGCGAGATGGCGCTCTCCTGGGCAGGCCGCGAGGCGGAGGTGCTCGTGGAGCGCGTGAGGGGCGAGGGCGAAGCGGGACCGCGCGTGGTGGAGGGCACCACCCGTGAGTACCTGCGCGTCTACGCACCGCATCCTGTAGCCTCGGCTGGCGAGCTGGTGACCGTGCGGTTACAGGCGCCGAGCGGGCCTGGCGCGGTGCCCGGCATGATAGAATCGCGCTGGTAACGGCACGTGAGGGCGCGAGAGACCGGAAGGTCTGACGAAGGGGAAGCGCAGGTACCATCAACGTGACCAATCCTACACAGGTGCGCCTGGTCGCTCCGGCAGACCTGAGCATGGTGGAACTGCTCGGCGAAGGCGACCACCTGCTGAAGATCGTGGAAGACCAGTTCGAGTCGGATATCACGGTCCGCGGCAACGAGATAACGATCACGGGGGACGCAACGGAGGCCCAGGCCGTCTCGGCGGTCTTCACCGAGTTGTTCGACCTCATCGCGGCAGGCGAGTCGCTCACGGCCGAGAGCATCGACCGGGCGATCGACATGCTCCGCCGGAGCGAGTGCAGCCCGTCGAGCATCTTCGCCGACGTGATCCTCACGCATCGCGGCAAGACCATCCGGCCCAAGACGGCCGGCCAGAAGCGCTACGTGGACGTCATCCGCGAGAGCACGGTCACCTTCGGGATCGGCCCGGCGGGCACCGGCAAGACATACCTGGCGATGGCGATGGCGGTCGATGCGTTACGCAAGAAGGAGGTCGGCCGCATCATCCTCACGCGTCCGGCGGTCGAGGCGGGCGAGAAGCTCGGCTACCTCCCGGGCACGCTCTACGAGAAGGTGGACCCGTACCTGCGGCCGCTCTACGACGCGCTCTTCGACATGATGGACATCGAGAAGTCCACCGCGCTCACCGAGCGTGGCGTCATCGAGGTGGCGCCGCTCGCGTTCATGCGCGGCCGTACGCTCAACGATTCGTTCGTCATCCTCGACGAAGCGCAGAACACCACGCCGGAGCAGATGAAGATGTTCCTTACCCGGCTCGGTTTCGGGTCGAAGATCGTGGTCACCGGCGATGTGACGCAGACAGACCTGATCGGCGGCCTTTCGGGCCTGCTCCAGGTGCGGAACATCCTCGGCGATGTGAAAGGCGTGGGATTCGTAGAGCTCGAGGCGCGTGACGTGGTGCGGCATCGTCTGGTGCAGCGTATCGTCACGGCGTACCACGACTACGAGGAGTCCCAGTGCCGTCGCGCATCTGATGACGATGCCTAGCGGCCACTTCATCAACCGGCTGCGGCGATTCTGGCCGCGGACCGGGCCGCTCTCCACGAGCGTGGGCAAGCGCGTGGTGCTTGGGATCATCGTGATCATCCTCGCGGGGATCCCGCTCGCGGTGCGTGTAGTCCCGCTCGGCCTTCAAGAGGGCAAGCCCGCTCCTCGCACGTTCCGGGCTCCGCGGTCGGTGCAGTATGTGGACGAGTCGGCCACGCAGGCGCTTCGAGAGGCCGCCGCCGACGCCGTGGGCCCGGTCTACCGCTTCGACCAGGACGCGCAGTCCGAGGCGCGGCGCGGGATCGTCGAGCTGTTCTCGGCGGTGAGCTCGGTGAGGGCGTCGTACAGCGACGACACGACGATGCAGGTGGAGGTGCTCGGGCGCGGATACGCGTCGCAGCTCGACACGGCCACGGTCAAGGCCATCGTGGCGTTGCCCGACGACTCCCTGGAGACCGCGGCGCACAACACCGAGGGCCTCGTGAGCAGCATCCTGTCGGGGCGCATCCAGGAGGGCGACCTCCAGGCCGCGCGCGACCAGCTCGCGCAGAGCGCCGACCTCATACCGTTCACGCTTGCCGAGCGCTACGTGGTCATCTCGGTGGGCAACGAGTTCATACAGCCCACCGTGACCGTGGATGAGGCCGCCACCGAACGGGCGCGCACGGAGGCGATCGAGCGGGTGGCGCCGGTGGTGACGTACGTCCAGGAAGGCGAGAACATCGTCGAGAAGGGCGACGTCGTCACCAGCCGGGACATCGAGCTCGTGCGGACGCTGGGCGGTCTCGAGCAGGGTACCGACGCCGCCTCGGTGATCGCCGGCGTCGTGCTGATGTCGGTCCTGATCGCGTTCTCGGGCTGGTACTGGGCGGCGTTCCACGAGGCGTTGTGGAGCCGCATGCGCGACCTCGTGCTCCTATCCACGCTTCTGCTCGGCATGATGTACGCCACCCGGCTCACGTCGCTGCTGGCGCCGGAGATCTCGCCGTACCTGATGCCGGTGCCGCTGGTGGGCATCCTGGGTACGCTGCTCGTCGGTCCGCGACCCGCCGTTCTCGTCACGCTGATGAGCACCGTTGCGGCGCTCCTGCTTGGTTTCGCCGGTGGGGCGCAGGCCGTTGCCGCGCTCGTGTCCAGCGTGGCCGGCATCGTGCTCACGTCGCGGTTGCGCCGCCGCTCCGACATGTTCACGGTGGGCGCGCTCGTGATGCTGGTGCTCGGCGTGGTCTCGTTCGGCGCGTCGCTCGCATCGGGCAACGAGCTCGCCGACTCGCTGGTCTCCGGCGGTTACGGCGTCATCGGCGGCCTGGTGACCGCGGTCCTGATGGTCGGCTCGCTGCCGTTCTTCGAGTCCATCTTCGGCATCAGCACCGACGTCACGCTGCTCGAGCTCGGCAGTCCCAGCCATCCGCTGCTGCGGCGGTTGATGACCGAGGCGCCGGGCACGTACTCGCACTCGGTCATGACCGCCAACCTGGCCGAGACGGCCGCGGAGGCGATGGGCGCCAATCCGCTGCTCGCTCGAGCGGGAGCGTACTTCCACGACATCGGGAAGGTCCGCCGCCCGGCGTTCTTCGTGGAGAACCAGGCGGGCGGCACGAATCCTCACGACCGCACGTCGCCGTCTCTGTCGGCACGGATCATCACGGCCCATGTGCGTGAGGGCGTGGAGCTGGCCGAGGAGTACAAGCTGCCCCAGGAGGTCGTGGACATCGTTCGCGAGCACCACGGCACCACCGTGGTGTCGTACTTCTACGACAAGGCGAGCAAGAAGGGCGGCCCCGTGGTCGAGGCCGACTACCGGTACGACGGACGCCGGCCCCACACGCCGGAAGCGGCGCTGGTGATGCTGGCCGATTCGGCCGAGGCCGCCGTGCGTACGCTGGAGGACCCCACGCCGGAGCGCATCGAGGAGATGGTCCGCCGGATCGTGCGGAACAAGATCGCCGACCGCCAGCTCGACGAGTCGGCGCTCACGCTCAAGGACATCGAGACCGCGACGATGGTCTACACACGGATGCTCTCAAGCGTCTATCATCCGCGTGTCGAGTATCCCGAGCCAGCCGAGAAGAGGGTGGAAGATGCTGGTCAGCACGGTGAGCCACAGAGAGCCTGAGCCGCTGGACCTTGGCGCGTTCGAGCGGCTCGCCCGGTTCGCGCTCACGATGGAGGGCGTGCCCGAGGGGACCGAGCTCTCGATCGCGCTCGTGGAAGAAGACGAGATGACCCGCCTCAACGTGCAGTATCGCGGGGTCGAGGGTCCCACAGACGTTCTGTCGTTCGGCTGCGACGAACCGTGCCCCACGCCGGGCGACGAGCCGATCACGCTGGGCGACGTGGTGATCGCCCCGGGTGTGGCCGAGCGCCAGGCCGAGAGTCTCGGGCACAGCGTGGAGCACGAGCTCGACGTGCTGCTCGTGCACGGCGTGCTGCATCTGCTCGGCTACGACCACGAGGCGGACGAGGACGCCGCCGTGATGGAGGGGCGCCAGTCGGCGATCCTCGACGCGTATGCCGCAGAGTAGGCGATGATGCGCAGCCGTTCGCTCCTGTGGAGCTTCAACTACGCGATCGAGGGCATCGTGTACGCGCTGCGGACGCAGCGCAACATGCGCATACACGTGGCCGCGGCGCTGCTCGTGCTCGGCGGGTCGCTGTTCTTCAGGATCTCGCGCCTCGAGTTCATCGCGGTGCTGTTCGCCATCGTCTTCGTGTTCGTGGCCGAGCTGGTCAACACCGCCGTGGAGGCGGCCGTGGACGTTGCCACGCAAAGCTTCGACCCGATCGCCAAGGTGGCCAAGGATGTGGCCGCGGGCGCCGTCTTCGTGGCGTCGGTGAACGCAGTGGTGGTGGGGTACGTGGTCTTCTTCGCGCCGATCGGAACGGCCGGCGAGTTCCTCCTTACCCGCGTGCGGCAGACCCCCACGCACGTGACCATCATCGCCCTGCTCCTCACTTCGCTCGGCGTGCTGGTGGGCAAGGCGATCACGCGCAAAGGCACGTACATGCGTGGCGGGTGGCCATCGGGGCACACCGCCACCGCGGCGGCGGCAGCCACGGCTATCGCGTATATCAGCGAGAGCGCCGGGATCGGCGCCCTCGCGGCATTCATCGCGTTCCTCGTGGGGCAGAGCCGCGTTGAGAACGGTGCGCATACCTGGCCGCAGGTGATCGTGGGCGGCGTGCTCGGCTTCCTCATCACCACGGCCGTGTTTCAGGTATCGTGGGTATGAGCCTGAGGAGGTCGGTGATACCCGTATGGTCGGCCCTGTCATTCTCGCGACCGTAGTCGCACTCGCAGCCCTCATCATCGTGTTGGCGGTCCTGTCCGCAGCGGACGCCTCGGTGCGCCTGCTCTCTCGTGCGCGTACCCGGCGCCTGGTGGATGCCGAGGTGCCCGGAGCCGCGGCGCTGGACCATCTGTCGGAGCGCCCGAGCCGCCTGGCGGCCGCGCTCGCGCTATGGCGCGCCCTGGGCTTCGCGCTCGGCACCGGGGCGGTGGCCTACGCGGCGTTCGTGATGCTGGACGACCTCACGCTGCCCGTGACCCTGGCCGTGGCCGCCATCGGCATGGTGACGGTGTTCTCGGTGGGCGAGGCGCTCCCGAGGGCGTTCGCGGTGCAGAGCCCGGAGCGTGTGGGGTTGGCGACGGCGGTCTGGGCGTCGCGCCTCACCGCCGTGTTCGCGCCTGTGGCGCGGGTGTTCGCTGCGGGATGGGTGACCGCCGCTGGTCTCATCGCCGAGGATCCGGTGCGCGACGCGTGGCTCACAGGCGATGAGTACGTGCCGGATGGCACCGACGACGAGGTGGCCGAGCGTGAGGATGCCGAGGAGGCGTTCTTCGAGGCGGTCGTGGACTTCGCGAGCACCATCGTCCGTGAGGTGATGGTGCCGAGAACCGATATGGAGTGCCTGGAAGACACCGCCACCATCGAAGAGGCGATCGCGCTGATCAGGCAGACCGGTCTCTCGCGCGTGCCCGTCTACCACGACACGCTCGACGATATCCTTGGCGTGCTGTACGCCAAGGACCTGCTCGCTTGCACCAACGGCGACACGTGCCCCGACACGATCACCCCGCTTGCGCGTGAGGCGTTCTTCGTGCCGGAGACCAAGCCCGTGGATGAGCTCCTGGTGGAGATGCGCCAACGCAAGACGCACATGGCGCTCGTGGCCGACGAGTACGGCGGCACCGCCGGGCTCGTGACGATCGAGGACCTGCTCGAGGAGATCGTGGGCGAGATCTTCGACGAGTACGATCGCGCCGAGGAGTGGGTCGTGAAGATCGGCGACGGCACCTTGCTGCTGGACGGCCGCGTGTCGGTGAGCGATTTCAACGACCTCATGGGCACCGCGATCGAGATGGAGGCCGACTCCATCGGCGGGCTGTTCGTGGAGACCGCGGGTCACATCCCCGAGGTAGGGGAGTCGATCGAGGTGGAAGGCGTCCGCATGACCGTGCGGGACGTCGAGAACAACCGCGTGCGACGGCTGTTGGTGGAGTCGCGCTCCGAACACGAAGGGGAGGCCGAGGATGCCGAAGCGCATAACCGAGGGTGACCTGGCGTTGCTGGCTTTCGCGCGCGAGGTGCAGGGACGCGCGTACGTGCCGTACTCGAACTTCCGGGTGGGCGCGGCCGTCTATGCCGGCGGCGAGATATTCCAGGGCGTGAACGTGGAGAACGCCGCTTACGGCTCCACGATCTGCGCCGAGCGAGCCGCCGCGATGGCGGCGATCACCGCCGGGTACACCGACATCGAGGCGATCGCCGTGTGCGGCGACTCCGAGTCGCCGTGCGTCCCCTGCGGCGCGTGCCGTCAGTTCCTCGCCGAGTTCGATCCCACCATGCGGGTGATCATGGGCGGCAAGACCGACGCGGTGGACGTGATGCGACTCGACGAGCTGCTGCCGGAGGCGTTCGTGCGCGGCTATCTCGACGAGGACACGGGAGAAGACGAAGAGTGACGGATCCCGGATACGAGCTCGTCCCGAGCGGGTTCGTCGCGCTGGTGGGGCGGCCCAACGCGGGCAAGAGCACGCTCGTCAACGCTCTCGTGGGCACCAAGGTGGCCATCACGTCGGACACTCCGCAGACCACACGCCACCGGCTTCGCGCGGTGATCGACCGCGACGACGCGCAGATCGTGCTGGTGGACACGCCGGGGCTGCACAAGCCGCACGACGCGCTGGGCGAGGAGGTCAACCGGTCGAGCATCCTCGCAGCGGCCGACGTGGACGTGATCGCGCTGTGCATCGACGCAACCGCGCCGGTAGGCTCCGGAGACCGGTGGGTGGCCGAGCGGGTTGCTGGGGGCAAGCGACCGGTGATCCTGGTGCTCACCAAGGCCGACGCCGCGGACGAGGCCGCGATCGAGCGGCAGTCGGAGGCCGCCCGCGCACTCGTGACCCCGGTGGCCGAGGTGGTCCTCTCGGCGAAGACCGGCTTCAATCTCGATGAGTTCCTGGAGGCGGTGGTCCCGTTGCTGCCGCAGGGACCGCGGTTCTTCCCGCGCGACATGACCACCGACCAGCCGCTGGAGGTCATGCTGGCCGAGTCGGTCCGCGAGAAGGTGCTGAGAAAGACCCGCGACGAGGTGCCGCATGCGGTGGGGGTGCTGCTCGACGACCTCGAGTACGACAAGATGCGCGATCTGCATCGCATCTCCGCCACGATCTACGTGGAGCGGGAGTCGCAGAAGGGCATCATCATCGGTAAGGGCGGCGAGATGATCCGCTCGATAGGGACCGAGGCGCGCGGCGACATGGAACGGCTGCTGGGAACGCGCGTGCACCTCGATCTCAGGGTGAAGGTCCGGAAAGACTGGCGCCGGGACGGAGCGCAGATCAAGCGCTTCGGCTACGGAGAGGGGCTGTGACGAGATGGATCGCGCAACGCTGGCGGCGGCGATAGACCAGACGCTCCTCAAGCCCACCGTGGGGTACCAGGGCGGCTCGGCGTGGATCGACGCGTCGGCGGGCGCGGGATTCGCCGCGCTGTGCGTGTCGCCGTTCCTTGTGGCGCTCGCCAGCCAGCGGCTGGCAGGCACCGCAACAGCGGTCTGCTCGGTGGTGGGATTCCCGCTCGGCTACGCCAACACCGAATCCAAGGCCGAGGAGGCCGCGCATCTCGTTGCGCTGGGGTGCGACGAGGTGGACATGGTGCTCAACATCGCCGCGCTGCTCGAAGGCGACGACCGCTTCGTGCGCGATGACATCGCCGCCGTGGTGCGCACTGTGGCGCAGGCGTCGGACGAGGCCATCGTGAAGGTCATCCTGGAGACCGGCTATCTCGAGGCCGAGGCGATCGAGCGCGCGTGCGCGCTCGCTGTGGATGCAGGCGCCCACTTCGTGAAGACCTCCACGGGATTCGGTCCGAGGGGCGCGTCGCTCGACGATGTGCGCATCATGCGCGCCGCCGTGGGGCCCGATGTGGGCGTGAAGGCCGCGGGCGGCATCCGTGACCTCGAGACCGCGCTCGAGATGCTCGAGGCGGGCGCGTCGCGGCTCGGCACGTCCTCAGGACTCGAGATCCTCGACGCGCTCGAGGCGCGCGGCTGAACCGATGGCTTCACGCCGCGTCCGCGCGCTCTCCCTCAAGAAGACCAAGCTCGGCGAGACCGACCTGATCGTCACGTTCCTCGCCGAGGACGGCTGCCAGGTGCGCGCGGTGGCCAAGGGCGCGCGCAAGCCCGGTTCGCGGTTCGGCGGGCGCGTGGAGCCGTTCGTGGTGGTGGACCTCCTCCTGCACGAGGGGCGCACGCTCGATATCGTCACCGACGCCGAGATGGTGGCGTCGCACGCCGGTGTGCGGACCGATTACGACCGCTCCTCGGCCGCTTCGGTGGTGGCAGACTTCCTGGACAAGATCTCGGTGGAGTGCCAGACCGAGGACCGCCTCTTCGGGCTTGCGGTGGCCACCATCGACGCTATCGAGGGCGCGGAACCCGATGCCTTGCTGCCGCTCGTGGTGGCGTTCCTGGTGAAGGGCATCGCGATGCACGGCTACCGTCCGCAGTTCTCGGCGTGCGTGATCTGCGGCGGTGTGGCCGAGGGCGCCGCGGCCTTCTCGCTGGAGAGCGCAGGTCCGGTCTGTCAGCCGTGCCGCGCCCATGCGCCGGACACGGTGCTGGTGTCGGCGGACGCGCAGGCCCTCCTGGCGGGACTGCTGGGTGCGAGGATGGCCGAGGTAGCCGTGCTCGACATCCCGCAGCCCGTGCTGATGGAGGCGTTCGCTCTCGTGCGGCGACTGGTGACGTACCACGTGCCCGCGCGCCTCAAGGCGCTCGACCTGTATGGCGCGTCCCTCGGCGCCGCCCGGTAGGTCGCCGGGCTACGACGACGCATCCGGTTCAGGCGGGGTCGCCGGGCGTGGAGAGGCCCGCCATCTCGAGCAGCAGGCCTTCCCGGATACCGCGCCGGTTCGCGGCGATGGTGCGCGTTCCCAGCAGGTCGAAGAGCTCCATCATCACGAGCGACCCCGCGAGGACGGTCTCGGCGCGGTAGGGCGGTATCCCCGGGATCGAACCCCGCTCCTCGATGGGGAGCGCCGCCACCTCCGCGGCCACAGTCTCGATCTCGCCGAGAGGGACCGTGACGCCATGGACGTCGAGCGGGGAGGCTCCCGTGCGCGCCGCGGCGGCCCCCACGAGGGAGGTGATCGTCCCGCCGCTGCAGACCGCCAGCCGGGCGGGGCGGGGCGACGGCCCGAGCGCGTCCTCCAGCTCCCTCCGAATCGCGCTGCGGGTCTGGGCGATCTCGTGCGATGCGGGGGGATCGGCGAAGGATCCGAACCGCGCGGTGACCGTGACGGCCCCAAGGGGGAGCGAGACGATGGTCTCCGCCGATCCGTCGCTGGCGAGGACGACCTCGAGCGAGCCGCCGCCGATGTCGGCCACGCAGACGCGGCCGGACAGGTCGAAGTTGGCGGCCGCGCTCGCCAGCGCGAGCTCGGCTTCGCGCCGGCCGTCGATCACCTCCACAGCCACCCCTGTCTCGCGTTCGACGCGCTCGATGAACTCCGCGCCGTTGTCGGCCGAACGCACCGCTGCGGTGGCGACGGCGCGCACGGCGGTGGCTCCGTGGGCGGACGCGAGCGCGACCATGTGACCGACGGCGTCGAGCGAGGCGGCGATGCGGTCCTCGGCAAGGCGACCGGTGGCGAGCAATCCTGACGCAAGCCGGGTCCGGATGCGTTCATCGGCTATCACGCGCATGGCGGTGGAGCCTAACACCTCCGCCACGGTCCCACGCACCGCGTTGGAGCCGATGTCGACCACTGCGACGCGTTTCATGCCCCCACCATCCCCCTCGCCTGCAGCCGTATAGGCCGCCAGAGACAGTCTAGCAGCGTGGGATGACACGCCCCGGCGCGCGCCTGGTGTACACTGTCTGCCACGTTCCGGAGCGCCGTTCCGCGGCGCCGACAGACGACGAAGCGGGGAGTGAATGGCACTCGACTTCCAGGAGATGATCCTAGCCCTCCAGCGGTACTGGGCCGAGCAGGGGTGCGTGCTGCTTCAGCCGCACGACATGGAGGTGGGGGCCGGGACGTTCCACCCGGCCACGACGTTGCGCTCGCTCGGACCCGACGCCTGGCGCTGCGGCTACGTGCAGCCGAGCAGGCGTCCCACCGACGGCCGGTACGGCGAGAACCCGAACCGTTTGCAGCACTACTACCAGTACCAGGTGATCCTCAAGCCATCGCCCGACGACGTGCTCGACCTGTATTTCGACTCTTTGCGCGCGATCGGCATCGAGCCGGAGCAGCACGACATGCGTCTTGTGGAGGACGACTGGGAGTCGCCCACCCTCGGCGCGTGGGGCCTTGGCTGGGAAGTGTGGCTCAACGGCATGGAGGTCACGCAGTTCACGTACTTCCAGCAGGTGGGCGGCATCGAGTGCGATCCGGTTCCCGCTGAGATCACCTATGGTGTGGAGCGCCTCGCGATGTACATCCAGGGCGTCGACTCCGTGTACGACCTGGTGTGGGCGCCCGGTTTCACCTACGGCGACGTGTTCCTGCGCAACGAGCGCGAGCAGTCGCGCTACAACTTCGAGCTCGCCGACACCGCCATGCTGCGGGGTCTGTTCGACATGCACGAGGCCGAGAGTGCACGTTTGCTCGCCGCGGGAGCCGTGCTTCCCGCCTACGAGCAGGCGCTCAAGTGCTCGCACTACTTCAACTTGCTCGACGCGCGCGGGGCGATCGCGGTCACCGAGCGCGTGAGCTTCATCGGGCGTATCCGCACGCTCGCCCGAGGCGCCGCCGAGGCGTACGTGGCGTCTCCGGAGGTCGGCCGTCGCGACGTCCCGTACCTCCCGCACGCCGCTTCGCAGGCCGAAGGCGGTGATGCCGAATGAGCCGCACACTGCTCTTCGAGATCGGCGTGGAGGAGGTGCCCTCGGCGCCGCTGTACGACGCGGTCTCGCAACTCAAGGAGCGCGCCGCCAAGGCGCTCGGAGACGCCCGTCTCGGCTATGACACGATCGAAGCGTACGGTTCGCCGAGGCGTCTCGCGCTCGTTGTCACCGGGTTGGCCGGGCGGCAGGACGACCTGTCACTCACGGTGAAGGGTCCCGCCGTCAAGGCGGCGTTCGACGCCGAGGGGAACCCCACGAAGGCCGCGGAGGGCTTCGCGCGCAGCAGGGGCGTTGCCGTTGACGCGCTCGAGCAGGGTGAGATCGACGGCGGGCAGTACGTGTTCGCGCGCGTGGAGGAGCAGGGCCGTGACGCCGCCGAGGTGCTCCCGGGCGTGCTGGAAGCGCTCGCGGGCGACCTCGACTGGGCCAAGTCGATGCGGTGGGGAAGCGGGACGACACGCTTCATCCGCCCCGTACGCTGGCTGGTGGCGTTGCTCGACGACGAGGTGCTGCCGGTACGGTTCGCCGGTCTCGAGGCCGGTCGCACCACCTCCGGTCACCGGTTCCTTTCCGGCCCGATGGAGATCGGGGCGGCTGGCGAGTATCTGGACGCGATGTGCCGGGGTCACGTGCTCGCCGACCCCGCGGAACGCGCCGAGACGGTGCGCAGGCAGATCGACGAGGCCGCCGCGTCGCTCGGCGCCACGGCGGTGGTGCCCGAGAAGACCTTCGCCGAGGTCGTGAACCTCGTGGAGTTCCCCACCGTGGGTATCGGCCGGTTCGACGAGCGGTTCCTCGCCGTTCCCCGCGAGATCGTCGAGGAGGCGATGGAGAGCCACCAGCGGTACTTCCCGGTGGAAGGACCCGACGGCGAGCTGCTCGACCGCTTCATCGTGGTGCACAACGGCGACCCGGCGCGGACCGGCACGATCGTGGCGGGCCACGAGCGCGTGATCAGGGCGCGTCTGGCCGACGCGGCCTTCTTCGTGGACGAGGATCTCGCTCACCCGCTCGAGGAATACGTGCAGCGGCTGGAGACGATCGTCTTCCACGAGAAGCTGGGTTCGCTCGGCGCCAAGGCGGCCCGCGTGGAGGCGCTCACGCGGGCGCTGGCCGAGGCCGTGGACGCACCCGCCGACGAGGCGGCGTATGCGGTGCGCGCGGCGCACCTCGCCAAGGCCGACCTCGTCACCCACGCGGTGGTGGAGTTCACGTCGCTGCAGGGCGTGATGGGCATGCGCTACGCGCTCGCCGCCGGAGAGGCCGAGGGTGTGGCCGAGGCCATCGTGGACCACTACCGTCCCCGGTTCGCCGGCGACGCGCTGCCGCGGTCGCTCGCGGGCATGCTGGTGTCGATCGCCGACAAGCTCGACACGATCGTGGGCATCTTCGCGATCGGCCAGGGTCCCACCGGCTCGGCGGATCCGTACGCGTTGCGCCGCTCGGCCATCGGCGTGCTCACGATGATGGTGGACGGCGGCGTACGCTTCGATCTGGACCGGGGCATCGCGGCCGCGCTCGCGGGCTACGTCGATGTGCTGCCGGACCTCGACCCCAACGAGACCGGGGCGACCGTGAAGTCGTTCTTCGACGGCCGGCTCGCCGTGATGCTCAAGGACCGCGGTTTCGCGTATGACGAGGTGGACGCCGTGATGGCCGTGGCCTCGGCCGATCCGGCCGACACGTTGCGCCGGATCTCGGCCCTGGCCGCGTTCCGCACCACCGAGGCCGGCGCCGACCTGTCGGTCGCGTTCCGGCGCGCCGCGAACCTTGCCGACCCCGCGGCCGGAGACGAACCGGCGCGCGAGCTCATGGGGCCGCAGGAGGACGCGCTCGCCGATGCGCTCGACCTCGCGTATCGCGATGTGGGACGGCTCATGACCGTGGAGCGCGACTACGACGCCGCGCTCGCGGCGCTGGCGGAGCTTCGCGGTCCGGTGGACGACTTCTTCGAGACGGTGCTCGTGATGGACGAGGACGAGCGGCTGCGCACGAACCGGCTCGCGATCCTGAACCGCCTCGGGGGCCTGTTCGCCGACTTCGCCGACTTCGGCAAGCTCACGGGATAGCCGGTGGCGGAGCGCCCGTACACCATCCACGTGGTATCCGACTCGCTCGGCGAGACGGGGGAGACGGTCGCGCTCGCGGCCGTCTCGCAGTTCACGCCCAACGCGTTCCGCATCGAGCGGCTGCCCAAGATCTCCAGCGCCGAGGACCTGCGCCAGATCGTGAAGGAACACTGCGGGCGCGACTGCATCTTCTTCTACACGCTCGTGGACCGGAATCTCCGCGCGGAGATGGAGCGCCTTGTGGCCAACGGCGTGATCGGCGTGGACCTGCTCGGCCCCGCGGTGAAGCTGCTCTCGGAGGTCGTGGGTTCTGCGCCGAGCGGCGAGGTGGGCCGTATCCGCCGCACCGACGAGGGGTACTTCGACCGGATCGAGGCGATGGAGTTCGCGGTCAAGCACGACGACGGACGCAATCCCGAGGAGCTCGCGCAGGCCGACATCGTGATCGTGGGCGTCTCGCGCACCTCCAAGACGCCGATCTCGATGTACCTGGCGTTCAAGGGGTGGCGCGTGGCCAACGTGCCGCTCGCGCCCGGCGTGGATCCGCCGCGGGAGCTGTTCGACCTCGATCCGCGCAAGGTCTTCGGTCTTGTCACGAGCGCGGACACTCTGCTCACGATCCGCCGGGAGCGGATGCGGGAGCTGGGTACGTATGTCCACGGGTACGCGGAACGCGAGGCGGTGGAGGCCGAGCTTGCCGAGGCGCGCAAGCTGATGCGGCGTCTCGGGTGTCTGGTGGTGCACACCGAGAACCGCGCGGTTGAGGAGTCGGCGCAGGAGATCCTGCGGCACGTCGGCGCGGTGATGGAAGTCAAGGACTGAACCGCCCGGCATAGCGTCCGCGCCGGGAGTCGGCCTGACCCGGTTTCCGGGTCCGGGCAGCCATCCTGTACGGTATTATTGTCTGCACGTTCGTCGGGGGATCCAAGGAAAGCGAGGGAGCGAGTTGGCTGACACGAAGCGCATCTACGCATTCGGCGGCGGTCAGACCGAGGGCGGCAAGGACATGAAGTTCGTGCTCGGTGGCAAGGGCGCCAACCTGGCGGAGATGGCCAACATGGGGCTGCCGGTCCCGCCGGGCTTCACGATCACCTGCCAGACGTGCATGGAGTACTACAACGCCGAACCGCCGGCGTTCCCCGAGGGTCTTGCCGAGGAGATCTCCGCCAACGTGGCGGTCCTCGAGGAGAAGATGGGCAAGAAGCTCGGCGACGACAGCGACCCGCTCCTCGTGTCGGTGCGCTCCGGCGCCGCGTTCTCGATGCCCGGCATGATGGACACGGTCCTCAACCTCGGCCTGAACGAGAAGTCGGTGCAGGCGCTCATCGCCAAGAGCGGCAACGAGCGCTTCGCGTGGGACAGCTACCGCCGCTTCATCCAGATGTTCAGCAAGGTGGTGCTCGACGCCGACGGCGACCTTTTTGAGAACGCCATCGTGAAGATGAAGCAGGACCGCGGCGTGGAGAACGACACCGAGCTCACCGCCGACGACATGAAGGAGCTTGTGGCCGACTTCAAGCGCCTCGTGGCCGAGCATGTGCCGGCCGAGGAGTTCCCGCAGCTCGCCGTGGACGGCGCGGTCGTCTTCCCCCAGGACGTCTCGCAGCAGCTGCACCTGGCGATCGAGGCGGTCTTCCGCAGCTGGAACAACCGACGTGCGCGCGACTACCGCCGCATGGAGAAGATCGACGACGACCTCGGCACGGCGGTGAACGTGCAGGCGATGGTCTTCGGCAACATGGGCGAGACCTCCGGCACCGGCGTGGGCTTCACCCGCAACGCCGCGGATGGCACCAGGGAGTACTACGGCGACTTCCTCACCAACGCGCAGGGCGAGGACGTGGTGGCCGGCATCCGCAAGACGCGGCCGATCTCCGAGCTGCCCGACGTGCTTCCCGAGGCCGGCAAAGAGCTCTATCGCGTGTTCGAGGTGCTCGAGCAGGCCTACCGCGACATGTGCGACATCGAGTTCACCATCCAGGAAGGCAAGCTCTGGATGCTGCAGACCCGTATCGGCAAGCGTACCGCCCGCGCGGCGCTCAAGATCGCGGTGGACATGGTGGACGAAGGCCTCATCACGCGCGAAGAGGCCGTGATGCGCATCAACCCCGCGCATCTCGACCAGCTCATGCATCCGCAGTTCGACACCACGGCCACCTACGACGTGCTGGCCAAGGGTCTGAACGCGAGCCCCGGCGCGGCGGTGGGCGAGGTCGTCTTCAGCGCCGATGACGCGGAGGCGGCGGCGGCCGAGGGCCGCAAGGTGATCCTGCTCCGGTGGGAGACCAACCCCGACGACCTGCACGGCATGGTGGCCGCCCAGGGCATCCTCACCAGCCACGGCGGCAAGACGTCGCACGCGGCGGTCATCGCCCGCGGGATGGGCAAGCCGGCGGTCTGTGGCGCCGAGGCGCTCAAGATCGACATGAAGGCCAAGCAGGCCACGGTGAGCGGCAAGGGCGTCGTGCTCAAGGAGGGCGACATCATCTCGATCGACGGCACGAGCGGCATCGTGGTGCTCGGTGAGGTGGCGCTCGTGCAGCCCGACGTCTCGGGCGACATGGACACCATCCTGGCGTGGTCCGACGAGTTCCGCACCACAGGTGTGCGCGCCAACGCCGACACACCTGATGACGCCGCTCTCGGCCGCACATTCGGCGCGGCCGGCATCGGGCTGTGCCGCACCGAGCACATGTTCCTCGGCGAGCGTAAGGACATCATCCAGGACTTCATCCTGGGCGAGTCGGCCGAGGTGCGGCAGCGGGCGCTCGACAAGCTGCTCGAGGTGCAGACCGAGGACTTCCTCGGCATCTTCTCGGCGATGGACGGGCTGCCCGTCACGGTGCGCCTGCTCGACCCGCCGCTCCACGAGTTCCTGGATTCGCCGCGCGACCTCGAGGTGGAGATCGTGCGTGCCGAGTGCGGTGGCGCGTCCGCGGAGCAGCTGGCGCCCAGGCGCAAGCTCCTCGCGCAGATCGACGCCATGTCCGAGGCCAACCCGATGCTCGGGCTGCGCGGGTGCCGGCTGGGCATCACGTATCCCGAGCTCTACGCACTGCAGGTGGAGGCCATCACGCGCGCGGCCTGCGAGCTGAAGAAGCAGGGCAAGGACCCGCGTCCCGAGATCATGGTGCCGCTGGTGAGCGTGAAGGCCGAGCTCGCAACGCTCCGCGAAGAGATCGAGACGGTCATCGTCCGGGTGTCGCAGGAGTGCGAGGTGGACATCATCATCCCGGTGGGGACGATGATCGAGCTGCCGCGCGCCGCGGTGTGCGCCGATGAGATCGCCGAGGTAGCCGACTTCTTCAGCTTCGGCACGAACGACCTCACCCAGACCGCATTCGGCTTCAGCCGTGACGACATCGAAAGCAAGTTCCTGCCCAAGTACCTGGAGCGCAAGGTGCTGCCGCGCAACCCCTTCGAGACGATCGACGACGGCGTGGCCAAGCTCGTGTCGATGGGTTGCGAGCGGGGCCGTTCCACCAATCCCAAGATCAAGCTCGGCGTCTGTGGCGAGCATGGCGGCGACCCCGAGAGCGTGCACACCTTCTACGGCATCGGCCTCGATTACGTGAGCTGCTCGCCGTACCGGGTGCCGCTGGCGCGGCTCGCGGCGGCGCAGGCGGCGCTCGCCGAGACCGCCCAGGGCTCGGACAACCGCTAGGACCTCGCGACGAGGGCGCCGGCCCGCACCGGCGCCCTCTTTCGCACCCGTTGGGGAGGCGATGGTGGACACGCAGGTGATGACGCGAGAGGCGTACGAGGCCGCCGAGGCCGAGCGGCTCTCGCCGCGCGCCGCGCTCTCGTCGGCATCCAGAGGCCGGGAGAGGTCCACCGGGCGCGACCCGTACCGGACCGACTACCAGCGCGACCGCGACCGCATCATCCACTGCAAGGCGTTCCGCCGGCTGTCGCACAAGACGCAGGTGTTCCTCGCGCCCGAGGGCGACCACTACCGCACGCGGCTCACGCACACGCTCGAGGTGTCGCAGATCGCGCGGTCGGTGGCCCGGGCGCTGCGGCTCAACGAGGACCTCACCGAGGCGATCGCCCTCGGCCATGACCTGGGCCACACGCCGTTCGGACACATCGGCGAGTCGGCGCTCAACGACGCGCTGAAGACCGCCAAGCGCAAGTACCCCTCTGCGCCGTATCCGTTCCACCACAACGTGCAGAGCCTGCGGATCGTGGAGTCGCTGGAGTACGAGGGCAAGGGCCTCAACCTCACGTGGGAGGTGCGCGACGGCATCCGCTGTCACACGGGTCGCAAGCGCGCATCCACGCTGGAGGGGCAGGTGGTGGCCATCTGCGACCGCGTGGCGTACGTGAACCACGACATCGACGACGCGATACGCGGCGGCGTGCTCACCGCTGAGGATCTGCCGCGCGGGCCGGTCGACGTGCTCGGCGGCACCATCAACGAGCGCATATCCACGATGGTCACGAGCCTGGTGGAGACCACGGCCGTCTCGGAGACGGTCACGATGGCCGACGACATCTACAAGGCGATGATGGACCTGCGGTCGTTCCTCTTCGACAACGTGTACCTCTCGCCCAACGCGAAGGCCGAGGAGCCCAAGGCCTACAACGTGGTCAAGACGCTCTTCGAGCACTACATGGCCGAGCCGGACGACCTGCCGATCGACGATCGTCCGGAGGATCCGGCCGACCTCGCGCGTGCGGTGACCGACTACGTCTCGGGCATGACCGACCGCTTCGCCATCCGCACGTACGAGAAGCTCATGATCCCCAACCGGTGGCGCGTGTAAGCGGCGTTACCGTCCTGTTGCCGCACCACACTCGTTCGGCTATCATCGCCAGAGCGCCGAGGGGGTCACGAGGGGCTCCCTGGGCTGCTTACGTATTCGCCATGAAGGGAGACGCACGTCCATGGAGCAGTGGATCGCTTGGTTCGCTCCGGTAGCGGCCGTCATCGGTTTCGGGGTGGCGCTCTACCTGGCTAACTGGGTACTCAAACAGGATCCGGGCAACGAGCGGATGCAGGAGATATCGAAGGCCACGCAAGAGGGCGCGCTCGCGTTCCTTGTCCGTGAGTACCGGGTGCTGATCGTCTTCGCGCTCGTGGTTGCGCTGATCATCGTCGTGGTACCGGCGATGCCCTGGCTGACGGCGGTGGCATTCCTTTCTGGCGCGCTGCTCTCCGCAGGCGCGGGCTACTTCGGCATGCACATCGCCACCCGGGCGAACTCACGTACCGCACAGGCCGCAACCGACGGCGTTCACAAGGCGCTCACGGTGGCGTTCCGCTCCGGCCTCACGATGGGCCTGACGGTCGCGTCGTTCGGTCTCGGCGGGCTGAGCCTGTGGATCATCTTCCTCATCATCAACGGCGATAGCCCGCAGCCCGAGGTCGTGAACGGCTTCGCCATGGGCGCCAGCTCCATCGCGCTGTTCGCCCGTGTGGGCGGCGGCATCTACACGAAGGCGGCCGACGTGGGCGCAGACCTCGTCGGCAAGGTCGAGGCGGGCATCCCCGAGGACGACCCGCGCAACCCGGCGGTCATCGCCGACAACGTGGGCGACAACGTGGGCGACGTGGCCGGAATGGGCGCCGACCTCTTCGAGAGCTTCGTGGGCTCCATCCTGGCTCCAGTGGTGCTTGCCGTGTCCCTGTGGGGCATCGCCGGCGCCGGGTTCGATTCGATCGACTTCATGTACGGCGTCACGGCGCCGCTGCTCATCGCAGCCATCGGCATCATCATGTCGATCTTCGGCCTGTTCGCTGTCCGGGCCAAGGAGGGCGGCAACCTCCATGGCGCGCTGAACATGGGCACGTACGTCGCCGCATCTTTGCAGGTCGTGGCGATGGGGCTTCTGTTCTGGCACTGGTCCACCCGCGTGGGCTCCGACCCCGCGCGCCTGTGGTTCTTCGCGGCGGTGCTGGCCGGTCTGATCGCAGGCATCGCGATCGGCAAGATCACCGAGTACTTCTGCTCCGACCACTACAGCCCGGTGAAGAAGATCGCCGAGGCTTCCGAGACCGGTGCGGCCACGAACATCATCGCGGGCCTCGGCACCGGCATGATGTCCACGGCGCTGCCGATCCTCGTGGTGGGCGCTGGCATCATCGTGGCGTTCCTCGCAGGTGATGCGGCCTACGATGGTGGCGGCATCTACGGCATCGGCCTCGCCGCGCTCGGCATGCTCTCGATCACGGCGATCACGGTGGGCGTGGACGCCTACGGTCCTGTGGCCGACAACGCCGGCGGTATCGCCGAGATGGCGCACATGGGCAAGGATATCCGCACGATCACCGACTCGCTCGACAGCGTGGGCAACACCACCGCGGCGATCGCCAAGGGCTTCGCGATCGGCTCGGCGGGTCTCACCGCCCTGGCCCTGTTCGTGGCGTTCCGCACGTCGCTCGTGGCCGGTGGTGTGGCGATCGACATGAGCCTTGAGAACCCGTATGTGATCGTGGGCCTGTTCGTCGGCGGCATGCTGCCGTTCCTGTTCGGCGCGCTCACCATGGGCGCCGTCGGACGCGCGGCGTTCTCGATGATCGGCGAGGTGCGCCGCCAGTTCAAGGAGATCCCCGGCATCATGGAGGGCACCGGCAAGCCCGACTATGCCGCGTGCGTGGACATCTCGACGAAGGCAGCGCTCAAGGAGATGGTCGTACCGGGCGCCATCGCTGTGGCCGCACCGATCGTGGTCGGTGTCATCCGGGTGGACATGCTCGCGGGCCTGCTCGCCGGCGCGCTCGTGACCGGGTTCCTGCTCGCCGTGTTCATGGCCAACGCGGGTGGCGCGTGGGATAACGCCAAGAAGTACATCGAGGGTGGCCAGCACGGTGGCAAGGGCTCCGAGGCTCACAAGGCCGCGGTCGTGGGCGACACCGTGGGCGATCCGTTCAAGGACACCAGCGGTCCGTCCATGAACATCCTCATCAAGCTGATGACCGTCGTATCGCTGGTGTTCGTGCCGCTCTTCATCGCGGTGCACGGCGGCTAGGCGCAAGGAACGCTCAAGTCGTTGCTCCCGGGTGCCGATGACGGTGCCCGGGAGCACGTCGTTACGGCGGCCGCGTATGCGCCGTGATCGAAGGCAATGCGGCATCACCCCGGGCGGGGCGCCCGCTTTCGGGTATCTATCTGTGACCGGACCGCTGGATCGGAGGTGTCATGGGACGTATCGCCGATGAGGATGTCGCGCGCGTCCGTGATGCCACCGACCTCGTGTCACTCGTCTCGGAGACCGTCGTCCTGAAGAAGAAGGGCCGGCTCTTCTGGGGCAACTGCCCCTTCCACGGCGAGAAGACCCCGAGCTTCAAGATCGATCCGTCCACGCAGTTGTGGCACTGCTTCGGGTGCAACCGGGGCGGCGACGCCTTCGGCTACGTGATGGAGGCCGAGCACCTCGAGTTCCCGGATGCCGTACGGCGGCTGGCCGAGCGCGCGCACATCGAGATCGTGGAGACCGGCGGGTCCGGCGTGCCCACGGGGCACAAGGAGCGGCTGATCGCCGCGTGCACCGAGGCCGCCGCGTACTTCCATCGGCAACTCGTGGCGGGCACCGCCTCGGGGGCCGGACAGGCCCGCGACTACCTCGCCCGGCGCGGGTTCGGGTCGGATGTGGCCAAGCGGTGGTCGCTCGGCTACGCGCCGCACGGACGTGACTCCCTGGTGCGTCACATGATCGACGCGGGGTTCACGCGCGACGAGCTCGTGGAAGCCAACCTGGCGCTCGCCGACGGCGCGTCGCTCAAGGACCGGTTCTTCAACCGCATCATGTTCCCCATCAACGACCTCCACGGCCGCACGATCGCGTTCGGCGGGCGGGTGGTGGGGTCGGGGGAGCCCAAGTACCTGAACTCCCAGGAGACGCCGGTGTTCCACAAGTCGGCCAACCTGTACGCGCTCGACCGTTCACGCAACGAGATCGTGTCCTCCGGCACCGCCGTGGTGGTGGAGGGGTACACCGACGTGATCGCGCTCCACGAGGCCGGGATTCGCACGGCCGTGGCCACGCTGGGCACGGCGCTCACCGAGCGCCACGTGAAGCTCCTCGGCAGGTTCGGGACGCGGGTGGTGTACCTGTTCGACGGCGACGAGGCCGGTCAGCGGGCGGCGCTCAGGGCCGCCGAGTTCCTGGATTGGGGCATCACGCCGGAGGCGGGGAGTTCGCGTGTCGACCTGGACGTGGCCATCATCCCTGGCGGCAAGGACCCTGCGGACCTCGTGACCACGGAGGGCGCCGAGGCGATGTCGAAGGTGATCGACGGCGCTCAGCCGCTGCTGCGCTTCACCATCGACAGGCGGCTGGAGGAGCACGATCTGGCGAGCCCCGAGGGGCGCAGCGCGGCGCTCGGGGCCGCAGCGGCCGTGCTGGCGCCGGTTCGCGGGTCGCTGCTCGCCCAGGACTACGTGATGTACATCGCCGGGCGGCTCGGCACCGAGTACGCCACCGTGGAGCGCGCGATACCCGCGAAGCGCCGGCAGCCATCGGCGGAGGCGTCCACACAGGCGGAGGCGGCGGCGCCGGAGCGCCGTCTGAGCGCCGAGGAGAAGACCGAGCGTGAGCTGGTGCGGCTGGCGGCGATCGCCCCGTCGCTCCGTGGCGAGGCACGGCTTTTGCTTGCAGAAGGTGCCGTGGGCGGGGAGAAAGCACGCGCGCTACTCGAGATCGTCACCTCGGCGGATGATGCGGTGGGCGACGATCTTTATACGCGTGTGGCCGAGACCGACCGCGAGGCCGCCGGCGTGCTCGCCGGGTGGTTGGTGGACGCGTCGGAAGACGAACAAGTAGAATACGCGTTTCGGGAAGTGGCCGCCCGCGTCAAGGAGTTCGCGCTCGGGCGTCTAATCTCTAAGAAGAAGGGCGAACTCCAGGCATTGGACCCCGCGGGTGACGCGGAGTCGTACGATCGTTTGTTCGGCGAGATCGCCGAACTGCAGCGCGAGCGGGCCGCGATCCGGGTCCGTCCGCGCGCCGGAACAGAGGTGGAGGCGGAGTAAAGCACGTGACGGCTGCATCCAAGAAGACCGCACAAGAACCCGTACGCGAGCCCGCCGGGGAGGTCGCTCCCGCGCCCGCGGAAGAGAAGCCGGCCGCCAAGAAGGCGCCCGCCAAGAGGGCGTCGGCCGCGCCGGCCAAGAAGGCACCCGCCAAGAAGCCGGCAGCGAAGGCCGAGCCCGCCGAGGAGGCTCCTGCCAAGAAGTCGCCCGCAAAGAAGCCGGCGGCGAAGAAGGCGCCCGCCAAGAAGTCGGCGGCCACGTCGGCCAAGACCGCGCCCGAGCTCGAGCTCTCGGCGGTGAAGACCCTGGCCAAGATGGGCAAGGCCAAGGGCAACCTCACCGACGAGGAGATCCAGGGAGCGCTCTCCGACATCGACCTCTCGGAAGACCAGTTCGAGAACATCTACTCGTTCTTCCAGAAGAGCGGGATCGACATCGCCGAGGAGCACGTGCCCGACGACATCGGCGACGTGCCGGATGATGCCGACGACACCAGCTCCGATGACGACGGTGACGACGAGAACGAGGAGGTGGCCGCAGTCAAGGCTATCGAGAAGCCTGCGCCGAAGGCGGCTGCCAAGCGCAAGCCACGCAAGAAGGCCGACAGCGTTGCGTCCGCGCCGCTCACGAGCGACCCGGTACGCATGTACCTCAAGGAGATCGGGAAGGTGCCGCTGCTCACGGCGCGCCAGGAGGTCGACCTCGCGATGAAGATCGAGGCCGGACTCGAGGCGGTGGCCAAGCTCGAGGAGGCAGCCGAGCAGGGCGTCACGCTGGAGCGGCAGGAGAAGCGTCGTCTCGAGCGCATCGAGCGCATCGGCGTGGAGGCCAAGAAGCAGCTCGTGGAGGCCAACCTGCGGCTCGTGGTGTCGATCGCCAAGCGGTACGTGGGGCGTGGCATGCTGTTCCTGGACCTCATCCAGGAGGGCAACCTCGGCCTGATCCGTGCTGTGGAGAAGTTCGACTACTCCAAGGGGTTCAAGTTCTCCACGTACGCCACGTGGTGGATCCGTCAGGCCATCACCCGCGCGATCGCCGACCAGGCGCGCACGATCCGCATCCCGGTGCACATGGTGGAGACCATCAACAAGCTCATACGCATCCAGCGTCAGCTGCTGCAGGAGCTGGGGCGCGAGCCCACCCCCGAGGAGATCGGGGAGAAGATGGAGATGACCGCCGAGCGCGTGCGCGAGATCCTCAAGATCTCCCAGGAGCCGGTGTCCCTCGAGACGCCGATCGGCGAGGAGGAGGATTCGCAGCTCGGCGACTTCATCGAGGACGGCGAGGCCGTGGTCCCGCCGGACGCCGCGAGCTTCTCGATGCTGCAGGAGCAGTTGGCCAAGGTGCTCGATTCGCTCTCGGAGCGCGAGCGCAAGGTGATCGAACTGCGCTTCGGGCTCGAAGACGGCCACCCGCGCACGCTTGAAGAGGTCGGGCGCGAGTTCGGCGTCACACGCGAGCGCATCCGCCAGATCGAGTCCAAGACGCTCTGCAAGCTGCGGCACCCCTCGCGGAGCGGCCGGCTCAAGGACTACCTCGAGTAGGGGAGCGCAACACATGGAACACCCGAAGAGGTCCGCAGACGCGGGCCTCTTCGTGTTGTGAGGACGCCGGCCTCCGACGTGCAAGCGGACTCGAGGTCGTCACCTTGCAGGGCACGCAAGAAGGCCCCGCATCTGCGGGGCCTTCGTGGTCGCGTTGGCTCCTCGGGTAGGACTCGAACCTACAACCCTCCGGTTAACAGCCGGATGCTCTGCCGATTGAGCTACCGAGGAGTATCGGCGCCTGTGGCGCGATTGCCGATTATAGGGATAGGCGGAAGCGTCCGCAACCTTGAGGCCTCGCTCGCCACGCGGTCACGTTCTTCGTGGAGCACTGCGCCACGCAGATGCGCTCGGCGTGTGCGCGATACTCGGCGCGCGTGCACGATGCTGGTATCATGGGCGCGCTGGTGGCCGATGCGCTCGATGGCCGCCCGGGCCCGTAGCTCAATGGTGGAGCAGGGGACTCATAATCCCTTGGTTGTAGGTTCGAATCCTACCGGGCCCACCATGTCGCATCTCGAGGAGCCCCTGCGCACGCGCGGGCCCTGCGCACGCGCGGGGGCTCCTGCTGTTGGCGTCCCCTCCACCGTCGGTGCCTATCCGCTGTCGCCGCCCCCTCCGCATGAGTCCGCAGGTGTGAGGCCCCCGCCGGGATGTCCCTGCTGGCGATGTCGCACGTTTGCGAACATCCCTGTTCGCAAACGTGCGACATCGCTGATCAGGGACCCGAGGTCAGTGTTCGCAAACGTACGACATCGCGGAGAAGAGGCTCGCCCCCTGGGTTCGCAAACGTGCGCATTCCGGTCATCCGTCACCGCCTCGCGCCCTCTCGCTCCGCTATACTGTGACGCGCGCGTGCGCCGCAGCGGCCGATACGGTCCGCGGCCCGGCGCATGCACGCTGATGCACGCTCACGTTAGGAAACGCGCGGGGTATGGGCAAACGCAGCAGGGCCGAACGGCGACAGCACGTGCGCGACCGGCGCAAGCGCACGTACCTCATCGCCGGGGTCGTCGCGGTATGCGCGGCGGTCCTGGGCGTCGTAGCGCTGCTCGCGTTCGCGGGCGCCGGTGCGTCGAGCGCCGAGGAGCGCTTCGCCGAGGACAACGCCGCCGATGTGGCCGCGTTCGAGGCATTCGCTTCCGCCGAGGCCACCGCCGCCGCAGCCGCAGCCGAGGGTGCGCCCACAACCGCCACCGCCGGCGCCGCGAGCGCCGTTCCTGTTGAGATCCCCACGCTCACCGGCCTGCCCATCGACGAGGCCGCCATCCTGGTGAAGGCCGCCGGCCTCGGCCTCACGCGTGTGGGTACGCCGCCCGGCGAGTCGGCAACCGGCACCGTGCTCGCGCAGCATCCCGAGGCGGGCGTCCGTGTGGATCCCGGCACCGTGGTGGAGCTCGTGTGGGCCGATCCCGATGCCACCGCCGCCAGCGCCGCCCGTCAGGCGGGCGGCCCCGTGGTCTGTCTCGACCCCGGTCACCAGGCCGTCGCCAACAGCGACCCCGAGCCCATCGGCCCGGGCGCGAGCGAGACCAAAGACAAGGTCACCGGTGGCGCCACAGGCGTCCGCACCGGCACGCCCGAGCACGAGATCGTGCTCGCCATCGCGCTCAAGGTGAAGCAGCGCCTCGAAGCCGCGGGCGTGGCCGTGGTGATGACCCGCACCACCGGAAGCGTCGACATCTCGAACGCCGCCCGCGCGCAGCTGGCCAACGAGGCCCGCGCCGATCTCTTCGTACGCCTCCACGCTGACGGCTCCACCAACGCCAGCGTCAACGGCGTCTCCACCCTCTACCCGGCCGGCAACGACTGGGTGGCACCCATCGCCGAGCGAAGCCTCCGGGCCGCCGCGCTCGTGCACCGCGAGACCATTCGCGCCACCAGCGCCAACGACCGCTCCATCATCGGCCGGGCCGATATCGCGGGCTTCAACCACGCCACAGTGCCCTCCGTGCTGGTGGAGACGGGCTTCCTCAGCAACCCCACAGAGGATAGGATGCTGAACGACCCTGC
Organism: Anaerosoma tenue; assembly: GCF_023161965.1. NCBI lineage: Bacteria > Bacillati > Actinomycetota > Coriobacteriia > Anaerosomatales > Anaerosomataceae > Anaerosoma > Anaerosoma tenue. The sequence goes on from NZ_JALNTY010000001.1 coordinate 185,518, forward strand.
CTACCAAGACACGCTCGCCGACGGCATCGCCCGCGGCGTGCTCATCTACCTGGGGGTGACCGAGTAGTGGCACAGCGCACTTCGGCGTCGGCGCAGCGCGCGCGCGTGATGCGCACGGCCGTGGCAACGGCGGCGGTGATCGCGCTCGGCGCGGCCGCGGCCTGGTACCTGGGCGTGTTCGAGAGCGGCACGGTGGGCGCAGACGACCTTGCCGAGGTTGCGCTCGTGGCCGCTGCCCCCGATGAGAACGGTGACGTGGTCGCGCAGATCGTGGCGCTCGCCGATGTCCGTGAGGGCGCGGTGGAGCCCGTGAGCCCCGCCACCGAGGTGACGCTTCCCGGCACCACGTACGGCACGCTGGCCGACGCGTATCCCTTCGGCGGCGGCGCCGGCGTGGCCGAGGCGCTGGCGCGCATCACGGGCGGTCCCACGCCCGCGTACGTGGCGGTCGACGCCGCGTCGCTCCGCAGCGCGGTGGCCGAGGCGGGCGGCGTGCAGGTCGCGCTCCCGGCCGAGATGGCGGTCTTCGACGGCGAGGACCTCTACACGTTCACGCCCGGCGTCACCACCCTCACGGCCGACGAGCTCGGCGCGGTCTTCAAGGGCGCGCCGTACCTGAGCGCGCCGCAGCGGGCGGAGCTCGACGCCGAGCTCGCGGACATGCTCGCCACGCTGCTTGCCGAGTGGCCGGGCGGGCTGGTGTCGGCATCCGATACGGGCGCGATCGCCACCAACCTGTCGCCCGAGGCTCTCAACGACCTTCACGACGTGCTGCGATAGGGGAGCGGTGCGATCCGGTCCCATTTGCAGGTTGTCAGAAGGTCATACTCATGAAACAATGCGAACCTGCCGATATGTTAGTATCGCTGCATAGTGGGGGCGTGGCGTCTCCCTATGCCTATCACTGAGTAAGGGGCAGTCCGAATGGCAGAGCAGAAGCCAGCCAAAGACGACGTTGCAAAGAGCAAGACTCGCATGATCGGTGCCCTCGTGGCGCTTGTGCTCGTTGCAGCCGCGGCTGGCGCGTTCGCGCTCACGGGCGGCATCGACATGGTGGGGGATCTCATCGCCGGCACGTCGGATACCGAGGAGCCTGCGGAGCAGCCCGCGGAGCAGCCTGCCGAGGAACCCGCGGAAGAGCCTGCCGAGCAGCCCGCCGAGGAGCCCTCGGAGGAGCCCACCGAGACCGCCGGCGAGACTGAGACCGATGGCGACGACGGCGCGGTGCTCCCGTCGAGCAGCGGCGATGCCGCGGCGCCTCCCGCTGCCACAGCGCCCACGCTCGACCAGCAGAACCGCATGTACGCCGAGCAGGTCGCCAGCCAGGAGCAGATCGGCAACCTGGTGGCCGGCAAGATCGCGTCGTTCTCGCTGGGCAGCGTGTCCAAGAGCGGCTCCACCGCCAGCGTCCGCGTGACCGCTGACTACAAGAGCGGCCCCGACGTCTCCGGCACCATGGTGCTCCGCGACTACGGCGGCACGTGGTACTTCTCGTCGATCACGCGCGACGGCGGGAGCGCCGTGACCCCCAGCGTCACCGGCGACAGCGGCGTGCTCTCCGCGATCATGACGGCGCAGCAGAACAACCAGGACATCCCCAAGGCGATCGTCTCCGGCGGCTACACCACCTTGAGCGTCGACGGTGTGTCGGCCGGCTCGGGCACCGCCTCGATCAAGATCTCGCTCTCGGGCGGCACCGCGCCGCGCACGGCGGGCACGATCACCTGCATCAGCAAGGACATCGGCGGCGTGAAGCACTGGTTCATCACGTCGTTCTCACGGAACTGAGGACATCCCTCCACATGAGGGTGCACTGTTTCTCGGCCGCGCATCTCCCCTGAAGGATGCGCGGCCGAGGCCTGTCACGGTAAGATGGAGCACGTTGGCGGCCGAGGCTGAGGGAGCTGCGTGGAAGAGCTTGATCTTCGCGACTATCTGAACGTGATCGTCGCCCGCAAGTGGGTCATCATCCAGGCCGTGGTCGTGGTCACGCTCGTGGCGCTGATCGTGAGCCTGCTCCAGCCCGCCGTCTACGAGGGCGAGGCGAAGGTCCTCATCTCCGAGAAGGGCTCCAGCGCCGACATCTTCGGCAGCCTGGGGCTCGACTTCTCCAGCCAGCCCGAGCGCGGGCTGCAGACGCAGGTGCAGCTGATGCAGGTGCGTCCGCTGCTGGAGAACACCATCCGCGAGCTCGAGCTGGGCGTGTCGCCCGATGCGCTGGGCAAGCGCGTCACGGTCTCGGCGGTGGGGCAGACCAACATCGTCACCATCACCGCGCGCGACGGCGACCCGGAGGTTGCCGCGGCGATCGCCAACACGCTGGCCGACGAGTTCGTGAGCTGGAGCCGCGACTACAAGCGCGAGGCGATCCAGTCGGCCGCCGAAGAGGTGGAGACGCGCCTCGAGGTGGCCAAGGACGAGATCCTGGAGCTGGGTCGCGAGATCCAGGAGCAGGGCAAGAGCGACGACCTCGCAGCCGAGCTCTCCATCGCCACCGGCAACTACACCACGCTCGCCGCCAAGCTCGAGGAGCTCCGCATCAACGCGCAGCTGGAGACCGGCTCCGGGCGCGTGGTGAGCCCGGCCGTGGTGACCACGGAGCCCGTGGAGCCCACACCGGCGCGCAACGGTGCGCTGGGGCTCGTGGTGGGCCTGGTGTTCGGTCTGGGCATGGCGTTCCTCTACGAGTACCTCGACAATACGATCAAGAGCTCCGAGGAGATCGAGAAGCTCACCGGGGTGCCCGTGCTGGGGATGATCCCGGGCGAGAAGTACGAGAAGAACGAGCGCAGGCGCGCGAGCATCCTCACGCATCCCGGCGGCGCCGGGGCCGAGGCGTACCGCGCGCTCCGCAACAACCTCGATTTCATCAACTTCCAGCACGACATCAAGACGCTGCTCGTCACGAGCGCCGCGCCCGCCGAGGGCAAGAGCACGGTTGCCGCGAACCTGGCGGCCGGCCTGGCGCAGGCGGGCAAGCGCGTGGTGCTGATCGCATGCGACTTCCGCAAGCCCACCACGCACCAGTTCTTCGGCGTGCGCAACCAGATCGGGCTCTCCGACGTGCTCACCGGGCAGCGCAGCCTCAAGGCCGCCCTGCAGCGCCCCATCGACGACCTGGACCTCCTGGTGCTCACCAGCGGCAAGATCCCGCCCAACCCGAGCGAACTGCTGGGCTCCGAGAAGATGCGCGACCTGCTGGAGCAGTTCAAGGAGTCTGCCGACTGGGTGATCATCGATACGCCGCCGCTCCTCGCGGTTGCCGACGGCGCCGCCGCGGCGCGTTACGCCGACGGCGTGCTGCTGGTGACCAGGGGCGGCTCATCCACCCGTGAGGCCGTGCGACATGCGGGCGAGATGGTCACGAGCGCCGGCGGACGTACGATCGGCGCTGTGGTGTGGGGCCTCGAGGGGCTCCCCGGCCGCGGCGGCTACGGGTACGGCTACAAGGGCGCCTACGGCGGCTACTACTCCTACGCCGACTACTACAACACCCCCGAGGAGCCCCAGGCGAGCGCGCCTGCGCACCGCTCAACGGGCGGCGCGAGCAGCGTGTACATCCCGCCCAAGAGCCCGGGGCGCAAGATCGCCGAGAGCCTGGGCCGCATCGTGGGCGTGGTGCTCGCCGTGCTTGCGGTGCTCGCCGTGGCGGCGCTGGTGGTGTACTTCCTCGACCAGGCTATGGGGTGGGGAATCGTAGTGGGGTTGCTCGGGTGAGGGTCCTGCCAGGGATGGACCGCTATGCCCGGTAGTCTCACACGCACGACCATCAGCGCAGCCAAGTGGACCTATCTCTCCACCTTCATCACTGCTGGTCTGCAGATCATCGTCACGGCGGTTCTTGCGCGATTGCTGGCCCCTGAGGCGTTCGGCCTCGTCGCCATGGCGACTCTTGTGTTGCGGTTTGGGCAGTACTTCGCGCAGATGGGTGTGGGTCAGGCGATCGTCCAGCGCGCGGAACTTGGTGATGACCACGCGTCAGCGGGATTCTGGTCGTCGGTCATCATCGGTGCGCTCTTCACCACACTCGCATGGGCGCTTGCCCCGCTTGCTTCCCAGGCTTTCGGCAATGCGGAACTGATCCCGGTCCTTCGATGGATGAGTCTTTCATTCCTGATCACGGGAACATCCACCACCTCGTTCGCGTTGCTCAGGCGCGCAATGCGATTCAAGGCGATCGCGGTTGTGGAGGTCTCGGCTTACGTGGCCGGATACGGAGGGGCACTCGTAATGGCAGCCACTGGGGCCGGCGTCTGGGCACTGGTGTTCGCGGGGTTGTGCCAGACAGCCGTAGCGAGTGTGCTCTACAATCTGGTGGCTCGGCCGATCCTGGTTCCAGTGGGCAGATGGCAGCCCTACAGGGAGTTGCTCGGATTTGGCACGACCGTTTCGTTCATATCGTTCCTGGAGTTCGTGAACTCCAATCTCGACACGATGGTTGTTGGTCGCTTCGCAGGCGCAGCGAACCTGGGCTACTACACGCGGGCACTGAGCCTCACTGGGCTCCCGATGCAGTACATGAGTACCAGCCTATCCAAGGTCCTGCTGCCGTCGTTCAGTCGCGCGCAGGATGATTCCGGTCGAGTTGCGAGAGCCTATCTCACGGTGATCACTGTCTTCGCGGGCATCGGCCTACCGGTGGGGCTTGGGATGTCGGGGGCAGCAAGAGAGATCGTGGCCGTGTTGCTGGGTCCGCAGTGGGGGGCTTCGGTGCCCGTCATGCGCGTCGTAGCCATCGCCTCCGTGGCCGCCATGTTGTCGCACTTCGGGGGCATCATGCTTGAAGCCACGGCCCGGCTCAAAGAGAAGCTGACGTTGCGATTGAGCCAGCTGGCCCTCTTTGGCGTTGCGCTACTACTGCTGGGTCGTTTCGGTCTGGTGGGATTCGCCGCAGCCTTCGCGGTTTCGGAGGCAGCCCAGCTCGTTGCCCAGACGGTCGTGATCAGCGGTGCACTGCCGGTGTCCGCGAGATCATTGGTGCGCGCGTATGGGCCCGGGCTCGCCGGGGGAGTGCTTGCCGCTGTGCTGCTATACGGTGAGTCACTTGCCGGGGCCGCGATGAGCTTACCCGCAGGAATCGTGCTCATCATGCAGGTCCTCACGGGCGCGCTTGTGCTGTTCTTCAGTGCGCTCCATGTGGATCACGGGAGATTGTATCTTGAGATCAGAAGCCGGATCTCCGGCGCTCCATGGCTGCGAGTGCGCTCGATCATTACGCGCCTGGACCGTCTCACTGGATGGACTCAGGGTAATGGTGCAGGTCAGTGATGAGAGCATCAGTTATACCGAGCAATCGTCGCCTGGGGCGGCACTGAGAAGCGTGTGGTGTACTTGGGGAGCCGAGTGTTGTGGGCGCCAACAAGGATTTTGGTGTGACTTGGATGCTCAAGGGAGCATGAGTTCGTGTTGTAGGATTTCTTGGGATGGAGTGACTCAGTGAGGGTTCTAGCGTTGTCTAATGAGCGCCGTCCGGGCGCAGATCCAGACATTCCATGGGCTCTTGGTGCGCTGCAAGCACGGGCAGTTGTCTCGGAGTACCACGTCTACTCAACTCCGGTTCGTGTGGCCGAGCTTGGAGCGGAACGAGCTACACATGAGCTTGTGGATGTGATATCCCGCCTCCGTCCCGATGTGGTCGCCTTCTTTCACTCAGGAAGCTGTCTGTTCACAAGTCGCGAAGTGGATCACCTTCGCGAGGCTTGTCCTGATGCACTCTGGATATATCGTGAGGGCGACCCGTTCACCAGGTGGACCGCGCCATATCCGAGACGTGCACTGCCCGTTGCGACCCGCTGTGAAGCCGCCTATATTTTCTCGGGTGGATACCTAGCGCAGACTCTGCGACGGGCCGGCGTACCCTTCGTTACCTATACACCGTCGTGGGTGAACCCCGAACGCTTCCCCTTTGTATGGTCACCGGACGGCCCGCACGTATATGACGTTGTCTTTGTTGGGAACAACACGAAGGCGCATCTTCGGCCCTTCCCAGGAGCACGCGAGCGGGCGAAGCTGGTCAATGCGTTGCAGCGACGGTTCGGGGACACACTCGCAATCTATGGTAAGGGTTGGACTGGGCAGGGAGTCAAAGGGACGTGCTCCCTTGATGAGATTCCGCTGCTGTACAGGCAGTCTCGGGTGGCTGTTGGGATTGACCATTCGGTTGGGCCATATCAGTTCTCAAACAGACTACCGATTGCGCTGTCCTCCGGAATCCCCCTGGCCCACAACTCATTCGAGGGGGCGAGGGAGATCCTTGCTGGTTTGTCTCCGCGACAGTTCTTCACAGACACCCGACAGGCCCTGAGCGTGGTGGAGAGACTTGTTGATGCTCCTTCCTCCGAGCTAGGCACCATTAGTAGTCGACAGCGCAAGCTTGCGGTGCGAGCGTTTGCGTGCGACAAGGTGCTGGGATTCATGCTGGAGACTGCATCAGGCATCCGAGATGGGAATGACCCGGCACTCATGAAGAATCCGTGGCTTGCCGAGCGGGGTTCTCTGGGAATCGGCCCAACCCGATGAGAATCGGCATCGCTGGTCCGATATCGCCCGAGGAGATCGCGAACACGCTTGGTGTCAGTTGCGGCGGACTGCCTAAGGGAATGGGCGGCACCGCTGTAACGTCCCTCGTTGCGGCTCTGGCACGCGCGGGCCATGATGTTGTCGTGTACTCGCTATCCTTCGACGTTGTTGAAGACATCATGCTACAGGTGGGCCCGGTGAGGATGCACTTTGGAGGCTACAGGGCATGGGCCAGAAGCCGTGCGGGTGACTTCTTCAGGTGCGAGCGTGAGGCAATAGCGAGATTCATCCGACGTGATCCGGCGGATGTTGTGAACGCGCATTGGTCCTACGAGTTCGCACTGGGGGCGTTGTCCGAGTGCCCTGGGGCGGTAGTGACAGTCAGGGACTGGTCACCCTTGATTCTCAGGATGCGTCCGAACGTGTACCGGTTCGTGCGGTTGCTCATGGACCGCAGGTGTCTCCGACTTGCCCGTCACGTGAGTTGCGCCTCACCTTACATGCAGGAGCGTCTGGCAGGACATGGGAAAGACGCCTCGTTGACGCCAAACATGGTATCCCCCGCTGCGGCAGTTGGCCCAGTGAGGTCATCCCTTGCTGGCCGGCGCATCATCTGCGTAGCCAACGGGTATGGCGGTAGGAAGAACGTGGCAACGCTGTTGCGGGCGCTAGTCTCATTGCCTGACTGTGAATTGACACTTGTGGGCAATGGCCTAGGCCCAGGTGAGGAGGCGCATCGCGAGGCTGCAGCACTCGGACTGGCGGATCGAGTGCGCTGTCTGGGACAGATGGATCACCGTGCCACTATCGATGCGATGCGTGACGCGGATGTGATGGTGCATCCTGCACTTGAGGAGTCGTTCGGCAACGTGCTGGTTGAGTCGATGGCGCAGGGGATTCCAGTGATTGGTGGCGCCAGCGCTGGCGCTGTTCCATGGGTTCTGGATCACGGGCAGGCAGGCGTGTTGGTGGACGTACGGGATCCGTCCGCGATTAGCACAGCTGTTGTGCGGCTTCTGGATGACCATGATGAGTGGCGGCGGCTTTCGGTTGCTGGGCGCAAGAGAGTTGATGAGTGCTTCTCGGAGTCGGCGGTGGTCGAGAGCTACCTAGCGGTTTACCGGAAGGTGCTGGGCGAGTGAGAGTACTGCATATCCTTGGATCGATCGAGCGATCCGGCGCCGAGACGATGCTGCGTGACGCCATTGAGCGGTTTCGAGTGCTGGGCGTGGAGGTTGAACTGCTCTCAACGGGCAACACACTTGGGCGATTCGCGGATGCTTTCGATTCGCTGGGCGTTCGACTGCATGACATGCCGTTCAGGAAATCACCCGGCTTCTTCTGGCGTCTGCTCCGCCTGATCCGTGCGGGCGACTTCGATGTCGTACACGTACACACTGAACGTGCAGCACTGTGGGTAGAGTTCACCGCTCGCATCGCGGGCGTGAGACGGGTCGTGCGTTCCGTTCACAGCGCCTTCGAGTTCTCGGGCTGGTTGCGGATGCGCAGGAGTCTTGGGCGCTGGGTGGCCAGGAGGATTCTCGGCGTGTGTCACGTCTTCGTGAGCCCCTCCGTGGAAGCCAATGAGGTCAGACGCTTTGGGACGATTGGCGTTCGTGTGCTGAATGCCGTTGACACGAACAGGTTCGTGCCTACCGTGCACGCGGAGACGCGGATTCGCATTCGGGGAGAGTTGGGAATCGGGCCTGAGTCGATTGTGGTTGTGAGCGTGGGCTCATGTACTGACGTGAAGCAGCACGACCATGTGCTGCACGCGGTGAGTCTTCTTCGCGAGAGACTTCCGGGTCTGTGCTACTTGCACGTAGGGGGCGGACCGAACTGCCAGGCCGAGAAGCGTCTTGCGGAGGTTCTCGGCGTGGCTGACCGTTGTCAGTTTCTGGGCGAACGTGACGACGTGGTGCGCATTCTGCAGGCAGCGGATGTCTTCCTCATGACGTCGAGGTATGAGGGGCTCGGCATGGCCGCGATCGAGGCATCGGCATGTGGAATACCGGTCATCGGATACGACGTGCCGGGACTGCGTGACGCAATCATGAGTGGTGTGACCGGAGAACTCGTGGCACCCGAGGTCGGTGCACTGGCGCAGACTATGGAGCGGTTGGCCGCTCATCGAAGTAGGCGGGTGGCTTATGGGCGTGCTGGCCGTGCGATGGTCATGGAGCATTACGATCTCGATCGCTGGGTAACACAGCACGTGGCAGTCTACGACGGTTGTGTTGGCCTATGATTCGCATGGCTCCGATTGGCAGCTCAGAGAAGGGTTCTCGGGTCTCTGATGGGCGCGCCGTAGCGTTACGAACGCTCTGGCCGCTGGCGGCAAGTCTGCTGATCGCCCTCGGGCTGTACAGGTTTGGGCTGGAACTCTTCGTGGCGATCGCAGCGGCTTCAATTGTCTCATGGATTGCATATCGCTTCCGGCGCCTCAGCGTCGTCGTGCTGCTTGTGTCGGTTCTGATTCCATCTCTTGTGCAGATGCTCCACCTTCTGCCCGTGGGGTGGGATGTGGTAGGTGGAGGCGTGCGGCTCTCGGACCTCGTGGTGATTGGTATGTGGGGTGCGACCGCAGCGATACTCATGAACGGTAGAAACGCTTCGAGAGAAGTGCGTCTCCTGATGACGTTCTCCGTGGCTCTGGCGGTTGTGCTGGGGGTAGCCGTGGCGCGCAACTGGGGATCGTACGGCCTGAGTGCTCTCGGTGAGTTCAGGTTCAGGTATCTGATTCTTGGCCTGCCAGTGTACCTTGCCCTTGGGTTCAATCAGTCGATACTCCGCGCTTGGGCTGCAAAGTTGCTTGCCTGGGCTCCAGTCGTAGGTGTCATTCTTGCCCTGCCGCTGGTTGTCGCGGAGAAGGGAGTGGGCTTTGATGAGGCATCCCGCCTGTACCCGTCCTCGATATCCCTAGGGCTCTTGCTGGCTGTTGTCTGGATGGCGTTGCGGGGCATGAAGCAGGATGAGGTGCTGCATGGAGTCGCGTCATATGCGGCGATAGGTCTTGCGGGGTTCATCATACTCAAGGATGCTCACCGATCAGTCTGGCTCGTTGCGGCTGCATGTGTGTTGGTTCTGCTTGTCACTCGCGCGGTCGAGATCAGGCGGCTCTGGCTGTGGGTCATGGGGGTTGTTGTCGTCGGACTGCTCCTCATCATCGGATTCGGTCCGACGGGGGGGATTGTTGCTGACTACGTCGCTACCCGGTCTCGGGCGTTCTTCAATCCCACGGAGGATCCGACGTCGTACTGGAGACTCTCTGTGTGGAGGGCCTACTTGCAGCCGTTTCTGCAGGACCCGTTGTTCGGGCAGGGATTCGGCGGGTACTGGGATGTGTACGTTCCGGAGCTTGGGGCAAGGGTAATCACCTCACCACACAGCGTGTATGTTCAGACCCTCGTCAAGGTGGGACTCGTCGGACTGGCTTCGTTGCTGGCTTGGTTCGGAGTGTGCATTCGGCTGCTGACAAAGGGTGTCGTTCTGAGGGATAGCGGCAACAGACCCCAGTGGGTTCTAGTCGTGATGGGGCTCGTGGCGATCGCGGCAACGCTGGCGTACGGTTCTGTCTATGCGTTGGACTTCTGGCCCCTCGCATGGCTGGGTCTCGGACTTGCGGAGCGGTTGCACGGCAATGCGGTGACCACCAGTGAGTGACTTCGGCGGCCATCCTGCAGTGTGGGTGATAATCCCCGTTCGCAATCGCTGGGACCTGACCAAGACGTGTCTAGGGTCCCTTGTCGGGCAGACGTACTCGGCTTATTCGGTCGTCGTGATCGATGACGGTTCAACCGACGGCACCGCCGAGCATCTCGCTCAGGAGTTCCCAGAGGTGGCCGTGCTGTCAGGAGATGGCGAGCTATGGTGGACGGGGGCGACTGCGCTCGGGGTCGGCTGGGTGCTCGAACAGTGCTCTCAAGACGACTTCGTTCTGACGCTCAACAACGATACGACGGTCGATCCGGACTACATCGAGGTGCTACTAGGCGTTGCTGCGGCACGCCATCGCCGTGCCCTGATCGGCTCGGTGGCGGTGGACAATCGTGATTGCGACACCATCGTGGACGGCGGTCCCCATATCAACTGGGTCACCGCCAAGGGCGGCTCGCACCACTCTGGGGAGTCACTTCAGACTGTGCGTGGTGATGGCATCGCGCATACGGAGCCGGATCTACTACCCGGACGCGGGACGCTCATCCCCGTGCGATGCATTCGGGAGATCGGGAGCTTCGACGCGAAGCGTCTGCCGCACTACGGCGCCGATTACGAGTTCTCCGCGAGGGCCCGACGGGCGGGATATGGCCTTGTGATGTCGTACGAGGCTCCCGTCTACAGCGAGGTCGAGGCGACTGGCGTGACCACGAAGCATGGTCGGCTCTCGTGGCGCGAGTTCGTGAAGATGTTCGCATCGAGGCGTTCGCCCGCATGCCTGCTGTATCGGTGGCGGTTCGCTATCTTGTCGGCACCACGGCACCTGGCGCCCATCTTCCTGGTGATGGACACGGCACGCGTGCTCCTCGGCGGGTTGCGTGACCAGCTCAGACACCAGCGACTGGGCAAGTCTGGTGGTGACTGACGATGAAGGTTGCGATCATCTACAAGTACGTTCCAGAGTATCGCGCTGCATTCTTCAATCTGCTTCGTGAGAGCGCCGCGTCTGCGGGAATCACCGTGGACCTGTTTGCTGGGGAGCCGGAGGCGCGGGATGCGCCTCGAGGCGATGCCGTGGAACTGCCCTGGGCACATCGTGTCAGCAACTGCGAGATTCGACTCGGGTCGGCCGGAGCGCTCTATCAGCCGGTCCTGAGAGCCACTCGGGGGTATGATTTCGTGGTTGTTGAACAGGCGGCACGCCTGCTGTTCAACTATGCGGCGATGGCACTGTCGCGCATGGGTGGCCCTAGGGTCATCGCCTGGGGGCACGGTCGAGATCTCGGAAGTGGTGCACGTGAGGTGACCGAGTGTCTCAAGCGTCACACACTGGACTGGCCGGACTTCTGGTTCGCGTATTCAGAGGGCACCAGGAGGTATCTTGAGGCGGCGGGCGTGCACAGCGGGCGAATCTCGGTCATTCACAATTCAAAGCAGGTCGAATGTGGAGGCTCCGTTGGCGAGAGCGGCGACGCACAGATGGTGTTTGTGGGGAGTCTTGAGTCGCACAAACACCTTCAGTATGTGTTCGATGTAGCTGACTTGGTGAGGAGTCACGTCGTCGATGCACGGATGCTGTTTGTTGGCAGCGGCAGTGAGGCATTACTTGTTGACCGGTTCTGCGCGGCACGCCACTGGGCGACCCACATGCCTGCGACTCATGGTAAGGCATTGGGCGCAATCATGAGATCCTCTGCTGTCATGCTGAACCCTTATGGGGCGGGTCTTACAATCGTTGACGCCATTCAGTGCGGTTTGCCCATGGTCTTGGTTGATGGTGGCGGGCATGGCCCGGAGTACGAATACGTTGTGCCTGGTGTGAACGCGGTCGTCTGCCGATACGGAGTTACGACACATGAGTTCGCGGACGCTGTGACCGAGGTACTGACGAACGATAGTCATCGGGACACGCTGGTCGAAGGCTGCCAAGCGAGTGCGCCATTCTGTTCCCTTGAGCGGATGGTTGACGATTTCATCAGTGGTCTTAGGAGTGCACAGAATGCGTGAGTCTGTCTTCAGGTCCATGCGCCGTCTGGCACGACCGTTCATTCGACTCTGGGCGGTGCGTTCAAACGTGCGTATTGGTCGGCGAGTACACATAGGGCATGGCAGCGTACTGTGGGCACCACACAGTCTTGAAGTGGCTGATGATGTGTACATCGGCAGACGGTGTACGGTGCGCGTTGACGGCGAGATAGGGTGGGCCGTGCTCATCTCGGATGATGTGGCTCTCATCGGACGACGTGACCACGATGTATGGCGTGCTGGCCGCCCCGCTAGGTACGCACCGTGGATCGGTGATGTCGCTAGTGAGACGCACCCAGTTGATTCGGTCATTGTGAGCGAGGATGTATGGATAGGTCATGGTGCGACCGTGCTTGGAGGGGTCTGTATCGGTCGAGGTGCAGTGATTGCGGCTGGCTCGGTGGTCACGCGTGACGTACCCGCGTACTCGGTCTACGCGGGCAATCCAGCGCGGGAGATCGGACGACGGTTTTCCGCCGAGGAGATCGGTGCCCACGAGGCGGCCCTATCCGCGCAGCGCAGGGCTAGGGAGTCGAGCGCTTAATGGCCATCCCCCTGTACGTTTCCGGCACGCAGGTTATGCAGGCAAACCAACAGGTGGTCGTTGAGTTGCTGGAACGTGACGTACGCGATGGGACTGCGTCCGTCTACGTCCTCGTCAACGCACACTCATCCAAGCTCCGCCGGGAGTCTCCCGAGTACGCGAGGCTTCTCGCTGACACCGAACGCTGTGTGAACCTTCCGGACGGCGCCTCGGTGACGTACGCCGCTCGCCTCCTCGGCTATGGTGACATCGGTCGCTGCCCGGGCCCCGACCTCATGGAAGCGGTTTGTGCGAAGGCGGCTGATCAGGGCACCCCGATCTTTCTGCTCGGCGGCGCTGAGGATGTCGCTCCCGCACTCGGGCAGTCTCTGCAATCGCGCCATGACGGTCTCATCGTCGCCGGCACCGCCACACCGCCGTTCGGCGAGTGGTCCCCTGATGAGAGCCGCCGGCTCGTTGATGCCGTCCGCGCGTCGGGTGCCCGCATCCTGTTCATGGGTGTTTCGGCGCCTAAGCAGGAGATCTGGGCGTACGAGCATCTCGATGAGCTCAAGATGCCGATCGTCTGCGTGGGGGCGGCTTTCGACTTTGGCACCGGTAGGAAAGCGCGTGCACCGGAGTGGATGCGCAAGGCGGGTATCGAGTGGGTGCACCGGTTGTTGTCCGAGCCCGGCCGGATGTGGAGGCGCTACCTTGTTGGCAACACGCTCTTCATCTGGGATGTCATCAGATATGGGCGTCGCCCGGCGCCGTTACCTGACAGGCGTACCTGATACCATGGTCGGCATACCGTTGAGGACCGCGAGGAGACCTGAATGAAGCGCGCACTGATAACCGGCATCACTGGTCAGGACGGCTCGTATCTGGCTGAGCTGCTGCTTGAGAAGGGCTACGAGGTCCACGGCATCATTCGTCGGGCATCCACCTTCAATACGGACCGTATCGACCATCTCTACCAGGATCCGCATGAGGAGGGTGTCCGGCTCTTCCTGCACTATGGCGACCTCACGGATGGCACCGGGCTGCGCCGGATCGTGGAGAGCGTCCGTCCGCATGAGGTCTACAACCTGGGCGCGCAATCGCACGTGAAGGTCAGCTTCGATCAGCCGGAGTACACGGCGGACGTGGTGGGCACCGGCACGCTGCGGCTCTTCGACGCGGTGCGCGACTACTGCGATACCACCGGTTGTGCGGTGCGCATCTACCAGGCGGGGTCGTCGGAGATGTTCGGCGCGGCGCCGCCCCCGCAGCGGCTCGACACACCGTTCTACCCGCGCAGTCCCTACGCCGTGGCAAAGGTGGCCGGGTACTGGTACGGGGTGAACTACCGTGAGGCATACGGGATGTTCATCGCCAACGGCATCCTCTTCAACCACGAGTCGGAGCGCAGGGGCGAGACCTTCGTCACCCGCAAGATCACGCGGGCGGTGGGCCGGATCAAGCACGGGCTCCAGGACAAGCTGTTCCTGGGCAACCTCGAGGCCAAGCGCGACTGGGGCTATGCGCCCGATTACGTTGAGGCGATGTGGCTGATGCTCCAGCAGGACGTGCCGGGCGACTACCTCATCGCCACAGGAGAGGCGTACTCGGTGCGGGAGTTCGCCGAAGCGGCCTTCGCAGAGGTGGGGCTCAACTGGCAGGACTACGTGGAGATCGATCCGCGGTACTTCCGGCCAACGGAGGTGGACTACCTGCTTGGTGAGGCCACAGCAACACGCGAGCAGCTCGGTTGGCAGCCAAAGGTCGGGTTCGCAGAGCTGGTGAAACGCATGGTGGCGTACGATCTGGAGCTGGCTGCACAGGAGAAGACGCTGAGCGACGCGGGCCACAAGGTGAACCTTCGGAGCGTGACGCATGGATAAGACGTCCGGGATCTACATTGCCGGCCACCGGGGGCTCGTGGGATCGGCGATCGTGCGGCGGCTCGAGGCTGCCGGGTACACGAACCTCATCACGCGAACGCACTCGGAAGTGGATCTCACGGACCAGGCGGCCGTGGAGGCATTCTTCCAGGCTGAGCGACCGGAGTACGTCTTCCTCGCCGCGGCCAAGGTGGGCGGGATCCTGGCCAACAGCACCTACCCGGCCGACTTCATCCGTGAGAATCTGCAGATCCAGACCAACGTGATCCACTCGGCATACCGCAGTGGCGTCAAGAAGTTGGAGTTCCTCGGCAGCAGCTGCATCTACCCCAAGCTCGCACCGCAGCCCATCAAGGAGGAGTACCTGCTTACCGGGCCGCTTGAGCCCACCAACGAGGCGTATGCGATCGCCAAGATCGCGGGCATCGTGATGACCAACAGTTATCGGCGACAGCACGGCTTCAACGGCATCAGCCTGATGCCCACCAACCTCTACGGGCCTGGTGACAACTACGATCTCCAGAGCTCGCATGTGTTGCCGGCCTTGATCCGCAAGTTCCACGAGGCAAAGGTGCGTGGCGAAGGTGAGGTTGTCGTGTGGGGTACGGGTGCCCCGCTGCGCGAGTTCCTGCACGTGGACGACCTCGCGGATGCAGCCGTCTTCCTCATGGAGAATTACGACGAAGAAGAGATCATCAACGTCGGAGTGGGCGAGGACATCTCGATCGGCGACCTCGCGCGTCTGGTGGCTGAGGTAGTGGGATTCGAGGGGGAGATCGTGTTCGACACGTCGAAGCCCGACGGAACGCCACGCAAACTCCTGGATGTCTCGCGACTGTTCGACATGGGCTGGCGCCCGAAGTTCGACCTGCGGAGCGGTATCGAGGACGCGTACCGATGGTTCGTGGAGAACGTGGGGTGAGCGCAGGGGTGGCGCCTCAGTTCCTGGATCGCACCACGCGGAAGCGCGTGCTGGTGTGGGTGCTGCTCATCGTTGACGCCGTGACGCTGCTCATCGCAACGCTGGGGGCCACGTGGATCCGCTTCTCGACGTTGTATGCGGGCGTGGGCATCGAGAACATCAGCGCCGACGTGTCCTACTGGCAGGTTGCGTTCGTGGTCTGGGCGCTGTGGTTGGGCATGCTGTACCGGGAGGGCCTCTACGACCTGGAGCGGCTCACCTGGGGGGCCGGGGAGTTCTCCCGCGTGCTGCGTGCGCTCGGCATCGGCGTGGTGGGGTTCATCCTGCTCACGTACGTGCTCAAGACTCCAGGTCTGTCGCGTGCCTGGACGCTGCTCGCGTTCGCCATCGCGGTGGTGACCGTGAGCGGAGGACGACTCGCCGTGCGCACATGGCTGCGTCGCCAGCGGCTCGCAGGCCGCATGCATCGCCGTACGCTCGTTGTGGGCGACAACGCTGAAGGCGAGCGCATCGTGCACCGTCTGCTCGACAGTCCCGAGCAGGGGCTTACGCCGGTGGGATGCCTGGCTGCGGCCCGTGCGGACAGTCTTGCGCTCGATTACTGCTCGGAGATCGTCCCCAAGCTTGGGTACGCGCGGGAGATCGCCCGGGTGGTACGGGAACATGAGATCGACACGGTGATCATTGCCGGCTCCGCATTCGAGCACGAGGTGATCTCGCGCATCATCAGCGAGCTCCGCGACATCGACGTTTCAACCCATGTGTCGTCGGGTCTCTTCGAGGTGCTCACCTCGCGTGTGCTCGTGCGCGACATCGCCGGCGTTCCGCTCATGACGGTGGCGCCGGTGTCGTTCTCGGCGGCGAATCTCCGCACCAAGCGCGTGTTCGATCTCACGCTGGCCACCCTCGGCGTGGTCCTCGGCCTGCCTGTGTGGCTGCTGCTGATCGCCGCGATCAAGATCGACTCGCGGGGTCCGGTCTTCTATCGACAGACACGCGTGGGCAAAGACGGCGCGGAGTTCGGCATGTTCAAGTTCCGGTCGATGTACAGAGATGCTGACGAGCGGCTGAAGGAGCTGCGGGCGCAGAACGAGGCCACCGGTCCGCTCTTCAAGATGAAGAACGATCCCAGGGTCACGAAGGTGGGGAAGTGGATGCGGAAGTTCTCGATCGACGAGTTCCCGCAGCTGCTCAACGTGATCCGCGGAGAGATGTCGCTGGTAGGCCCCCGGCCTCCGCTGCCGCACGAGACCGAGCAGTACACAGACCATCACTGGCGCCGCATGGAGGTCCCGCCGGGGATGACGGGGCTGTGGCAGGTCTCCGGCCGCTCGTCGCTCACGTTCGATGAGATGATCCGCCTCGACCTCTACTACATCGAGAACTGGAGCGTGGGCTTCGACCTGTCGCTGCTCATGCGCACGGTCCCGGCAGTGATCTTCGCTCGCGGGGCGTACTGAGGAGGGGCGGCCACCCCTCGACACGTCAGTGCGGTGTGGTACATTCTCTAGAATCCTAGATTACATAGGTAGGCCTGGTTGTCCTGTCGGGAGGGGTGTGTGGCCGTGGGTCGTTCGAAGTCCCGCTGGATCGGCGTAGGGATCGTTGCCGCGCTGGTGGCGGCGATGGTCGTGCCAGGGGCAGCAGGAGCGGCAACTGGCGCGGTGGGGGCGCATCCCGCAACCAGCAAGGTGCTCCGTTCGCTCGCCACCGCGGAGGGTGCGGTCTCCGGCATCAGCATCGCCGAGACGCCCGATGTGGGCGGCACGCCGGCTGAGGCCGATCCGCTGACTCCCGGGGTGATCGCCGGTACGCTCGGCTTCGACTCCGACGCGGTGGACGTGTACGCGGTGGGCCTCACAGCCGGGCAGCTGGTGGGCGTCACTCTGGATGGTTCCGGGCTCGGCTTCAACGCCGACGCGCTCCTGTACGCGCCGGGCACCACCGACATCCTCGCCACTGCTGCGCTGGCCGGTACGATCGGCGACGCGTTCCCCAAGAGCTTCACCTATCGCATCGAGACCACCGGCACCTACTACGTGGCCGCTGTTGCCGCGGCGAACATGGGCGACTACACGCTGTCGCTCGCGGTGGGCGCGTGGAACGCCGACGGGGACAGTGAGATCCCGGGGACGGCGGGCACATCGCCCGAGTCGGATACGCTCGACCGGATAGCGGACCCGGACGACGTCTACAGCATCGCGCTTGCGGAGAACGAGCGACTCACGGCCACGATCACCTCGTGGGACGCCGGCGTGGACCCCGAGCTCTACCTCTTCGGGCCGGAAGCCACGAGCGTTCTGACGGCGCTGCCGCGCGCTGCGAATGTGAGCGGCGATCCGCGCACCCTCACCTTCGACGTTCCGGCTGGCTCCGGCGCTGACGGCACCTACTACCTCGACGTGCGGGCCGCCTCGGGCAGTGGGGCATACGACCTGGAGTGGAGCGTCACCACGATCCCTGCGGGCACGTGGGAGAACGTGGGTGACGCCACGCCGCTGACGATAGACCCCACCAACGTGGTGCTGGATGTGGCCACAGCGGCCAACCGTGTGTTCTCGCTGCCGCTTACGGCTGGCGACCAGCTCGACCTCAGCCTGCTCACCGGCGCCGGTGCGGACTTCGATCTCTACGTCTACGGCCCCGGCGCCACGAACGTCTTCACCGACCAGCCCGTGGCGTTCTCCAACGGCTTCGGCCTTACGGAGTCGCTCGTCTACGACGTCACCACCAGCGGCACCTACTACATCGAGGTGCGCGCGTTCTCCGGCGCGGGCACTGGCATGCTCAGCTGGGAGGTTGGCGACACACCTGTTCTCGACGCCACACAGCGCATCTGGGGACCCAACCGGTACGACACCGCTGTGCGCGTGTCGCGGTCGACCTTCGCGGCCGGCAGCTGCGAGACCGTGGTGCTCGCCACCGGTCAGGCGTTCCCCGACGCGCTCTCCGGCAGCGGCCTTGCGGGCGCGTACGGGTCGCCGCTCCTGCTTACGCCCACCGCGTCGCTGCACGCCGGCACGCTCTCTGAGATCGAGCGGCTAGGCGCGGAGAACGTGGTGATCGTCGGCGGCACCGTTGCGGTGAACGCCGGTGTTGAGACCGCGCTCAAGAGCGAAGGCCTCAGCGTCACCCGCGTGAAGGGCAACGACCGCTACGAGACCGCTGCCGCGGTGGCGCGCGAAGTAGTGCGCCTGAACGGCCCCCACGCCGAGCAGCCGTTCTTCCTGGTGCGCGGCGATGAGTTCGCCGACGCGCTCTCGGCCGCACCCATCGCGTATGCCAACGGCTTCCCGGTGCTCCTCACCGCGGTCGACTCGCTCCCGGCGGCCACCTCGGCCGTGATAGGCCAGGCCGGGCTCGACGAGGCCGTGATCGTGGGCGGCACCGCAGCCGTGTCGTCGCGTGTCGCCTCGGCGGTGGGCGCGCTTCCCGCTGTGCGCACCGTGCACCGTGAGGACGGCCGGAACCGCTACGAGACCGCCGCCGCGCTCGCCGATTACGCGGTGCGCATGTGGTGGGCCGAGAACACGTACGTGGGCGTGGCCACCGGCCTCGACTTCCCGGATGCCCTCGGCGGCGGCGCCGCTGCCGGGGCCAACGGCGGCGTGCTGCTGCTCACCAACCCGGCGGCCCTTTCGGGCGAGACCGGCAACTACCTCAAGGTCTCCAAGGCCGACGTGCTTGCGTCCAAGGTCTACGGCGGCACTGCGGTCGTGAGTGACGCGGTAGTTGGCATGATGGATGCTGCGCTCGAGTAGGATTCTGCTGCTTGGCAGGCAGTCAGGATAGGTAAGGGGGAGACGCCCGTCGCAGATGCGGCGGGCGTCTCCGTGTGCGGGTCGCGGGCCTCCCGGCGCACACCGGAGACCACTTCTCCTGCACGCGAGGCGCCGGACGTGGTAGAAAAGAGCGTCGCGGGCATCCGCAGGTCGCGGGCATCCGCGTACCACACATCCGGCGAAAGGTCGTCCCGGCAATGCGCATCATCGTGATCGTGGGAGCCAGGCCCAACTTCATCAAGGTGGGGCCGCTCATGCCTGCCTTCGCCTCGGCCGGGATCGACGCCCGGCTTGCGCACACCGGCCAGCACTACGACGCCGCGATGTCGGACGTCTTCTTCGACGACCTGGAGATCCCTGAGCCCGCGTGGTTCCTGGGCGTCGGAAGCGGCACGCACGCGGTGCAGACCGGCACCGCGATGATGAAGCTCGAGGAGCTCTTCAGCGCCGAGCGTCCCGACGCTGTGATGGTGGTGGGAGACGTGAACTCCACGCTGGCCGGCGCGCTCGCCGCCGCCAAGCTCGGCATCCCGGTGGTGCACCTGGAAGCCGGCCTCCGGTCGCGCGACATGTCGATGCCCGAGGAGGTCAACCGCCTGGTGACCGACCAGCTCTCCTCGATGCTGCTCACGCCGGTGGCCTCGGCGGGGGAGAACCTCATCGCGGAGGGCGTGGACCCTGCGCGCATCCACTTCGTGGGCAACATCATGGCCGAGAGCGTGCTGCGCAATCTGCCGCGAATCGAAGGTCGCGAGGTGCCTGTGCGTAGCGGGCTGGAGACGGGCGGCTACGTGCTTGCCACGGTGCACCGCCCCGAGAACACCGATCACCCCGAGCGGCTCACCGCGATCGCGTCGGCGCTCTCGTCATCCCCGCTGCCGGTGTTGCTCCCGGCACACCCGCGCACGCGTCCGTTGCTTGCCGAGGCGGGTCTCGACACGAGCGGGTCGGCCGTACGGCTGGTTGACCCGGTGGGCTATCTCGACATGCTCACGCTGCAGCGCGACGCTGCGGCGATCGTCACCGACTCCGGCGGCGTGCAGGAGGAGGCGTGCATGGTGGGCACCCCGTGCGTCACCGTGCGCCGCAACACCGAGCGCGAGATCACCGTGGAGGTGGGCGCGAACCGCCTGGTACCCGCGGATGCGCTGGCGATCAGGGAGGCGCTCGGCAACGCTCTCGTACGCCGCGACGGCTGGGAGCGCCCCGAACGGTGGGACGACGAGGTGGCGTCGCGCGTGGTGAGCGCGCTCGAGAGCGGGGTGCTGCCGCTCTCCGGCTACTAGGGGAGCAACGCGGGCGAGAACCGATACGGGTGTGGAAGCCGGACCACGAAGTGGTGGTTCGGCTTTCGTTTTGAGAATGGTGGACGCCCTGCCGTAGCGTGTTCAAGTGGGTGTTCCGACGGAGCGTGCAGGGCAAAGGGAATTCTATGACGTGAATGACCAAAATATGCTACATTGACAGCATGAGATTCTCAGAACTTGTGGATATCGTTGGCAGCGAGCCGGTGTTCAGCACGGGCCTGTTGTTGGCTGCGGTGGACGATGTACCTGCATTGCAGCGTCAGCTGTCCGGTTGGGTGCGCACCGGTCATCTCGTTCGCGTTCGAAAGGGTCTATATGCACTCGCCCGGCCGCATCGCAAGACCGAGCCGGATCCGTTCGTGGTTTCGAATCGGCTCGTCATGCCCTCGTATGTGAGCCTTGAGTCAGCCCTGCACTTCCACGAGATGATTCCGGACGTAGTGCAGGGGGTCACGGCGGTAACGTCCGGCCGGGTGGCTGAGTACGAGACACCACTCGGCCGGTATATGTTTCACCATGTGTTGAAGGACCGGTTCTGGGGTGCGGAGTTGGTGAGCGTCTCGCACGGTCAGGAGGCGCTCGTGGCATCGCCGGAGAAGGCGCTGATCGACCTGTTGTATCTCACTCCGGGCAGCGATCATCCCGCCTATATCGAGGAACTGCGGCTTCAGAACGGATCGCGGATCGATCGGGACCTGATGGGGGAGATGGTGGCGCGTTTCGGAAGCAGGAAGGTCGAACGTGCCGTGCGGCTGGCTTGTGAGTATCTCGATCGCGAGGCGGATGGCTGGGTGGTCCTGTGAAAGACATCCTTCGTGCTGAATTAGCAGCCGCGCCCGGCATGCCCGGACGACATGTCATGCGCGAGTACTTGCAGGTGCGTCTTCTGGAGGGACTTCAGAGCGTCGGTGTCAGTGCCGATCTCGCGTTCCACGGAGGGACAGCGCTGCGGCTGCTCTACAGAACACCGCGGTTCTCGGAGGACCTGGACTTCGCGGTGCTGCGCGTAGACACGTCCTTCGATCTCGTCTCAGCGCTCACCGGCGTGAAGCATGAGCTCGATCGCGAGGGCTACGACATCTCGATCTCGGTCAAGACGACAACACCAGTGCACAAGGCGATGATCAGGTTCCGTGGTCTACTGCGTGAGATGGATATGTCTCCGCTCGCCGACGAGACGATGCTCATCAAGTTGGAGGTGGACACGAATCCACCCGGGGGTGCTGGCATCACGACGAGTCGCATTCCCAGGAGGTTCGGCCAACCTGTTCGTGTGGCACATCACGATCAGGAAACGCTGTTGGCTGGCAAGCTCTCGGCGGTGTTGACTCGTGGCTGGGTGAAGGGTCGCGATGTGTTCGATCTCGTCTGGTACGCGGGCAATAGGGAGTGGCCCGGGCCGAACCTGGGCTACCTGAACGCTGCGATCACGCAAAGCGGGTGGACGGGACCCTCGGTCACCGGTGAGAACTGGCGCTCGCTCGCATGGGAGCGGCTATCGGCAGATGCTGACTGGGAGACCGTGCGTCGGGATGTCCAGCGTTTCGCACTACAGCCCGGTGTGGTTGAGATGGTGAGCGCGGATTCGGTTCTTGAGGCGCTGGGCGTCTGATGTCGCCCCGCCCCGCCCCACGCCCCCTATGGTGGTGAGGATATTCATCCGCTATTCTATTCGAAACGTTTTGGCAACATGACGCCCGTAAGATGTGAAGGTAGGGCGGATGGCGCGCTTCACACGGCGTGCCGAGGCGACCGGCAAGGCAGACACAATGGAGGGTAGGGTTATGAAACGATTGGCAGCAGTGTTGTCACTCGTGCTGGTGCTCGGCCTGGTACTCCCGGGCTGCGCGGCGGACGAGGGCACAACGGACTCCGGCGATTCCACGTCGGGCGGGGAAGCCACCTCGGGCGACCCCATCATCATCGGTTCGGCCCTGTGCCAGACCGGTATCCAGGCGCCCCTCGATGAGCCGGCGCTCCGCGGCGCTCAGCTCGCGGTGGACGTGCTCAACGAGCAGGGCGGCATCCTTGGCCGGCCGGTCGAGCTCCGCGCCATGGACGGCCAGAGCGACCCGGTGGTCGTAGGCAACGTCGCCAAGCAGCTGATCGCTGAAGGCGCCGTGGCCATCATCGCCCCGAGCGACTTCGACTTCGGCGGCCCGGCCTCCCGTGAGGCCCAGGCCAACGGCATGGTGGGTATCTCGCCGTGCGCCTCGTCGCCGCTCTACAGCTCCACCGCTCTTGGCGACAAGCAGTTCACGATGTCGATGTGGAACACCACCATGGGCGCCGTGATGGCCGAGTACGCGTACAACGAGCTTGGCTACCGCACCGTCTACGTGATCACCGACGACTTCATCGACTACACGAAGAGCCTCTCCGAGTACTTCATCGTGGCGTTCGAGGAGATCGGTGGCGAGGTCTACTTCGAGGACACCTACACGCAGGGCCAGGCCGACGCCTCCGCGCAGGTCGCCCGCATCAAGGACCTCCCCGAGCAGCCCGACTTCGTGTACGTCTCGTCGTACATGCCCGACCTCGCGCTCATCATCCGCACCCTGCGTGAGAGCGGCATCGACGTGCCGGTCGTGGGCGGCGACTCCTACGACGACCCGGCGCTGTTCGAGGCGCTCGGCACCGAGTACGGCTCGGAGATCTACTTCGACACCCACAGCTACATGTCCGAGGAAGGCCACCCCGACTACCCGGCGTTCGAGGCCTCCTACGAGGCGAAGTACGGCGACAAGCCTGACGCCGTGTGGATCCTTCCCGGCTACGACGCCGTGATGGTCCTCGCCGAGGCCATGGAGATCGCCGGCAGCACCGACGGTGCCGAGATGGCCACCGCCATGGAGACCTCCACCTTCGAGCTGCTCACCGGTACGCTCGAGTGGGGCGACGCGTCCACGGGCCACGAGCCCAACAAGGCCGCGGCCGTTGTGGAGCTGAACGAGGGCGTTCCGTCGTTCATCGGCTGGATGACGCCGGAGTTCCTCCCCGCGCCGTAGTGATAACTGGATGACGCATGGGGGAGAGTCCGCACGTTGGGACTCTCCCCCCGTGCGCTTCGCACCTGCACGTGGCACCAGTAAGAGAACCCGGAGAACCGCATGCAATCTAGCGAACCGGGGGCGGGCAGCGTTCTGGAGGTCTCGCACCTCTGCAAATCGTTCGCTGGCCTCAAGGCCCTCGATGATGTGAGTTTCACGGTGAGGACGGGGGAGATCCTCGGCCTCATCGGCCCCAACGGATCTGGCAAGACCACGCTGATCAACGTGGTCACCGGGCTGCTGCCCGCCACCAGCGGCACGGTGGTGATCGACGGCCTGGACATCACCAAGATGAAGGGCCACCGCGTGGCCCGCGCCGGCATCGGCCGCACGTTCCAGACGGTCCGGCTCTTCTCGGAGCTCACCGTGCTGGAGAACGTGGAAGTGGCGGCCGTGAGCATGGGCCAGCCGCGCCGCAAGGCGATCCACGTGGCGCGCGAGCTCCTCGAGCAGCTCGATCTGGTGCGCTTCGGCGAGAGCCTCGCGAGCTCGATCCCCTTCGGCCACCAGCGCAAGCTGGAGATGGCCCGCGCGCTTGCCATGAAACCCAAGTTCGTCTTCCTCGACGAGCCCGCTGCGGGCCTCAACGAGGAGGAGTCCGACGCCTTGCACCACCTCCTCAAGGACCTGCCCGAACGGTTCGGCATCGGCCTGGTGGTGGTGGAGCACGACATGCGGCTGATGATGAACCTCTGTCCGCGGCTGCACGTGCTCAACTACGGCAAGACGATCACCGAGGGAACACCCGCCGAGGTCCGCGCCAACGAGCAGGTCGTGACCGCCTACCTAGGGAGCAGTGCATAGACCATGGCGATGCTCACGGTAGAGAACCTCGAGGCCTCCTACGGCGCGATCCGCGCGCTGCACGGCATCTCGATCAACGTGGCCGAGGGAGAAGCGGTGGCGCTCCTAGGCGTCAATGGTGTGGGTAAGTCCACCACGCTGAAGTCCATCATGGGCGTGCTCCGTCCGGTGAAGGGGACGATCACCTTCAACGGCGAGGAGATCACCAACAAGTCGCCCGAATCGATCGTCCGGCGCGGTATCTCGCTGGTGCCGGAGGGTCGCGACATCTTCGGGGCGCTCACCGTGGAGGAGAACCTCCGCCTCGGCGCCTACGTGGGGTACAAGCGAGACCGGTACCTGGCCGACCTGGACGAGATGTTCGAGCTGTTCCCGATCCTGAAGGAGCGGTTCCACCAGGCTGGCGGACTGCTCTCCGGCGGCGAGCAGCAGATGCTCGCCATCGCGCGGGCGCTCATGGGACACCCCAAGCTCATCATGCTCGACGAGCCCTCACTCGGCCTGTCCCCTGCGCTCACCGACCAGATCTTCGAGCTCATCAACACGCTCAAGGAGCGCGGCTCCACGATCCTGCTCGTCGAGCAGAACGCCGAGCGGGCGCTCGAGATCGTGGACCGGGCGTATCTGCTGGCCAACGGCCTGGTCGAGCACGAGGGCACGGCGGCCGACATCCAGCGTCAGGTGGACGTCGCGGCCGTGTACTTCGGCGGCGGCAGCGACGACTCCGACTCTTGCGAGGTGACACTGTGATCGATCTGGAGTTCCTGATCAGCACGCTGTCACTCGGCAGCCTCTATGCGCTGCTCGCGCTGGGTCTCGTGCTGGTATACGGCATCCTCAAGCTCGTGAACTTCGCCTACGGCGAATACCTGATGGTGGGCGGGTACGCGATCTACCTCTCGGCCACCTATCTCAACGCGCCCTGGTGGCTCACGCTGATCTTCGCCGTGCTCGGCGCGGTCCTGGTGAGCTACCTGACCGAGCTCGTGGCGTTCCGCCCGGTGCGGAGCAAGTCGCCCAACGCGCTCATCATCACGTCGTTCGCGGTGAGCATGTTCCTGCAGAACATCGTGCTCATCCTGATCTCGTCGCGCGCCCGTCCCGTCTCGCTGCCCGCGTTCTTCTCGGCCCGCGTGACGATCCTTGGCGCCACCACCCCGGTGCGCAACCTCGTGATCATCGGTGTCACGGTGGTGCTGCTCACCGCGCTGTCTCTGATCATGAAGAAGACGGTCCTCGGCATGGCGATGCGCGCCGCCGCCGACCAGTTCACCACCACGCGTCTGATGGGCGTTCCCGCCAACGTGGTCATCTCGGCCGCGTTCGTGATGAGCGGTCTGCTGGCCGGTGTGGCGTCCATCTTCTGGGTGAGCCGCTCGGCCTCCGTGGATCCGCTCAGCGGCGCCGCGCCGCTGCTGATCGCGTTCATCGCGGTCGTCATGGGCGGCATGCACAGCACGGTGGGCGCCGTGGTGGGCGGTTACGTGTACGGCCTGATCTTCAACCTGCTGAGCATCACGCTCCCCGCGAGCATGATCAGCTACCGCGACGCGTTCATGTTCGCGCTCGTGGTGTTGTTCCTGCTGTTCAGGCCCGAGGGCATCGTCAAACGCGGCTATACCGAGGAGCGTGTGGGATGAGCGGTATCCAGAACATCACTGCATTCGTGAAGCGTCACTCCACGCTGCCGGTGCTCATGGTGCCCATCATCATCGCGGGCATCCTCATCAGCCTGTTCGGCTCCCGGCTTCTGATCGACGTCTTCACCTTCTTCTGCATCAGCCTGAGCCTCGCGCTCGGCGCGCAGATGATCATCGGCAACGGCGGCGTGCTGGCGTGGACCCACGTGGGATTCGTGGGCATCGGCGCGTATGTGACCGGCATCCTGGTGACCCCGGTCTCCGTGAAGGAGATGGGCGTCCCCAACATGTACCCGTTCCTGGTGGACCTGCAGATGCCGGTGCTGCCGTCGATCGTGGTCGCGGGTCTCGTGGCCGCAGCCATCGCGGCGGTGATCGCGTACCCGCTGATGCGCCTGAACGACTTCGCAAGCGTCATCACGCTCTTCGCCACCCTCGTGGTGATCCACGTGGTCATGACCCAGTGGGACAACGTCACCAACGGCCCGCGCACGTTCTTCGGGCTGCCGCAGTGGACGACCCTCACGATCGCGCTCATCGCGGCGATGCTCGCCATCGCGGTGGCGTACTACTTCCGCGAGTCTGGCCTCGGCCTGAAGCTCAGGGCCACGCGCGACGACCGCCACGCGGCCGCCGCCATCGGCATCAACATGATCAACGTGCGGTACCTCGGCTTCATCCTCTCCGCGCTCGTGGCGGGCGTCTCGGGCGGGCTGTGGGCGCTCTACATCACCTCGTTCTCGCCCAAGGCCTTCTACATGGCCGAGATGTTCATGCTGCTGGCCATGCTCGTGATCGGCGGGGCGGGCAGCGTGTCGGGCGCCACGGCGGGCGCGGTGGTGGTATCGGTGGCGCGCGAGTTGCTGCGCCAGACCGAGTCCACCATCAACAACGCCCATGTGCTGCCATTCGAGGTCTACGGCCTTGCGCAGCTGGTTATGGCGGTGCTGCTGGTGGTAGTGCTTATCTGGCGCCCCAGCGGCGTCATCGGCGGTCAGGAGCTGCGCTGGCCGCTGTTCAAGCGGAAGGACAGGGCGGAGGACGCTGCCGAGCAGAAGCTCGCAGCGTGACGCCCCGGTACTGTTGCTACGGCAAGGAGGTACGACATGTCGTCTGAACTCACCCGTGACACCGCGTTCTTCGGCTTCTCGCCCGAGCTCGGCGCGGCGCTTCGCGCCAAGCAGGGGGAGAAGCTGCACCTCACCACGCACGACTGCTTCAGCGGTCAGCTCAAGACTACGGCTGACACGCTCGACTCGCTCGACTGGTCGATCACCAACCCGGCCACCGGGCCGATCTACATCGAGGACACCAAGCCGGGCGACATCCTGCGCGTCGACCTGCACGAGGTCAAGGCGCACGGCCCGTCGGTGATGGTGGCGGTGCCCGAGACCGGCGCACTCGGTCATCTCATCACCGAGGAGGAGACCGCGATCCTCGAGCACACCGAGGACACGGTGAAGTTCAAGGACAAGGTCGTGGTGAAGCAGAAGCCGATGCTCGGCGTGATCGGTGTCGCCCCCGAGGACGGCACGATCCCCAACTCCACGCCCGGTCCCCACGGCGGCAACATGGACTGCAAGCTCATCACGAGCAACACCCGCCTGTACCTCAAGGTATCCGTTGAGGGCGCGCTCTTCGGCTGCGGCGACATGCACGCCGCCATGGGCGACGGCGAAGTGGTCATCTGCGGCGCGGAGACGCCCGGAGAGGTCACCCTCACCCCGCAGGTGGTGGACATCCCCGACCTGCCCACGCCGTTCATCGAGAACGACGAGCTCGTGGCTGTTGTCGCCTCGGCCGAGTCGACCGACGCCGCCTACAAGATGGCGCTCGACATGATGCACGCGTTCCTCACCAAGGTGGCCGGCATCCCCACCAACGATGCCGCGATGCTGATGAGCCTCGTGGGCGACCTCAAGTTCTGCCAGGTCGTGGACCCGCTGCTCACCGTGCGGTTCGAGTTCCCCAAGAGCGTTCTGGCCGACTACGGGTACACGCTGCCCGAGTAGGACGCATCCCGAAGGCCCCGGTGCCGGCAGCGAGCCGGTAGCCGGGGCCTTCGTGTGCCCGGGGCGGATTCGCCCGTGCACGTTCGCGCGCTGGCGGATTCGCTCACGCCATGCTGTGGGATGTACCTGGTAGTGAGTCTCACTGGTGAAGGTGCCTGTCCGGCAGCGGGCGCACGGGGAGGACCTATGTGCCCAGAGCAGCTCGACGCTGAGGCCGTTCGCGACGATGTCGCCCTTCTCCTCTCGGTGAGCATGGAGCTTGCCGAGTCGCTCGATGTCGACACCGTTCTACAGACCGCCGTGGAGGGCGCTACCCATGTGCTGGGGCTCGGCAGCGGTGCGATATACCTGCTGCGTGACGACGAACTCGTGCTGGGCGCGACCACACCCCCGTTGCCCGCTGACTTCCCCGCGTCGCTCCGACGCGCGGCGCTGGCGGACCACCCCCACGTGCGTCGTTCCGTGGAGTCCCGCACCCCGATCTTCATCTCGAGCGTTGCCGCGGCCGACTTGACGCCAGAGGAGGCGAAGGCCGTTGAGGGCAGGGGGCTCGTCTCGCTGTTGTACGTGCCCGTGGTGGCGCGTGACCGAGCGGAGGGCGTGCTCATCGTCGGCACTACGACGGAGAAGGCGGAGTTCACACAGCGGGAGGTGGATCTGTGCCGAGCGCTGTCGGTGGAGATCGGGTATGCGCTTGCAAACGCACGGCTCTATGAGAGCGTGGAAGCGGCGGCCCGAGATCTGCGCGCGGCATACGATGCCACTCTGGAGGGGTGGTCGCGGGCGCTCGAGATGCGCGACCGGGAGACCGCCGGCCACACGGAGCGGGTCACCGCTCTCGCTGTGGACCTCGGCCGGGCGCTCGGTCTGCCCGAGGATCGGCTCGGCGATGTGAGACGCGGCGCCCTGCTGCACGACATCGGCAAGATGGCCGTGCCCGACTCGATCCTGCGCAAGGGCGACAAGCTCACCGATGCCGAGTGGGAGACCATGCGCAAGCATCCCGAGTACGCGTACCGTCTGTTGTCGAGCATCAACTACCTTGCCCCCGCGCTGGAGATCCCGTACTGCCACCACGAACGATGGGACGGGAGCGGCTACCCCCGTGGGCTGAAGGGCGCCGAGATACCGCTGGCGGCACGCGTATTCGCGGTGATCGACGTCTACGATGCGCTCACCTCCGACCGTCCGTACCGTCATGCGTGGACGCAGGAGGCCGCGCTCGAGCACATCCGCTCACGGGCCGGGATCGACTTCGACCCCGCCGTGGTGGACGCGTTCGTCCAGCGCGTATCCGCCTCCGGGGAAGGCGCGTCACTACCCGCTGCAGACCGGGGCTAGCGCGACCACGCACCCTGCACTACAATGGTCGCCGTCGCTCCAGCGACGTTCGGGCGATTAGCTCAGTGGGAGAGCGCTTCCTTCACACGGAAGAAGTCACAGGTTCAAATCCTGTATCGCCCACCAGTTTCTCCGGAGGCCTCGGCATATACGCCGGGGCCTCTTGTCATATCCAGATGTGCAGACAGGGCGATCCTTGTCAGCCGCGTCCTGTGCCACTCCGCCTCCGCAAAGCTCGGCACTTGTTGTACGGTTTTTGCATCGATATAGTAATCGTATAACGATTGGAGCCGTCCCTATGGAGACAGTAACCATCTCTCCTAAGTACCAGGTGGTCATCCCTAAGTCGGTGCGCAGACAGCTGCGCCTCGTCCCGGGGCAGAAGGTGCAGGTCATCGCATTCGGCGACCGGATCGAGTTCATCCCGTTGAAGCCGGCACGCGAACTTCGCGGCATGCTGCGCGGGCTGGATACCACCTTCGAGCGCGAGCGGGAGGACCGGGCGTGAACGTTGTCGACTCCTCGGCATGGCTCGAGTACTTCGGCGATGGCCCCAACGCCGAGGAGTTCGCGTTGGCGGTCGAGGACACCGAGGATCTTGTCGTGCCAGCACTGACCCTGTTCGAGGTGTTCAAGCGAACCTTCCAGATCGCCGACGAGAGTACGGCGCTCGATGCCGTCGGCGTGATGATGCAAGGCACGGTCGTCGATCTTTCGGCCTCGCTGGCATTGGATGCCGCACGGCTGTCGCTCGAGTCGGGGCTTGCGATGGCGGATGCCATCATCCTTGCCACCGCGCGCTCGCACGAAGCCGTGCTGTGGACACAAGACGCTCACTTCGACGGTGTGGACGGCGTCGAGTTCCGTCCCAAGCGGTAGGGAGTGCCTGCGGCAGGTCTGGTACTCCTTGGCGGCACACACGCCGGCCGTCCGCGAACAACCGGCACCCGTATGGGTACATTCACGGTGTCCTGGTTGTGTCCGCGTACGTGAGGAGGACCCCGATGCGTTCTCGACGGTTCGTTCTGCAGGTCATTGCAGTGGTTCTTGCTCTCGCACTCACGCTACTCGCAACAGCATGCGGTTCGTCGTACGGCGATCCCGAGCCGACGCCCGAGGCCTCATACGTGGGGTCGCTTGCGGGTTAGCCACGCCAGTTGATCTCATGCGGGTACGATACGGCCCCGGCATCGCCGGGGCCGTATCTGTGCGGAGGGTCCGGCGGCTCTACCCGATCGCCCGGTCCCGCGGGATCGAATACAGGTCGTACCACGGTCTGACGCGCTCGAAGACCGCGCTTGCTGCAAGCACATCCATGTCGGCGTAGCGGTTGCCGATGATCTGCAGCCCGACCGGAAGACCGTCAGCATCGAGTCCGGCGGGTACCGTGGCAGCCGGATGTCCCGAGTAGTTGGTGAAGAACGTCATGCAGTACCCGATCAGCCGGTTGACGGGGATCCCGTTGATCGTGTCGGGGCCGAGGGTGTTGCGATCGTCGGCGTTCTTCACCGGCGGGCAGGCCATCGTGGGAGTCACGATGAGGTCGTAGTCGTTGAGCACGCCCTGAAGACCGTTGTACACGGTGGTTCGGGCCGACTGATCTCTGTACACGTCGAGCGGGGTGAGCTTCTGCGCACGCTCGATCCAGTACAGCACCTCATCGGGCATCTGGTCTCTGAGATCGCCGAGATAGTCGAGGCCCTGCTGCTTCAGTCCGTCAAGCAGTCCGACCATGAAGGTGCCGAGGATCTGCGACCACATGTCACCGATGCGTTCGCCTGTTTCCACTTGGTCGAAAGCGAAGCCGGGTGAGACCTGTTCCACCGTGGCTCCTGCCTGCCGGAACGCGTCGAGCGCCTGCTCCACCACAGCGGTCACCTTGGGGTCAACAGGGTAGACGTCGAGGTCGGGACTGTAGGCGATCCGCCAACCTTTCACGGAGCCCTGAAGTGCCGGAGTGAAGTCGACCTTCTCCGGAAGCGAGATCGGGTCGGTAGGATCATATCCGTTGAGGATGTTCAGGCCGATGATCGCATCTTCAACGGTGCGCACCATGGTGCCCTCGGAAGGGAACACGAATCCACACATGAATCCGTTGGGCTGCATCGCAAAGGGGATGCGGCCTGCGGAGGCCTTGTAGCCGAACAGCCCGCACCATGACGAGGGGATGCGGATCGAGCCACCGCCGTCGTTTCCCTGCGCGATGGGGAGCATCCCGTCCGCGACTGCAGCGGCGCTTCCGCCGGATGACCCGCCCGAGTTGCGCGATGGGTCGAAGGGGTTTCCTGTGGGACCGAAGAGAGGGTTGTCGCACGTGCCCCGGTACGCGAGGACCGGGCTGTTCGTCTGCCCGACGATTATCGCACCCGCCTCCTGCATTCGCTCCGCCCACATGCCGTCTTCGGTGGCCTTGAAATCCGCGAACGCCTCCAGGCCCCCGAATGTGAGTCCCGAGCCGGTGCGGCTGCCAACGAAGTCCTTGGTTGCGGTTGGGACGCCGTGCAGCGGACCCACATCGGCGCCCGACATCAGCGTGCGCTCGGCCTCGGCTGCGTCGGCGCGGGCCCGGTCGTAGTCGAACATCACCAGTGCGTTGAGGCTCGGGTTCCTTTGATCGATGCGCTCGATGAACGCGTCCACCACTTCCACTGGTGAGAGTTCGTGCCGTCGGATGCGGCGCGCCAGATCGGCAGCGGTCACATACGCGAGTTCGTCGGATAGCGGCATGGTGCATTCCTCCCTGCGGTCGACGTACAGTGCCGCGTGATGCGGAGCGACCACACGGTGCGAGTGGATTTGCGGGCAGGGTTCCGGGGCGGGACGCCGGCATGCGCGGATACTCTATGGGGTACCCCGAGGGCGGTCGCGGAAACCTGATGACGCCGTAGGCCCCCGTGAGAGGCGGCGCTCGCTCGGTGAGCGGGGCTCATCTCGCGAGCGGGAAGCGGGGACTGCGCGGCGATCGCTTACACCCAGAGGCGCCCCAGGATGTCGTATGCTTCTCGAAGGGAGCACCATGCCTGGGCGGCACGTTCCTTGCAGCGTCGTCAGACACTACCGATCCACGCCCGCTCGGCACAGCGGACGCAAAGACCATGGAGGCACCGATGAGCCGGGTGGCTGCACGACCCCTTGTGCTGGTGCTGTGCGTCGCGCTCGCGTTGGCTCTCTTGCCCGGTCTCGCGGCGGGCGAACCACGTGATCCGGGCGTCGCGCCCGTGGGTGACTCCGCTTCCGGCGGCAGGTACGCCGAGGGCGAGATCATCGTGCAATTCGACTCCGGGATCTCGGTCGCCGCTGCCGAACGGCGCGTGAATGAGCGCCTGGGCGGACGCATACGGGCCTCGTACCCGCGGCTCGGCGGACTCGCCGTTGTAGAGCTCGATCCCGATGTGAGCGTGGAGGCAGCGGTCGAGGCCTACTCGGCCGATCCGGATGTGCTCTACGCACAGCCCAACTACGAGTACCGCCCCGCCGTGATCCCCAACGATGAGTACTTCGCCGTCCAGTGGGGCCTGCACAACACCGGACATTACGGCACCGCCGATGCTGACATCGACGCGCCCGAGGCGTGGGATATCGAGACCGGGTCGGCAAACGTAGTGGTGGCCGTGATCGACACCGGCGTGGACTACACCCACCCCGACCTCGCCGACAACATGTGGGTGAACCCGGGAGAGGTGCCGGGCAACGGCATCGATGACGACCACAACGGCTACATCGACGACGTGCATGGTGCGGATACGTACCGTGGCGACGGCAACCCGATGGACACCCACGGGCACGGCACGCATGTGGCCGGGATCGTGGGGGCGAGCGGCTACAACAGTATCGGCGTCTCGGGAGTGAACTGGGACGTCAGCGTGATGGCGCTTCGCGTGGCCGACGATGCCGGCACCATGTGGGGCTCGACCATCATCGAGGCGATCGACTACGCGCGCGCGCAGGGCGTCAAGGTGATCAACTGCTCGTGGGGCGGTGAGGGCACGGATGCCATGATGTACAACGCGATGGCCAACACGCCCGGGGCCCTCTACGTGTGCGCCGCGGGGAACGACGGCATCGACCTGGACGGCCCGGAAGACTTCTACCCGGCCGGGTGGGACCTTCCCAACATCCTCACCGTGGGTTGGAGCGACCAGTCCGATCAGCCGTCTGCGTTGTCGAATCACGGGGCCACGTCGGTGGACGTGTTCGCTCCCGGACAGACGATCTTGAGCGCCGTGCCGTGGACAGGATCCCCGGACACGAGTTACGCCTACATGAGCGGTACCTCCATGGCGGCGCCGCACGTTGCGGGTATCGCGGCGCTCATGCTCGCGGACGATCCCTCTATGAGCACAACGCTCCTGAAGCGCGCCATCATGGCCTCCGCAGACGAGAAGGCCGCGCTTGAGGGCGACTGCGTCACCGGCGCAAGGGCGAACGCGTACGGGGCGCTCACGTGGGCCAACACCGCCCCCGTTGCCGTGGACGATGCGGCCACCACCACCTGGGGTGACCCGGTCACCTTCAACGTGCTCACCAACGACACCGACGCCGAGGGCGATCCGCTGGTTGCGGTGAAGAAGACGAACCCTCCCTCGGGCACGGTCTCGCTTGCGGCTGACGGGCGCGCGACATACACGCCACCGCCTGCGTTCACGGGCGACACGTCCTTCACGTACACAGCGCACGACGGTCTCGCCGAGTCAGCGCCGGCCACGGTGCGCATCTCGGTCGTGAACACCGCCCCCACTGTTGGCGACCGGAGACTGTACACGCTCGAGGACGAGCCATTGGCGGTCGATGTCGAGCAGTACGCGTCCGACGCACAGGGTGATCCGCTCACGTTCGAAGTCGTGAGCGGCCCTGCTCACGGCAGTGTGGACCTCGATGCATCGGGCAGCGGCGTCTACACGCCGGACGCCGACTGGTCGGGAACCGATTCGTTCACGTACCGGGCGCATGACGGATTGGCATGGTCGGCGGCGGGCGAGATCACGATCGACGTGCTGGCCGTGGGCGACCCGTTGCGCGTTGTGGAAGTCGCGGGCAGCGACCGCATCCGCACCGCCATCGAGGCCGCGCGGCTGGCCTATCCCGACGGTGCGTCCACCGTGATCGTCACCACCGCGTTCAACTGGCCCGACGCACTCGGCGGGGCTGCGCTCGCAGGCACGCTGGATGCGCCGATACTGCTCACCGCGCCGGACGCGCTCTCTTCGGCCGTGGCGAGCGAGGTGCGTGCCCTCGGAGCCACGGAGGCTGTCGTGCTGGGCGGCACGGCCGCCGTGAGCCCTGAGGTGGAGCAGGCCTTGAAGTCGATCCCCGGCTTGACGTCGGTGCGGAGGGTCGCCGGCGCCGACCGCTTCTCCACCGCGCGTGCGGTGGCGTACGAGGTGCGTCGCGACTCCGACGAGTACGACGGCACCGCCTTCGTGGTGACGGGATTCGACTTCCCCGATGCGCTGGGAGCCTCACCGCTGGCGGCTGCACACGAGTGGCCGATCTACCTCGTCAACGCGGCCACCGGGCTCGACGACGCCACCGTGTACGCGATGCGCGCGGCCGGCGTGACCACGGCGATCGTGGTGGGCGGGGAGAGTGCCGTGCCGTCAGCTCTTGAGCGCGACCTGGGCACGAGAGTGGGGTGCGCCACCGTGCGCATCCAGGGAGCCAACC
Source organism: Anaerosoma tenue (assembly GCF_023161965.1). Taxonomy (NCBI): domain Bacteria; kingdom Bacillati; phylum Actinomycetota; class Coriobacteriia; order Anaerosomatales; family Anaerosomataceae; genus Anaerosoma; species Anaerosoma tenue. Next base: position 220,647 of record NZ_JALNTY010000001.1, read on the forward strand.
GTTATGAGACCGCGGTTCGCGTGGCGGCGTACGGCGTGAACCAGAGCGGGCTGTCGTGGGACAAGGTGGCGCTTGCCACCGGCGAGGACTTCCCTGACGCCCTCTCCGGTGGCGCGCTGCAAGGGAAGAGCGGCTCGGTGATGGTGCTCACGCCGCGCACCACGCTCAGCGACTCGGTGCGCACGACGTTCACCACCCACTGGACCGAGGTCTTCGAGGTGCGCTACATGGGCGGCACCTCGGCAGTGAGCACGTCGGTGAGGAGCGCCGCCGAGGCTGCACTGAGACCGCTGGAGTAGCGAGGTCCCGGCGGGTACTCGACCGGGATCGTCGGGTCCTGCGCACGATGCGGCTGCCGCCGAGCCTCTTGGTCCGGAGGCCGTCATGTATCGATACCGCCCTGGAGTGCAACTTTCTGGCGATTCAGTGAGCCATGTCACACAGTATCGAGCCTCGATAACCGATTAACGAACAATAAGGATCAGTACCCGATCCGAGAGGCGCCGTGGTGCGGATGTGGTTCGAGATGCCGGAGGTGAGCCTCATGGCGCGATACGAACCTGAGAGTGGCGCAGTGGTACGCGATGCGCTGATGAGATGCCTGGCAACGGAGCATGGTGCCCTGTTCGCCGAGCAGCAGCGCGCGGTGGGGCTGGACGCCAGCGACCAGGCGGTGGCAGGCACCATCGAGGGCATGGTGCGGCTCGCATTCCAGCAGGTAGGCGGCGACTTCGACCACCCCACGATGGCCTCTCTCATACGGGTGACGAACCTTCTCGCGGAGCGCTCGCTGCAGTGGGGAGCCTCAGCGGACACGGTCTTCGCGTGCCACACTGACCTCACGCGCCGTATAGGGATGCTCTCGTAGCGCGTTCCGCACGAACCCCCCTCTGCACGTGTCCTTCGTGTCCGGATGTCGCACGCCGTCATGCCCTGATGCTGGTAGACTGTTCCGCGTGATCCTCACCGTCAACCATGTGACCAAGTCCATCGGAGAACGCGTCCTGTTCGCGGACGCGTTCCTTCGCGTTGGCCCGCGCGACCGCATCGCGCTTGTGGGCCCCAACGGCGCGGGCAAGACCACCCTCCTGGAGATCATCGCGGGCGAGCAGGAGCCCGACGACGGCTCGGTGGTGCGCGCCAAGGACGCCACGGTGGGCTACCTCCGCCAGGAAGCCATCGAGATGCACGGCGCCAGCGTTCTGGAGGAGGTGCTCTCGGCCGCATCGGGCGTGCGCGGCCTGGAGCACCGGATCCGCATGCTGGAGGAGGAGCTCGCCACCGCCTCTGCCGAGGAGACCGATCAGCTCTTGGCCGAGTACGGTCGCCTGCGCGACCGCTTCGAGCACATGGGCGGCTACACCGTGGAGGCCGAGGCACGCGCGGTGCTCACCGGGCTCGGCTTCAAGGAGGCCGACCTTGCCAAGGACGTCTCCGAGCTGTCCGGCGGGTGGCAGATGCGCGTGGCGCTCGCCAAGATCCTGCTCACGGAGCCCGACGTCCTGCTGCTCGACGAGCCCACCAACCATCTGGACCTCGAGAGCGTCACCTGGCTCGAGGGCTTCCTCAAAGGGTACGAGGGTGCGGTGGTGATCGTGAGCCACGACCGCTCCTTCATGGACGGCATCGTCAACCGTGTTGCCGAGATGGAGTTGCGGGCGCTTACGCTGTACCACGGCACCTACAGCGAGTACGAGGAGCAGAAGGCCGCCGGACGCGACCGGCTCGTCTCGGCCAAGAAGCAGCAAGAGCGCTACATCGAGCAGCAGGAGCGGTTCATCGAACGCTTCCGCTACAAGAACACCAAGGCGAAGGCCGTGCAGAGCCGCATAAGGGCGCTCGACAAGGTGGAGCGCATCGAGCTGCCCGAGGAGCGCAAGAAGGTGCGGTTCTCCTTTCCGCAGCCGGAGCGCACTGGCGAGGAGGTCATCAGCCTCGACGGCGTGCGCAAAGCGTACGGCGACAACGTGGTGTACGGCGAGCTGTCGCTGAAGCTGTTCAGGGGTGACAGGGTCGCGCTCGTCGGCCCCAACGGCGCGGGCAAGTCCACGCTGCTGCGCATGCTTGCGGGCGACCTGGAGGCCGACGCCGGCACGCGGAAGCTGGGGCACAAGGTGACCGTGGCCTACTTCGCACAGCATCAGCTGGAGGCGCTCGGCCTGGAGAACACGGTGCTGCACGAGCTGATGCTCGCTGCGCCCGACTGGACGCAGGAGCAGGCGCGGACGCTCCTCGGCACGTTCCTCTTCACCGGGGACGACGTGCTGAAGCTCGTGAAGGTGCTCTCAGGAGGCGAGCGGGCACGTCTGGCGCTTGCCAAGATGCTGGTGCGGCCGGCATCGTTCCTGTGCCTGGATGAGCCCACCAACCATCTCGACATCCAGGGGCGTGACGTCCTTGAGACCGCGCTCAGGCAGTACACCGGCACGATCGCGCTGATCACCCACGACCGGCACCTGATCCGCGCGATCGCCAATCGTGTGGCGGACGTGCGCGACGGGCGGGTAGCCGTGCTCGATGGCGACTACGACTACTACCTCTCCAAACGTGACGCGCTCATCACCGGCGAGGCGCCCGGTCCGGCGGAGCAGGGGAGCGCCACCCGCCAGGGCGCGGCCTCGGGCGGCGCCGCCGGATCACCTAAGTCCAAGGAGGCCAAGCGTGCGGAGGCCGAGGCCCGCAACCGGCTCTACCGGGGCACGAAGGACGCTCGCCGCCGCCTGCAATCGCTCGACCGCGAGCTGGCTACCGCACAGGCGCGCCACGACGAGCTGCTGGGACTCCTGGGCGATACGGAGATCTACGAGGACAAGGAGCGGTTCGACGCCACGCTGGCGGAGTACGCCGCAGTGAAGAAGCGGCTCGCCGAACTGGAGGGCGAGTGGCTCGACGTGTCCGAGCGCCTGGAGCGGCTCGAGTCGGGGGAGGGCAGCGCGACGTAAGTGGCGTATAGAGAAACGTGAAGTTTCCTGATTTCGCGGTTGCGCGAACGAGATCTTGTGGGTATACTCGCTTCAAGAGTTGCTTCGGCAACCCCTTACCCCTGAGCCCTAAGGTGCCGGCCTTGGGGCTCTCCCTTTTCCCGGGGTCGATCGCCGAGCGTGTCCACCGTCACGAGCAGGCCGTTCATCAGTCTCTGGCGTATGCCCTCTCAAGGCGCCGTAAGACTTTGCCGATGAGAGTTACATGATCATCTCAGACGAACAGGTCAGCCGCGTTTGTGAATACCTGCACAGCGGTAGTGCATACTCGGTCACGTCCCACGAGAACTGGACACCCCCAGAGAAGGAATTCGTGGACAGCGTGGTGGCGTCGGTATGCTCCCTGCCGGACGTGCGAGAGGAGCGGGTGGAAGAAGCCCGCCGCCGGATGACCCATGCCATGCCGGACCCCGACGAGGTCGCGTCCAAGCTGATCGGACGCGTGTTGTCCGACTTCGTCCGCTAGCCTCGGAGCCACTGCTTCCGTGAAGCGCGGGCGCCCCGTTGGGGCCCCGCGCTTCTGCTACGATTGTGCAGCCGCATCACGTCCGCCAGCGGCGAAGTCACGCGAGGCCGGAAGGGGTCGCCGTGCCGTACACGAGAGACCGGCTGGGAGAGGTTCTGGTGCGCTCGGGCGCGCTCACGCCCGAGAGCCTGGAGCGCGCACTCGAGATCCAGCTGTCCGAGGGCGGGAAGCTCGGGGAAGTGCTCACCCGGAGCGACATCCTCGATGCCGAGGCGATCGCCAGGGCTTTGGCCGAGCAGAAAGGGCTCGAGTACGTGAGCCTTGCCACCTATCCGGTTGACCGCGACGCGGCGTCGTACCTTTCGGAACGCGTGGCACGACGGATCCAGGCGGTGCCGATCGGGTTCCGCGAGGGCGATGTAGTGCTCGCCATGGCCGATCCCCTCGACATCGAGACGATCGACGACGTGCGGCTACGCACGGGCAGGCAGGTCATCCCCGTCGTCACCACCCCGTCGCAGATCGAGTACGCCATCGACAAGTACGTCACCTCGGCCGACGCGTTCGAGGACCTCACCGACACGATGGCCCAGCAGGAGGAAGAGGACGTCGTGGTGGTGGGCGACGAGGACGTGCCGGTGGTGCGCCTCGTGAACCAGTTGATCCGCGAGGCCGCGCACGACCAGGCGAGCGACATCCACATCGAGCCCGGGCCGCATAATGTGCGTGTCCGGTTCCGCGTCGACGGCGTGCTGCATGAGGTCGTCACCGTGCCTGTCACCGCGCGCGCGGGACTGATCAGCCGTGTGAAGGTCATGGCCGAGATGGACATCGCCGAACGCCGGCGCCCGCAGGACGGTCGTATCGGGCTCGTGGTGGACGGTCGTGTCATCGACATGCGTGTGGCCACACTGCCCACCCCGTTCGGCGAGTCGATCGTGATCCGCCTGCTCAACCACGAGGAGCAGCAGCCCACCGTTGAAGACCTCGGCATGCGCGATGAACACCGCGCACAGCTGGAGCGGTTCCTGTCGCGCCCGTACGGCGAGATCCTGGTCTCCGGCCCCACCGGGTCTGGCAAGTCCACCACGCTCTACGCAAGCCTCATGGCGCTCAACAGCGCCGAGCGCAAGATCATCACCATCGAGGACCCGATCGAGTTCCAGGTCGAAGGTATAACGCAGATGGCGGTGAACACGCACATCGGTCTCACGTTCGCCACGCTGCTCCGCACGGTGCTTCGCTCTGACCCCGACGTTGTGATGGTCGGCGAGATCCGTGACGCGGAGACGGCGCAGATCGCCACGCGCGCCGCCCTCACGGGGCACCTTGTGCTCTCGTCGATCCACACCAACGACGCGCCCTCGGCCCTTACACGGCTCTCCGACATGGAGGTGGCGCCGTTCATCGCTTCGAGCGCGCTCATCGGTGTGGTGGCCCAACGGCTCGTGCGGCGTTTGTGCGACGAGTGCAAGGAGTCCAAGCGCGTGAGCAAGACGCTCCTCGCCGGGTACGGGCTCACGCCGGAGGATGTGACGGCAAAGACCGTCTACACGGCGCACGAGGGCGGATGCGACGCGTGCTTCGGCACCGGCTACCGCGGGCGGACGGGCGTCTTCGAGATCATGGAGATGGATGACGAGCTGGAGCGCCTGTTCCTCGCCCAGGCGCCGTCGGAGGCGATCCGGAGCGCCGCGCTTGCCGCCGGGATGCAGACGTTGCGGCAGGACGCGCTGTTCAAGGTCGGCCAGGGTATCACCTCTCTTGACGAGGTCATGCGGGTCATCATCTGAGCGATCGGAGGCGCAATGGCGACCAACGGCCGCAAGCCGAGGGCGATCGTGCTCGTCCTGGACAGCGTGGGTGCTGGCGAACTCCCTGACGCCGCCGACTATGGCGACGAGGGCTCCAACACGCTCGGCAACACAGCGCGTGCGGTAGGCGGGCTCTCGATGCCGTACCTTGGCGCGATGGGTCTCGGCAACATCACCGCGATCGAGGGCGTGCCCCAACTGGAAACGCCCGTGGCGTCGTGGGGCAAGTGCGCCGAGCGGAGCGCCGGCAAGGACACCACCACGGGTCACTGGGAGATGATGGGGCTCGTGCTCGAGCGCCCGTTCCCCACGTATCCGGAGGGCTTCCCGCGTGAGGTGATCGATGAGTTCTGCCGCCTCACGGGCTACGAGGGAGTGCTCGGCAACACGGTGGCGAGCGGCACCGTGATCATCAACGAACTCGGCGACGAGCACATGGCCACCGGGCTTCCGATCGTGTACACCTCGGCAGATTCGGTCTTCCAGATCGCCGCTCACGAGGAGCGGTTCGGCCTCGACGAGCTGTATCGCGTGAGCGAGGTCGCCCGGGGGATGCTTGTCGGCGAGCACCACGTGGGGCGCGTGATCGCGCGGCCGTTCATCGGCCCGGACGAGACCGGCGCCTACACCCGCACACACCGGCGGCGCGATTACGCCGTGAAGCCCTTCGAGCCCACCGTTCTCGACCTGCTGCAGGACGCGAGCGTGCCGGTCTTCGGCGTGGGCAAGATCGGCGACATCTTCGCCTGGCAGGGGATCACCTCGTCGCCGCACGTCACCGACAACATGGACGGGTTCGACCACCTGCTCGAAGAGGTGCGCCGCCCCGAGCAGGGGTTCGTCTTCTGCAACCTGGTGGACTTCGACATGCTCTGGGGGCACCGCAACGACGCTCGCGCGTACGCCGACGGGCTCGAAGCGGTGGACGCACGGATGCCCGAGCTGCTCGACACCATGGCCGAGGGCGACGTGCTCATCATCACCGCCGATCACGGCTGCGACCCCACCACCGAGTGGTCCACCGATCACTCCCGCGAATACACGCCGCTGATCGCCAAGATCAAGGGCGTGGACGCGGGTGTGGACCTCGGCACGAGGAAGACCTTCGCCGACATCGGCGAGACGGTCCTGCACTTCTACGGGCTGCAGGACCGCTGCGGCCGGGGCACGTCGTTCCTTGAGGAGGTGCGCGGGGCGTGAAGTCGCTCGAGGAGCTCATCGAGGTCAAGCGCGACGGCGGCACGCACACCGCCGACGAGCTGCAGCGGTTGGTGGACGCCTTCGTCTCGGGAGAGATGCCCGACTACCAGATGGCCGCCTGGCTGATGGCTGCATTCATCCGCGGACTCGACAGCGAGGAGACCGCCGCTCTCACCGGGGCTATGGCGCGCTCCGGCAGGATGGTCGACCTCTCGGCGGTGCCCGGCGTCAAGGTGGACAAGCACTCCACGGGCGGCGTGGGCGACACCACAACACTGGTGCTGGCCCCGCTCGTTGCGAGCTGTGGCGTACCGGTGGCCAAGATGAGCGGGCGCGGCCTCGGTTTCACCGGCGGCACGCTCGACAAGCTGGAGTCGATCCCCGGGTTCACCGTGACGCTCGAGCCCGACGACTTCCTCCGCCAGGTGCGCGACGTTGGATGCGCCGTGATCGGCCAGAGCCCCGATGTGGACCCGGCCGACAAGAAGATGTACGCCCTGCGGGACGTCACGGCTACCGTGCCGTCTGTCCCTCTGATCGTGGGGTCGATCATCTCCAAGAAGGTGGCGGGCGGCGCGGATGCGATCGTGCTCGACGTGAAGGTGGGCTCGGGCGCGTTCATGAAGACCGAGTCCGATGCGCGGGAGCTTGCGGCCGAGCTCACCCGTGTCGGCGCGCTGCTCGGCCGCGAGGTGGTGTGCGTGCTCACGGACATGGACCAGCCGCTGGGGCGGGCCGTGGGCAACGCGCTCGAGGTGCGCGAAGCCATCGCCACGCTCAAGGGCGAGGGACCCGCGGACCTCACCGAGCTCTGCCTCGTGCTTGGCTCCCGGATGCTCGTTCTGGGCGGCGTGGCCGCCGACGAGCGCGCCGGGCGCGACCTGCTGCTCGACTCGATCGCCACAGGCAGCGCTCTCGACACCTTCCGTGCCTGGGTACACGCACAGGGCGGCGACGAGCGGGTGGCCGACGACCCGTCGCTGCTGCCCGCGGCCGCGCACGAGCGTGTGGTGACGGCAACGCGCGCGGGCTGGGTGAGCGGGTTCGACGCCGAGGGGGTCGGGCGGGCGGCTATGGCCGCCGGCGCCGGCAGGGCGCGCAAGGAGGACGCCATCGATCCCGCGGCCGGCCTGGTGCTGGCCGTGAAGACCGGCGATCGCGTGGAGGCCGGCGATCCGCTCGGCACGGTGTGCTCCTCGGACGCCGCGCTTCTCGACGAGGCCGGAGCGCGCCTGCGTGATGCGGTCGTTCTCGGAGATGAAGAGGTCGAGCCCCCGCCGCTGTTCCTTGAGGTGTAGCGCGATGAGCGTTCGGAGGGTCCGCCAGTCCGCCCCGGTCACCGGCATCGCGGTGGGTCACGCCAACCCCGACTTCGACGCGTACGCCGCGATGGTGGCCGCCACCAAGCTCTACGAGGGCACACGTGCGGTCTACCTGGGCAGCCAGAACGCCAACGTCCGCGAGTTCCACAACCTGCACGAGGAGTTCGTGCCGTTCGTGGACCTGGGCACGCTCGACTTCGACGCCATCGAGCGCGTGATCATGGTGGACACGCGTGAGGCGGACCGGATCGGGGAGATCGGCTCGGTGGTCACGCGCCCGGGTGTGGAGGTGATCGTCTACGACCACCATCCGCGGCAGCCGGGCGATGTCGTGCCCGCCGAGGACCACTCGATGATGGTCGGCGCCACGACGTCGATCCTGACGCACGAGATCCACGACCGCGGGATCGCCCTCACGCCGCTTGAGGCGAGCGTGCTGCTGCTGGGCATCCACGAGGACACCGGTTCCCTCACGTATCCCGGCACTACCGCGTACGACGTGGAGGCGGTGGCCTTCCTGATGCAGGCGGGCGCCGAGATCGACGTGCTCAACCAGTTCCTCGCGCGGTCGCTCACCACCGAGCAGCGGGCGATGCTCGAGCAGCTGGTGGACTCGCTCGAGACCTGGGAGGTCAACGGTCAGGAGATCGCCGTGAGCGTGGCGCGCTCGGAGGAGTACGTCGACTCGGCTGCCGTGCTCACGCACTACATCGTGGAGGACCTTGGCTACCGTGTCGCCGTGGCGCTGATCGAGATGCCCGAGCGCCTGCAGGTGGTGGGGCGCAGCAGGATCCCCAGCGTGGACATGGCAGCCGTGCTCAAGCACCTCGACGGCGGCGGTCATCCGCAGGCCGCCTCGGCCGCATTGCGTGACGGGACGATCGAGGAAGCCCGAGAACGGCTGCGCGACGCGCTCACGATGGAGGTGGTGCCCCCGCTCACCGCCGAGGAGATCGCGTCGTCGCCGGTGCGATGGGTGCCGCCCGAGACGCCCATGGACGAGGCGGGAAGGATCATGGCCACCTGGGGCCACAGCGGCCTTCCGGTGATCGACAACGGGCGGCTGGTGGGGCTCGTGACCCGCAAGGACGTGGACAAGGCCGCACGCCATGGCCTGGGTCACGCCCCGGCGACCGGGTTCATGGCCCGGCAGCCCGTGACCGTCACGCCCGACACCGACCTGCCCGAGCTCGAGCGGTTGCTGGTGCGCACCGGCATCGGCCGGCTCCCGGTGGTGGATGGCGGTGAGGTCGTGGGCATCGTCACGCGCAAGGACCTGCTGCGGGCGCAGCACGGGGAGATGTATCTCGACCGCAAGATGAGCAGGCGCCACGCGGACGCGGCGCGTACGGTGCTGGCTTCGATCGCGCACCTACCGGCCGACGCCCAGGAAGCGGTGCGTACGATCGGGAGGATGGCCGACGAGGCCGGCGTGCGTGCGCATGCGGTGGGCGGGTTCGTGCGCGACATGCTCCTCGGCGAGCCCAACCTCGACATCGACATCGTGGTGGAGGGCGACGGCCTCACCTTCGCGCTTGAGACCGGCGAGCGCCTGGGCAAGCGGGTCAAGGTGCACCGCCGGTTCGGCACGGCCGTGATGGTGTGGTCGAAGGACCTGCACGTGGATATCACGAGCGCTCGCACCGAGTACTATCAGCGCCCTGGTGCGCTTCCCACGGTGGAGCGCTCGTCGTTACGGCAGGACCTCTTCCGTCGCGACTTCTCCATCAACGCGATGGCGGTGTGCGTGAACCCCGAGCGCTTCGGCCAGATCGCCGATCCCTTCGGGGGCTTGAGCGACCTGGAGCGCGGCGTGGTGCGCGCGCTGCACTCGCTTTCGTTCGTGGAGGACCCCACGCGTGTGCTCCGCGCGCTTCGGTTCGAGCAGAAGTTCGGCTTCCGGATCGACCCGTCCACCGACGCGCTCCTCAAACAGGCCGTGGAGATGGGCATGCTCGACGAGGTGAGCGGCGCGCGGCTCCGCGAAGAGCTCCTCGACATCATCGATGAGCCGGATGTCGCGGCGATCCTCACGCGTATGGCGGAGGTGGGGGCGCTCGGCTCGGTGGGACCCGAGACCGACGACCACACCGCCGCGATCGCCGATGTCGCGGCGTGCGCGTCGGCGTATGACACGCTTGCCCCGCGATTCGAACAACCGCCGCGGCGCAGGACGCTGCTCGTGACCGCGTTCATCGCGCGCGCGGGGCGCTCATCCGCCGATCGCTGGTGCCGCAAGATGCGCTTTGGCCGGGAGTACGCGGGTCCTGCGGTGCTCACAGCCGAGCGCCGGGAGGCGCTCACGGCCCGGTTGCGCGACCGGCGCAAGATGCGCCCCAGCCGGCTGTACTTCCTGCTCGAGTCGCTGCCCTCGGAGACGCTGGCGTATCTGTGGGCCACGGGTGAAGGACGGGTGACCGAGCGCGTGGAGGAGTACGTGACCGTGCTTTCGCGAGTGCGTCCGGAAGTGACGGGAGAGGACCTCATCGCGCTCGGCGTGGAGCCGGGCCCGCCGTTTGCTGGTATCCTTGCGCAAGCCCGCGCCGACCGCCTGGACAAGCGAGCGGTGGGTCGTGAGGCGGAACTCGCCAATCTCAAGCGGCTCGCCAAGCGCGAGGCGCGTTAAGGGGTCCCACGCATGTCTGAATGGATGTTCCGTATCCTCGAGCTCGCGATGTTCATACCGGCGATCGTGCTGCATGAGGTGTCGCACGGTTACGTGTCGTATCGGCTCGGCGATCCCACGGCCAAGATGAAGGGCCGCCTGAGTCTCAACCCGGTCAAGCACGTGGACCCGTTCGGTACCGTGTTGCTGCCGCTGTTGCTGTGGTTCTCGGGCGCGCCGGTGTTCGGCTACGCCAAGCCGGTGCCCATCAACCCCGGCTACTACAAGGATTACCGCAAGGGCATGATGCTCACCGGGCTCGCGGGCCCCACCACCAATCTCACGCTGGCGCTCGTCTCCGGCCTGCTGGTTCGCTTCCTACTGCCGATGGGGGATCTGGCCACCGGCTCTCAGGTGGATCCCACGTTCACCCCGCTCGGCTGGGTGGTGTATGCGCTCTACTTCTTCGCGCAGATCAACCTGGTCCTGATGTTCTTCAACCTCATCCCCATCCCGCCGCTCGACGGGTCGCGCGTGCTGCCGATCTTCCTGTCGGACAGAGCGCTCATGAAGTATCACCAGGTGGAGCGCTACGGCATCCTGATCTTCTTCGGGGCGCTCCTGCTTCTGCCGCGGATACTCGGCTTCTCGCCGATCTTCGAGTACTTCAATATCACCGTCTACCCGATCCTGCGGCTCTTCACGGGCATCGGGTAGCACCTCAGGCGGCGGCGCGTCGCTGGCCGTGGCTCGCGGTACGCCCCGCCGGGGCGCTGCTGCGGTAGAATACGCCCATCTCCGAACAGCCCGACGAGAAGGAGCTCCATGACCTCGAAGAAGCGTGTGCTCACCGGGTACCGCCCCACCGGACGGCTCACCCTCGGCCACTGGTTCGGCAACCTGCTGAACATGCGCGAGCTGCAGGAGCAGTACGAGGCGTACTACTTCGTGGCCGACTGGCACGCGCTCACGAGCGACTGGCAGGACACGCATGGTGTGCGCCGCTACACGGAGGAGATGGTGCTCGACTGGCTCGCCGCGGGCATCGATCCCGAGAAGTCTGTCATCTACCGTCAGAGCGACGTTCCCGAGGTGGCCGAGCTTACGATGTACCTGTCGATGGTGGCGCCGATGAGCTGGCTCGAGCGGGTTCCCTCGTACAAAGAGCAGCGCGAGCAGATCACCGAGAAAGACCTCGGCAACGTGGGGTTCTTCCTGTACCCGCTCATGCAGGCGGCTGACATCGTGATCGTCCGTGGCGACCTGGTGCCGGTGGGCGAGGACCAGATCCCGCACCTTGAGCTCACGCGCGAGGTGGTGCGCCGGTTCAACACCCAGTACGGCGATCTGCTGCCAGAGCCCCAGGCCCTGATCGCCAAGGAGGGCGCGCGCGTACCGGGTACCGACGGGCGCAAGATGTCCAAGAGCTACGGCAACGCGATCTACCTCTCGGAGAGCGAGGAGGAGACCGCGAAGAAGGTCATGAGCATGGTGACCGACCCCGCGCGCAAGCTGAAGAGCGACCCCGGCAACCCCGACATCTGCCCGCTGCACCACATCCACAAGCTGGTGGCGCCCGATCCCGCCGACATCGCCGAGTGGGACCGCTGCTGTCGCGTGGCCGAGTGCGGCTGCGTGGCTCACAAGAAGCAGCTCGTGGAGGACCTCAACGCCTATCTGCGCGACTTCCGGACCAGGCGTGCGGAGCTTGCCGCCGAGCCCGGCGCGGCATGGGATGTCCTCGACCGTGGCGCCGCACGCGTGCGCCCCACGGTGGAGGCGCTCATGGGTGACGTCCGCCGGGCGATGCACATCGACGCGGAGCGCTAGGGAGTGTCGTACCGGGTCAGGACAGAAGGCTTCGAGGGGCCGTTCGACCTGCTGCTGCAGCTGGTGGCGAAGCAGAAGGTGGATATCGCGGAGCTCTCGATCACCGAGATCGCCGACCAGTACCTGGCCGAGGTCGAGCGCATGCAAGACCTGGATCTGGACGTGGCGAGCGACTTCCTGGTGGTGGCCGCCACGCTGCTCGAGATCAAGGCAGCCTCGCTCCTGCCGCGTGATGAGCCTGTCGAGCTCGTAGAGTTCGAGGACATGACGCCCGAGGAGGCGCGTGAGCTTCTTGTGGCCCGTCTGCTGGCGTACAAGCAGTTCAAGAACGCCGCAGGCGAGCTCTGGGGCCGTCACGAGTCGGAGGCGTTGATGCACCCGCGGGCGGCTGGTCTTGAGCAGCCGTTCCTGCACCTCATGCCCGACTATCTCGAGGGCATCACGCTCCACGGGCTCGCGGTGCTCTGCGCCGACCTGGTACACAAACGCGAGGTCTTCCTCCTGGAGGCCGACCACGTGGCAGCCGCGCCGATCAGTCTCGAGTTGCATGTGGAGAGCGTGGCGCGGCAGATCAGAGCGCGTAAGCGCTCGTCGTTCCGGCAGTTGGTCTCGAGGAACGCCACGGTCGAGGAGCTCGTGGTGACGTTCCTGGCCATCCTGGAGCTGTACAAGCAGGGTCTGCTCACGCTGGAGCAGGAGGACCTGTTCGAGGACATAGAGATAGTAGGGGTCGGTGATGACGCGTGAGCCGTGAGAACGCGGAACTCAAGGGCGCGCTCGAGGCGCTGCTGTTCGTCTCGGATGAACCGGTGCCGGTCTCGCGCCTTGCGAACGTGCTCGAGCTGAAGCAGCCGGCCGTGGAGGCTGCGCTGAAGGAGCTCGCAGCCGAATTCGCCGAGGAGGGGCGCGGGTTCCAGTTGCGCGAGGTCGCCGGCGGCTGGCGGATGTACACGCATCCCGCATACCACCCGCAGGTCGAGGAGTACGTGCTCTCCTGGGACACGAGACGCCTTTCACAGGCTGCGCTCGAGGCGCTTGCCGTGATCGCGTACCACCAGCCGGTGAGCCGTCAGGGAGTCAACGCCGTGCGCGGTGTGAACAGCGAGGCCGTGATCTCGTCGCTCATCGAGAAGGGGCTGGTGCGTGAAGCGGGCCGCGACCGGAGCGCCGGAAACGCGATCCTCTACGGCACCACGCGTACCTTCCTGGAGCGGTTCGGCCTCAAAGACCTGAGCGAGCTTCCGCCGCTGGAGGAGTTCGCGCCAGACCCTGAGACCGAGCGGGCGATACGCGAGCGCCTGAACGCGCTCGACGGAAGCATGCTCGACATGGACGACGATCTCGACGGCGCCGGAGACGATGAGGCTCCGACCGTTGATGATGGTGACGACGACGAGGGCACGATCGGCGGGGATGATGGTGGCGGACCCACAGAAGCCGAGTGAGGCCGGAGAGCCCGAACGCATCGCGAAGTACCTGGCGCGCTCGGGCATAGCCTCGCGCCGTGCATCGGAGGAGCTCGTGGCCGGGGGTCGTGTGAGCGTCAACGGCACGGTGATCCACGAGCCCGGCACGAAGGTGGTGCCCCGCGTGGACGAGGTCCGCGTGGACGGGCTGCTGGTGGAGCCTCCGGCGGAGCTCGAGTACCTCATGCTCAACAAGCCGATGGGCGTGATGACCACGCTCGACGACCCGCAGGGCCGTCCCACCGTGATGCGTTTCCTGCCGTCCGGGCTGCCGCGCGTGTTCCCGGTGGGGCGTCTCGACTACACGACCACCGGCCTCCTGCTGCTCACCAACGACGGCGAGCTCGCGCATCTGCTGATGCACCCGCGGCATCACGTGCCCAAGGTCTACCACGCGGTCGTCGACGGCGTGCCCGCCGAGAGCGACCTCCGGCGCCTCCGCGAGGGGGTGCTCCTCGACGACGGCCTCACATCACCCGCCGAGGCGCGTGTCCTTGAGCGCCGCGAGCGTACCGCCGCCGTGCAGCTCACGCTGCGTGAGGGCCGCAAGCGGCAGGTGCGCCGCATGCTGTCGGCAGTGGGACACCCTGTGATCGCGCTTTCGCGGATCGCGTACGGACCGCTGACGCTCGGCGACCTTCCCGAAGGCGCCGTGCGGCGGCTCGACCCGTCCGAGGTGGAGGCGCTCCGCGCGTCGGCGACGGGAGGACGCTGATGCTGGCGCTCGTGACGGGACCGGTACGGAGCGGCAAGTCGGGCGTGGCCCTGCGGCTCGCGGCGCAGAGCGGGCGCGAGATGATGGTCGCGGCCGGTGGGCGTCCGGACGACGAAGAAATGGCCCGGCGGATCGAACGCCATCTTGCGGACAGGTCCGACAGCGTGCGCGTGATGGAGGTCACGACGTCGTCTGGATGGGTGGCCGAGGTCCCCGACGACGTCTGCCTGCTGGTGGACTGTCTCGGCACGGTGCTCGGGCAAGCCGTGGCCGAGTTGGTGGACCCCGCGGCGGAGACCGTCTCGGCCCGTGCGGAGCGCGAGGTGGGGTCGCGGGCCGACGCGCTCGTGAAGGCGCTGGTGGCGCGTGCCGGTGACACGGTAGTGGTCTCCAACGAGACCGGGTGGGGCGTAGTGCCGGCGTCACCTGCCGGACGGTTGTTCAGGGATGTGATGGGACGTGCGACGCGGCAGCTCGCCGACGCGGCCGATGTAGCGGTGCTGGTCGTGGCCGGGCGGTGCGTTGATCTGCGATCGCTGCCAAAGGAGGCGGAGTGGCCGAGATGACGGAGAGTCGCCAGGGACCTCTCGAACAGGCGGTGCACGAGCTGTGTGCGGATGTGCGTCCGCCTTCTGAAGGGGCCGAGGAACGTGCCTGGCAACGGCTCGACTCGCTCACGAAACCGCCGCGCAGCCTGGGCGAGCTCGAGGTCCTGGCCGCGCGTATAGCAGCTGTGCAAGAGACCGACCGGCCCACATGCTGTCCGTCGGCGATCACCGTGTTCGCGGCCGATCACGGTGTGGTGGCCGAGGGTGTCTCGGCATGGTCGACGGACGTCACGGCGCAGATGGTGGCCAACTTCGCGTCGGGCGGGGCGGCCATCAACCAGCTTGCCGCACATGTGGGCGCGCGGCTCGTGGTGGTCGATGTGGGTGTGGCCTCGGACACGAGTGCGCTTGAGGGCGTGCTGCAGGCGAAGGTGCGGCCCGGCACGCGCAACATGGTCGTGGAGCCCGCGATGACGCGCGAGGAGGCTGCCGCGGCGTTCATGGCCGGGGCCGAGTTGGCCCGTGCCCTCGCGGACGACGGCGTCAAGGTCATCGGCACGGGGGAGATGGGTATCGGGAACACGACGGCGGCGTCCGCGCTCGCCGCGGCGTACACCGAGGTCCCCGTGAGCCGCGTGGTCGGGCGAGGGACCGGCGTTGACGACGCGACGCTGCAGCGCAAGATGGTCGTGGTGGGAGACGCCCTGAGGCTCCATCCACCGCGGCACGACGACCCCTTCGGCACGCTCGCCGCGCTTGGCGGGCTTGAGATCGCGGCCATGGCGGGCGTGTTCGTCGGTGGCGCCGCAGCGCGGGTGTGCGTTGTCGCAGACGGGTTCATCTCGGCGGCGGCGGCCCTTGCCGCGATGAGTCTGTGCCCGGCCTCGCGGCATTACAGCTTCGGTTCCCACACCTCCCGCGAACCGGGCCACAGCGTCACGCTCGTGCCGCTGCAGCTCTCGCCGTTCCTCCACCTCGACATGCGGCTCGGGGAGGGGACGGGCGCGGCGCTCGGCATCGGCGTGATGGGCGCGGCGTGCGCGATGATGAACGGCATGGCCACCTTCGAGGAGGCCGGTGTGTCCGGCAGGTCGGACTCCTAGCCGTGCTCCGGGACGTACTCACGGCGTTCCGCCTGCTCACGGTGATCCCGGTGGGTCGCACCGAGGGCATCGGCGCGTCGCGGTACTTCCCGCTGGTGGGTTACTTCTTCGCCGGCGTGTCGCTCGTGTTGGCGTGGGGCGCGGGCGAGGCGGGTCTCTCTGACGGGCTCGGTGCGTTGCTGACGGCGACCGTGATCGTGAGCGCCAGCGCGCTCCTCTCGGGGTTGCTGCACTGGGATGGCCTCGCTGACTGCGCGGACGGGCTCGGCGTGCGCGGCGGGGCCGAGCGGGCGCTTGCGGCCATGAAGGCCAGCGGCATCGGCGCGTTCGGGGTGGTAGCGGTGGTGTTGGTGGCACTCCTGCAGGTCACGGCCATCGCGGTCATCGTGGAGAGCGGCTCGCTGTGGGCGCTTGCGGCGGCGCCGGTGCTGGGGCGTCTTGGCGCCTCGTTCGCGCTCGGTCTTCGTGCGCCGGCGCGTCCCGACGGACTTGGCGCGCGATACGCGGGACGCGTGTCGGCGGCGGCCCTCGTGCTGCTGGTGGTGCAGGCGCTGCCGCTAGTGGCCTGGACGGGACGCCCCGAGCCCTTGCTCACGCTCGGCACCTTCGGCGGTGTGCTGGTCGCCTTCTTCGCCCCCGAACCGTTCGTCCGGCGGTTCGGCGGTGTCACGGGCGACGTCCTCGGCGCGAGCATCCTGCTCACCGAGACCGCCGTGCTGCTCGTCGGCGCGCTGGTGGGTGGTCCGCTGTGAGCGTGGTCCGCGAGATCCTGGTGGCGCGCCATCCGGAGACGGTTGCCAACCGGGAGCTGCGGTTCGTGGGCTCGGGCGACTCACCGTACACCCTGCGTGGCGCGCAGCAGCGTGACGCGCTCGCCGCTCGGATCGAGGCGTGGGCTCCGGCGGCGCTCTACGTGTCTCCGCTGCTACGGGCGCGTGCGGTGGCCGAGGCGGCAGACCCCGCAGGAGCCCTCACCACGGTCCTCGATGACCTCCGGGAGCTGGACTTCGGTGAGGCCGAGGGGCTCACGTGGGAGGAGATCGAGGCGCGAGGCATCCCGATCACACGCCTCGGTCCCGGTCCCGTCGCGCGGGGAGGGGAGGCCGTGGAGGTGTTCGGGGAGCGGGTGGCCCGCGCCTCGGCGGCCATCGTGGACGGGCGTGGACGGACGGCGGTGGTCACCCATGCCGGCGTGATGCGGCGGCTGCTCACGCTGTGGCTCGACCTGCCGCCGGAGGCAGGGTGGCGGCTGCACGTTCCCAACGCGGCGGTCGCGGTGGTCCGCTTCACAGGTGACCACGCGGCGCTGGCCGAGCTGCGGCCGCCCGCGGAGTAGGGCTTCGCGGGCTTGCCTCGCTGCGGCGGCTGCGGGACAATGCTCGGCACATCTTAGAGGGAGTGGTGGCGTGGACTGGGACCGCATGATCCGTGACGAGATCGAGGGCTTGGTGCCCTACGCTCCCGGTCTGCGTGAAGAGCAGGTACGCGAGCGCTCGGGTCGCGACGACATCTGCAAGCTGTCGAGCAACGAGAGCCCGTACGGACCGTTCCCCTCGGCCATCGAAGCGATGGAGCGCGAGCTCCGCGGCGTGAACCGGTATCCCGAGGGAGCGAGCCTGGCGTTGCGCGAGAAGCTCTCGGCCATCCATGGCGTGCCGGTCGAACGCATCGTTGCCGGTAACGGCAGCAACGAGATCCTGCGTTTGATCGCGCAGGCGGTGCTTCGGCCCGGCGACGAGGTGGTCTACCCCTGGCCGTCGTTCATCGTGTACCCCACCGTCACGCAGATGTTCGGCGCCACCAAGGTGCCCGTGCCGCTCGTGGGCGGTGCGCACTACGACCTCGACGCGATGCTCGCCGCCGTCACCGACCGCACGCGGCTGGTGTTCCTCTGCAATCCCAACAACCCCACGGGCACGATCTACACGCGGGAGGCGTTCGACGCGTTCCTGGACCGGGTGCCCGAGCACGTGCTCCTCGTGCTCGACGAGGCGTACTTCGAGTTCGTCGCCGACGCCGCATACCCTGACGGTCTCGCATACTTCGACGGCGAGCGGCCGATCGTGGTGCTCCGCACGTTCTCCAAGATCTACTCGCTCGCCGGGCTACGGGTGGGCTACGGCTTCGTGCCCGAGCCGTTGCGGCACGCGATCGACTGCATCCGTGAGCCGTTCGACGTCAACTCGGTGGCGCAGGCCGGGGCGCTAGCCTCGCTCGACGACCAGGCCGAGGTGGAGCGCCGCCGCCGCGAGAACCAAGAACAGAAGACCTACCTGTATTCGGGCTTCGATCGGCTCGGCATCGAGTGGGTGCCGTCGGAGACGAACTTCGTCTGGATCCGGACGGAGCGGCCGGTCGAAGTGTTCGAGGGCCTCCTCGCCGAGGGGGTGATCGTGCGAGCGTTCGGCACCACGCCCGCACTGCGTGTGGGCGTGGGCACGCCTGAGGAGTCACGCCGCACGATCGAAGCGTTCGAAGCGGTCATCGCCCGCCTGGGAAGCGTGTAACGCAGCCAGGGCACGTGACGGCCGCGGAGACGTCCGTCACGATCCGCGCGGAAGCGCGCATGAGAGGGTGATTCGACATGCTCGTGGTGATGAAGGACCACGCTCGCGCCGAAGACGTGCAGCACGTGGTCGACCTGCTCACGGAGGCCGGCGCCGAAGCGCATCTGTCGCAGGGCGAGGTCAAGACGATCATCGGCGTGATCGGCGACCGCGAGGTCATCTACACGCTCGACTTCGAGGGCCTGCCCGGCGTGGAGCAGGTCATCCGGGTACTGAAGCCGTTCAAGCTCGTCAGCCGTGACTTCCAGGCCGAGGACACCGTGGTGCGCGTGGGGTCCTCGTCCATCGGCGGTGGCGCGTTCGGCGTGATAGCCGGACCGTGCTCCATCGAGTCCGAAGAGCAGATGGTGGCCACCGCTCGCGCGGTCAAGGCCGCCGGGGCGACCATGCTGCGTGGCGGGGCGTACAAGCCGCGCACGAGCCCGTACGCGTTCCAGGGCATGGGCGTGGAGGGCCTGAAGCTTCTCCGCATCGCAGGTGACGAGGTGGGGCTGCCGGTGGTCACCGAGGTGCTCGACGTCCGGGACGCCGGTACTGTGGCCGAATACGCGGACGTTCTCCAGGTGGGCGCTCGTAACATGCAGAATTTCATGATGCTCGACGAGCTGGGAACGATGAAGCGGCCCGTGCTGCTGAAGCGGGGTCTCTCGGCCACGATCGAGGAGCTGCTCTCCGCGGCCGAGTACGTGCTGAAGGGCGGCAACCGCGACGTGATCCTGTGCGAGCGGGGCATCCGCACGTTCGAGACGTACACGCGCAACACGCTCGATCTGGGTGCGGTCTCCGCGCTCAAGACGCTCACGCATCTCCCGGTGATCGCCGATCCTTCGCATGCGAGCGGACGGCGCGAGCTTGTGGCGCCCATGTCGCGTGCGGCTGTGGCGGCTGGCGCCGACGGGCTGATGATCGAAGTGCACCCGGATCCCGAGCGGGCACGGTGCGATGGCCCTCAGTCTCTCACCCCGGACGGGTTCGCATCGCTTATGGACGACCTCCGGCCCCGTCTTGCGCTCGAGCACAAGAGCCTGGGGGTGGACGCGTGAGCGTACGGCGCCTGACCGTGGCGGGTCTGGGTCTCATCGGCGGGTCGGTGGCTCTTGCGGCCAGGCGCGCAGACGCCGACTTGATGGTACGCGCGGTAGACGAGGATCCCGACACGCTCTCCTTCGCGCTTCGTGAGGGCGTGGCCGACGAGGCGCTCTCCACGACCGACGCGGCGGAAGCGGGATGGTTCGGCCCGGGAGCGGCGGATCTGGTGGTGCTTGCCACCCCCGTGCCGGTGACCGTCCGGCTGCTGGCCTCGCTGGGGCGTCTCGGCTACGACGGCATCGTCACCGATGTGGCGTCCACCAAGAGCGCCGTGGTGGCCGCCGCGGGCCGCGCGATCGAAGACGGCGCGGGGTACCGGTTCGTGGGCGGGCACCCGATGGCGGGTTCCGAGCGCAGCGGGGTGGGGGCCGCCTCGGCAACGCTCTTCGACGGCGCGTACTACGTGCTCACGCCCACCGGCGTCACCGACATGGCGGCGTTCAAGACGGTGCACGAGTTCGTGACCGGTCTTGGCGCGCGTGTCATATCGATCGATGCGCGGGACCACGACGAGGCGGTGGCCGTGGTGAGCCACGTGCCGCACGTGACCGCGGCCGCGCTGGTGGAGCTGGCCAGCATCCGCGCCGCCGAGGTGGGGGCAGACCTTCTGCGGCTCGGGGCGGGCGGCTTCAAGGACATGACGCGCATCGCGGCGGGCAGTCCCGAGCTCTGGACCGGCATCTGCATGGATAACGCCTCGGCGCTGTCGTCGGGGATCGTCCGGCTGTCGGCGGTGCTCGACGGCTTCAGACGGTCGCTCGACGCAGGGGACGAGGCGGGCGTGCGCGCGTGGCTCACGGCGCCTGCGGAGGTGAGGAAGTCGCTGCCGGCGCAGTGGGTGCCGGCCACCTCGCGGCTCCGCGAACTGACGGTGCCGGTGAGCGACCGGCCGGGCGTGGTGGGTATCGTGACCACAGCGGTGAGCCGCGCCGGCTGCAACATCGAGGACATAGAGATCGACCACCGGTCCGAGGACAGCGCGATGCTGCGGCTGGTGCTGACCGACGAAGGGAATGCCGAGGCGCTGATGGACGACCTGCGCGATCGCGGGTTCGACCCCTCCATCACGCCACTCGAGGAGGCGTAGCATGGGTGATGAGACCGTGACGCACGCACAGGCGGGCCTGTCCGGCGAGATCAGGCTGCCCACCGACAAGTCCATCTCGCACCGGGCGGTGCTGCTGGCCGCTATGGCCGAGGGAGAGTCGTTCCTCATCGGCGTGCTGGACAGCGCGGACGTGCGCTCCACCATCGCAGCATGCGAGGCTCTCGGCGCGTCGATAGAGACGGTGCATGCCGACGAGCGCGGCCTGCAGGTGAAGGTCACCGGATGGGGGAACGCCGGTCCGGCGCAGCCGTCCGGCCCCATCGACTGCGGCAACTCCGGCACCACCGTGCGCCTGCTCGCGGGGGTCCTGGCGGGCTGGCCGGTCGACGTGACGCTCACCGGGGATGAGTCGCTGAGCGCCAGACCCATGGAGCGCATCGCCGCGCCGCTCCGCGAGATGGGAGCCACGGTGACCACCTCGGCGGAGGGCACGTTGCCCATGCGGGTGCGTGGCGGCGAGCTTACCGCCATATCGTACGACTCGCCCGTGGCCAGCGCTCAGGTGAAGTCGGCCGTGCTGCTCGCGGGGCTCCGCGCCACGGGCGCCACCACGGTGACCGAGCCGCGCGCCAGTCGTGACCACACGGAGCGCATGGCGCCCGCTTTCGGAGCACAGGTCGCCAGGGAGGGCCTCTCGGCGAGTGTGAACGGCCCTGCAACCCTCACCGGCACGCAGGTGATCGTACCGGCCGACCCCTCCTCGGCGGCGTTCAGCATCGCGGCGGCAACCCTGCTGCCGGGAAGCAAGGTGCTGCTTCCCAACGTGTCGCTCAACCCCACGCGGATCGGGTTCATCGGGGTGCTGCGCGAGATGGGCGCCAACATAACGCTGAAAGACCTGCCGCCGATGGGCAACGAGACGGTCGGGACGATCGTGGTGCAGAGCGCCGCGGAGCTGCACGGCGTGACCGTGGGCGCCGACGTGGTGCCCACGCTGATCGACGAGGTCCCCGTGCTCGCGCTGGTTGCCTCGCAGGCCGCCGGAGCGACGAGGTTCGAGGGCGTCGGCGAGCTCAGGGTGAAGGAGAGCGACCGCATCGAGGCGGTGCGCGCCGGACTCACGGCGCTGGGCGCCCGGGTGACCGCGGGCGACGACTGGCTCGAGGTCACCGGTCCGTCTACGCTCACGGGCGCCACGCTGACGTCAGGTGGCGACCATAGGCTCGCGATGACCTGGGCGGTGGCCGGTCTGATCGCCGAAGGCGACACCACCATCGAGGACTTCGATGCCGTAGGGGTCTCGTATCCGCGGTTCCTTGAGGACCTTCTGGGTCTGGTCCGCGGCGATGCGGAAGTCTGACGCGTGCTAGAATCCCCTTGCCCGACACCGGACCGGGAGAGGCCTGTGATAATCGCGATAGACGGCCCCGCGGCGAGCGGCAAATCCACGGTGGCCAAGGCCGTGGCGCGGAGGCTCGGGGTGCGCCATCTCGACACCGGCGCGATGTACCGCGCGGTCACCTGGCTCGCGCTCGAGCGTGGCGTCTCTACCGGCGACGCCGAGGCGCTGGCACACATGGCCGAGGAGAACCCGGTCTCGTTCGAGTATCTCAGCGACGGCCCCATCGCCGACGTCGTCCGCATCGCCGGCCACGACGTGACCACCGCGGTCCGCACGCCTGACGTGGACGCGAACGTGAGCGCGGTCTCGGCGGTGCCCGCCGTACGCGAGGCCCTCGTCGCGCGACAGCGGGAACTCGCTGACGGGCGCGAGGTGGTGGCCGAGGGCAGAGACATCGGCACCGTGGTGTTCCCTCTGGCCGAGGTGAAGGTCTTCCTCACGGCGTCCGCGCAGGAGCGTGCCCGCCGCAGACGGATCGACCTCGCGGGTCAGGGCGTGGAGGTCGACGAGGCCGAGGTGCAGGCACGGCTCGAGCGTCGCGACCAGTACGATTCGTCGCGCGAGGTGAGTCCGCTCGCCGCGGCCGGGGACGCCACGCTGCTCGACACCACAGGTCTCACGGTGGAGCAGGTGGTCGACGCGATCGAGGCCCTCGTGGAGGAGCGGCGATGAAGGGCGACGGGCTCGGCACGTTCGTGCGCGCGACGTTCGGCAAACTGGTCCTTCTCCTGTTCCGTACGCGTCTGGAGGGGGCGGAGCGGATCCCCGCCGGCGGCGCGCTGCTCGCCGGCAACCACGTGTCCTATCTCGACCCGGTGCTTCTCTGGTGCGCCTCGCCGAGGAAGGTGCACTTCATGGCCAAGCGCGAGCTGTTCGAGCGCGGCATCGTGGCGTGGCTCCTCCCACGGTTCTGGGGCTTCCCGGTGAACCGGGGAGAGCCGGATCGCACCGCGATCGTCACCGCCACCGAACTCCTCCGGTCCGGCGAACTCGTGGGAGTGTTCCCCGAGGGAAGCCGCCGCGATATGGAAAGCGGCGAGGCGCTCGGGCAGGCGCATGGCGGGGCGGCGTTCATCGCGCTCCGGGCGGGAACGCCGATAGTACCGGTCGGGTTCTCCGGCACGGAACGTGCGATGCCACGCGGCTCGAGATTCCCCCGGTTCGTGCGTACGAGGATAACGGTGGGTGAACCGATAGACCCCCAGGCCGTTGCCCCGGAAGCGGGGCGTAAGGAACGTGTGGAGGCCGTGACGGCGCAGATGATGGCGGCGATCGCGCGTCTGCTGGATCCCGGCGAAGGGAGTGCCGCATGAAGGTGGTCGTAGCGCGTCATGCGGGTGTCTGCTACGGCGTCGAGCGGGCGCTCAAGATGGCCCGTGAGGCGGCTGACGTGAGCGGACAGGTCTCCACGCTCGGACCGCTGATCCACAACCCGCAGGCGGTGGCGGCGCTGACGGAGCGGGGTGTGGCGGTCGCCGGCTCGCTGGATGAGATCGCGCGCGGCACGGTGGTGATCCGCTCACACGGCGTGGATCCCGCGGTCATCACGGAGGCCGAGTCGCGCGGCCTGGACGTGGTGGACGCCACATGCCCGTTCGTGCGCGCGGCTCACACCTGCGCGGCCGAGCTCGCCGCGGCCGGCTACGCGGTGGTGATCGTGGGGGAGTCGGACCACCCTGAGGTGGAGGGCATACTTGCGCACGCCGGCGGCGAAGCGGTGATCGTGGAGCGCGCATCGGACCTCCCCGCGCGCATGTCCCGGCGCATCGGCGTCGTGGTGCAGACCACCCAGCAGATCGCCACCCTGCGCGAGGTCGTGGACGAGCTGCTGCCCCGCGTCAACGAGATCCGAGTGTGCAACACCATCTGCAGCGCCACGGCCAAGCGTCAGACCTCGGCCGCTGAGCTGGCGGGTGAGGTCGACGTGATCGTCGTGGTGGGCGGCCACAACTCGGGGAACACCACGCGCCTGGCCGAGATCTGCCGCGCCCGCAACCTGCGCACGCATCACGTCGAGACGGCCGAGGAGTTGCGCGCGGAGTGGTTCGTCGGCGCCTCGGTGGCAGGCGTCACCGCGGGAGCCTCCACACCCGACGAGCAGATACAGGGCGTGATCGCGGCGATCGAGTCCATTCCGGCCGATGAGTGACCAGCCACGGATGTCTCGCGGGTATCCAGCGCCCGGGCCCGAAGGCCGCGGTGCACCCGTGGCGGCGGTGGAGGACGGCCCGGCGTCGCGTGCCGGGCTCCGTCCGGGCGACGTGGTGCTTGCCGTCGACGGGCAGCCGCTTCGCGACCTGGTCGACTGGATGTGGCTCACGGGTGAGCCGTCGTTCGACGTCCTGGTCGAGCGTGAGGGCACGGGCATGACGCTCTCTGTCGAGCGCACGGGCGGCGAGCCGCTCGGCGTGTCGTTCACCTCGGCGGTCTTCGACGCCATCCGTGAGTGCGAGAACGCGTGCGCCTTCTGCTTCGTGTCGCAGCTCCCCGCAGGATTGCGGGGATCCCTGTATGTGCGCGACGACGACTACCGCCTGTCGTTCCTTTCGGGCAACTTCATCACGCTCACGAACCTCGACGAAGACGACGTGGCGCGCATCGTGGCGCAACACCTGTCGCCGCTGCATGTCTCGGTACACGCGGTGGACCCCGCGGTCCGTCGGCGGTTGATCTGTCCCACGGTGGAAGACCGGGCACTTGAGATCCTTGACGACTTGCTGGGCGCAGGCATCGAGGCCCACGTCCAGATAGTGTTGGTTCCGGGAGTCAATGACGGGAAGGTCCTGCTGGAGACGCTCGGGTATCTCGGCGCACGCGAGGGCGTGATCTCGGTGGGGTGCGTGCCCATGGGCTACACCGGCCACCAGACGCGTTTCTCGGCCTCCTACGGGCCCACAGGGGCCCGGGCGGTGCTGGAGGTCATACAGGGCGTCCAGACACGTATGAGGGCGGACAGGGGCGTGGGGTGGGTCTATGCCGCCGACGAGCTGTACCTCACCGCGGGGACCGAGATGCCCGGCGTGGCCGAGTACGACGGCTTCCCGCAGTTCGAGAACGGTATCGGCATGGTGGTGGCCTTCAAGGCCGAGCTTGCCGGCGCGCTGGGTGAGGCGGCTTCCACGGAAGTCGCCCGTCACCGGTCGACCGCGCAGGACCACTCCATCGCGGTCGTCACCGGCGAGCTGTTCGCG
Organism: Anaerosoma tenue; assembly: GCF_023161965.1. NCBI lineage: Bacteria > Bacillati > Actinomycetota > Coriobacteriia > Anaerosomatales > Anaerosomataceae > Anaerosoma > Anaerosoma tenue. The sequence continues at coordinate 245,994 of NZ_JALNTY010000001.1, forward strand.
CCCGTGCTACAACGGTCGCTCCACGAAGCCGGCTTCGGCGAGGTGCGGGTCCTGCCCGTGCCGAACAGGCTGTTCGGCGGGAACGTGTCGGTGACCGGGCTGCTCGGCGGAGATGATATCGCCTCGGCGGTGGCGTCCGACGGTGCACGGGGTACGTATCTGGTGCCGGACGTTGTAGTAAACTCCGACGGGCTGCTGCTCGATGACGTGCCCGCGGCCTCGCTCGCGGGGCTGGCGGGCGGCGATGTGCGGATCATCGGCAGCGATGGGGCCGCCCTGGCCCAGGCCCTCACGACCCGAACAGGACGGACGCTCCCATGACACTCCCCATCGTAGCGGTTGTCGGACGACCCAACGTCGGGAAGTCGACGTTCGTGAACCGCATGATCCAGGCGCAGGACGCCATCGTGCACGCGGCGAGCGGCGTGACCCGCGACAGAAGCTACCATCGCGCCGACTGGAACGGGCGCGAGTTCATGCTGGTAGACACCGGCGGCATCGAGTTCACAAGCGACGACGAGTTCGGCGCGTCGATCCGTCAACAGGCGGTGGTGGCGGCGCACGAGGCCGACGTCGTCGTGTTCCTCGTTGACGGCTCGGTGGGCGTCGCGCCCGGCGACGAGGAGGTCGCATCGCTTCTGCGACGCGAGAAGGTGCCGGTGTTCCTCGCGGTGAACAAGCTCGACACGCCTGGCCGCGAAGAGGCGATCCATGACTTCTGGGGCCTCGGGCTCGGTCAGCCGTGGCCCGTCTCGGCGCTGCACGGGCATGGCTCCGGGGACCTGCTCGACGCGATCGTGGAGAGCCTTCCCGAACGAGAAGTCCTTGAGGAAGAAGACGCCATCGGGGTGGCCATCATCGGCAAGCCGAACGCCGGGAAGTCGTCGCTGTACAACAAGCTGCTCGGTGTCGAGCGAGCCATCGTGTCCGACGTGGCCGGCACAACGCGCGACGCCATCGACACGGTGCTCGAGCGCGACGGGCGGGTGTTCCGACTGGTGGACACTGCGGGCCTGCGGCGCAAGTCCCGTATCGACGAGTCGGTGGAGTACTACGGGTTCGTGCGGGCGATGCGCGCGATCGACCGTGCCGACGTGGCCGTGCTGGTGGTGGACGTGGCCACCGGCGTGACCGATCAGGATCAGCGGGTGGCGAGGTTCGCCGAGGAGCGCGGGTGCGGGCTGCTGATCGCCCTCAACAAGTGGGACCTGCTGGAGACGCCAGAGGAGAAGACGGAGTTGGTGGCGAGGCTCCCCGATAAGCTCGGATTCGTCGGCTTCGCGCCGGTGCTCCGTGTGAGCGCGCTCAAGGGCACCGGCGTCCACAAGATGCTGCCGATGTTGTCCACGATCTACGACGCCTACGCGCAGGAGATCTCCACGAGCGCCCTCAACCGTCTGCTCACCGATCTCCGCGCCACCGGACACACGGTCTCCAAGGGCGGCAAGATGCTGCGTCTCAAGTACGCCACCCAGACGGGCACGCGGCCACCAGTGTTCACGTTCTTCGCGAACCACCCGCGTATGGTGGACGCCAACTATGAGCGCTATCTCGAGAACCGCTTGCGCGAAGCGTTCGACCTCACCGGTACGCCCGTGAAGCTGCGGTTCCGGCAGAAGGGCTGATGTGGAGGCGGCACTCCGGATACTCGGCACCGCGCTCGGCGCGTATCTCGTGGGCTCGATCCCCTTCGGGGTCTTGATCGTGCGCATCTTCTGGCATGCGGACATCCGCGATTTCGGGAGCGGCAACACGGGCGCCACCAACGTGCTCCGCGTCTTCGGCACGGCGCCCGGTCTCACCGTGTACTTCCTCGATGCGCTCAAGGGCGCTGCCGGCGTATGGCTCGCGATGTTGCTCGTCTCCGATGGCGCAAGCGCGGCCGGGGCGGATGCGCTCGTGGTGCTGGGCGCCATGGCGGCGATCGCCGGTCACACGCTCTCGCCGTTCCTCGGCTTCCGCGGCGGCAAGGGTGTGGCCACCGCATCCGGGGCGATCATCGTCGCTGCCCCGCGGGTGGCGCTGGTGATGATAGTGCTCTTCTTGCTCACGGTGGCGATATCCCGGTACGTGTCGCTCGGCTCGATCGTCATCGCGGCCGCGCTGCCCGTTGTATCCTTGATCGCGTACCCCGGCCGGTACGCGTTCGCAGTGTTCGCGTTCATCACGGGCGCGTATGTGATCTGGAAGCACCGATCCAACATCGGCCGGATCAGGCGTGGTGAGGAGAACAAGATCACCTTCAGGCGCCGTATGTGGGACGATATGAAGTCGGCCGCCAGACGCGAAGGGCGTGAGAAGCGATGAAGGTATCCGTTATCGGCGCGGGCTCGTGGGGCACCGCCGTTGCATGGCTTCTGGGAGAGAAATCCGTGGACGTGACGCTCTGGGCCCGCGAGCCGGAGATCGCCGAGGGCGTGAACGCCGACGGCCACAACCCGATGTTCCTGCGTGACGTGACGCTGGGTCCTGCGGTGAGCGCCACCGCCGACCTGGCCGAGGCGATCGATGGCGCGGGCGCCGTCATCGTGGTCACGCCGAGCCATGGCGTGCGTGGTGTGGCCGAAGTGATGAGCCAGACGCTTCCTGACGACGTGCCGGTGATCAACCTCGCCAAGGGCGTGGAGCAGAACACGCTCATGCGCATGACGCAGATCCTCGAGGAGGTCGTCGGCAACCGCGAGCGTCTCGCCGCGCTGTCGGGCCCCAACCACGCCGAAGAGGTGTCCAAGGGGGTCCCCTCGGCCACCGTGGTGGCGGCCTACGACGAGTCGGTGGGCCGCATGTTCCAGGACCTCTTCATGGCGCCGACGTTCAGGGTGTACACCAACCCCGACGTGGTGGGCGTGGAGTTGTGCGGCGCCTCCAAGAACGTCGTGGCGGTGGCCGCTGGCATGGTGGACGGCCTCGGCTATGGCGACAACACGAAGGCGACGCTGATGACGCGCGGACTTGCCGAGATGAGCCGCCTGGGTTCACACCTGGGCGCGAATCCGATGACCTACATGGGCCTTGCGGGCATGGGCGACCTGATCGTCACGTGCACCTCGCGGCACAGCCGCAACCGCGGTCTGGGCGAGTGGGTGGCCGGCGGCGGCACCGTGGAGAGTTACGCCGCGGAGACGCACATGGTGGCGGAGGGCGCCAAGAGCGCTGTGGCGCTCGACGACCTCGCTGCCAAGCTGGAGATCGAGATGCCGATCACCCGCCAGGTCCGCGCGATCCTGTACGAGGGCCACATGGCCTCGGAGGCCGCATCGATCCTGATGGGCCGCGCGGCGGTGGACGAGTTCCACGGCATGGGCCTCGTCGAGGACGGGGAGTGAGGCGCATGGGCCACGAGCTGTTCATCGCGCCGTCGATCCTCTCGGCAGACTTCACCAGACTGGCCGAGGCGGTGGCGCTCGTGGAAGATGCGGGCGCCGATCTGATACACGTGGACGTGATGGACGGGCGGTTCGTCCCCAACCTCACGATCGGCCCGCCCGTCGTGCGTGAGCTGAAGCGGGTGGCGCGACAGCCGCTGGACGTCCACCTCATGGTGGAGGATCCCGACCGCACCGCCGGGTGGTACGTCGACGCGGGCGCTGACATCGTGACGGTGCACATCGAGGCCGCGGTGCACGCGCACCGCACGCTCTGCGCGATCAGAGAGGGCGGGGCGATGGCGGGCATCACCCTGAACCCGGGCACGCCCGCATCCGCGATCGCCGAGGTGCTGCCGTATGTGGACCTGGTGCTCGTGATGAGCGTGAACCCCGGATTCGGTGGTCAGTCGTTCATCGAGTCCTCGATAGCGAAGGTCCGCGAGATCGTACGGATGTGCAGGGATGCAGGGGTGTCGCCCCGGATCGAGGTGGATGGCGGGATCGACCCGCACACCGCGCCGCGGGTCGTCGACGCGGGCGCCGACACGCTGGTCGCCGGCAACGCCATATTCGGGCAGCCCGACCCGGCGGCGGCGCTTGCGGAGCTGCGGAGAAGCGCGCTGACCCGCAGCGTGTGAAGCGTGTCCAGCGAGAGGAGCGTGTGCCACCTATGTTCACAGGCCTGATCGAGTGCGAGGGCGTGATAACGCGCGCAGACCGCGTGGGCGGCGGCATGCGCCTGGAGGTCTACGCGCCGGAGTTCGGTCGCGACATGCAGATCGGCGACTCGATCGCGGTGGACGGCGCACAGGTGAAGGTCGTCAAGTTCATCAGGGGCGCGTTCCTCACCGATGTCGACGCGGATACGCTGGGAGGCACCACGCTCGGTACTCTCGAGCAGGGCCAGAAGGTCAACCTCGAGCGCGCGCTGCGCCTCTCCGACAGGCTTGCCGGCCATCTTGTGGCAGGTCACGTGGACGGCATCGGACACCTCGAGATGCGACAGCCGGCCGGCAAGTTCACCGTGTACCAGTTCCAGGCCCCGCCCGAGGTCATGCGCTTCGTGGTCGAGAAGGGCTCGATCGCCGTGGACGGGATCTCGTTGACCGTCGGCAAGCTGGGCGGCGGGGGTTTCACGGCGGCGGTCGTGCCGCAGGTGGAGTCGTCGACCACGCTCAAGGACAAGGCGATCGGCGGCGGCGCCAACCTCGAGGTGGATATGCTGGCCAAGTACATCGAGCGGTTCGTGTCGGGCTACCACGGGGAGGCGGACTCCTCGAGCCACAGGCGCGGCCTCGGCGAGATGTTGCGGGAGTTCACCGAAGGAGGCCGGTAGGGGCATCGGGGAGAAGAGAACGCCCGGTCGCCGTTTCCGGTGCCGGGCGTTCCGCGGGGCGATCCAGTGGGTTCTCACCACCCTGTGGCTATCAACCGTGGATTACCGTCTGTGTCAACCTCCGGAGGTCATCCGGGAGGGAACGTCACCATAGCAAAGCCGTCAGCGGCCGCACAAGCGACGGTACGTTCGATTCGACGAACGGTCGCGGACACGCCTTCAATGGCCGTGAGGCCGTGTCCGACGATTTGCGGGCCGCCGCTGTACGGTAGGCTACGGGACACGCCACCCGACGAGAGGACCGCGCGTGCCGAGTGGGCCTGACGACATCAGAGCGCGTCGGGAGCAGGCAGATGGCTGCTCCGACATCGTCGAGCGCGCACGTGCGACGAGGCGTACCGTCGTGGAGGCCGCCCCGGATGCGCTGGTGGCGGCTCCCACTCCGAGATCGAAGGCCGCCGAGCGCCAGCGTCGGGAGTTCCGTGCGCGGGTGGACGGTCTTGGAGGTGCGCTCGGCTTCTCGGTATCGCCCGACGGCACGTGGACATCCGCCTCGGGCCTCGAGATCGTCACGCGTGTGAGCGAGCGGCCGGTCACACTCGCCGCCGCCGCGCACTTCGTCGAGGAGCTGTGTCGCCGGGCGCGAGGACGTACCCCCGCGTGCTCGGTGCTGTTCGTGGTGGAGAGCGTATCGAGCGCGGAGATGTTCCAGGTCGCGGTACGGCAGCGCGCGTGCCGTGGCACGGTGCGCGTGGTGGCCGTCGACGAACTCGAAGACGTGGCCGCCGGGTGGTCATCGGGGGTTCTTGATGCCGAGGACGTCATCTCCTCTATCACGCCTGTGGCCGCGATCGATGACGTGCCCGAGGCGGGGTCATCCGCATCACCCGACGATGGAGCCGGACAGGACGGTGCATCATGACCGAGCGGTCTTCCCGTGTCTACCTCGACTATGCCGCCACCACTCCCGTGGATCCTCGCGTCGTCCGTGCTGCCGCCGAGGCCCTCGAGCGCTACCCGGGTAACCCGAGCTCGCTCTACCGGGAAGGGCGGGAAGCACGGCAGGCGCTCGAGGCGGCGCGCACGGACATCGCGCGGAGGATCGGAGCCGCACACCCCGACGAGGTCGTCTTCTGCGGCTCGGGCACGGAGTCGGACAACGCGGCGGTCATCGGGATCGCGCGTGCGGCCGTCGCCGCGGGTCGCGGGCCGCACGTTGTCATCTCGGCGTTCGAGCATCATGCGGTGCTCGCCGCCGCCGAGCTGCTCCAACGCGAGGGGCTCACCGTGGAGCGCGTAGCGCCTGATGGCGACGGGATGATCCCGCCGGAAGCCGTTGCGGCAACCGTGAGGGACGACACGGCTCTCGTTTCGGTGATGCACGCCAACAACGAGGTGGGCACGGTGCAGGATATCGCCGCTATCGCCCGCATCGCGCACGAGCACGGCGCGTTCGTGCACACGGATTCCGCCCAGTCCCTCGGCAAGATCGATGTCGACGTCTCGGCGATGGGCGTCGATGCGCTCTCGGCGGCTGGTCACAAGATCTACGCGCCCAAGGGCACCGGGGTGCTGTACCTGCGCTCGGGCGTACCGTTCGAGCCGCTGCTGCGCGGGGGCGGTCAGGAGGACGGGCGCCGTAGCGGCACCGAGAGCGTGGCCGGGGCCATCGCCTTCCGGGATGCGCTGCGGTACATGGACGAGGAGCGGCCGACGGAGCGGGAGCGGCTCGCCGCGCTCCGCGACGCGATCGAGGCCGGATTGCATGAAGCCGCGGGTCCCACGGTCGTGCATGGGGGCACCGGCCGGCGGGTCCCCCATCTCACGAGCATCGGGGTACCGGGCGTGGATGGGCAGATGCTTCTGCTCCACCTCGACGACGCCGGTTTCGCGGTGTCCACGGGAAGCGCATGCTCCTCGGGGAGCTCGGGCGGGAGCCATGTCCTGCGCGCGATGGGGGTGCGCGGTGAAGACCCGTACGGCACGCTGCGGGTCACCGTGGGCAGATGGACGACCATGGATGACGTGGAGCGCTTCGTCGAGGTGACCGCGTCCGTCGTGAAGCGGTTGCGTACGCGATGACCGGCGCAACGTGGTGGGCGGCCCTGTCGGGGGGCGTTGACTCGGCTGTAGCGGCGCTGCTCGCTCAGCGCGAGGGGCGTCGAGTGGCCGGCGTCACGCTCCGATTCCTCGACGGCGACGAACAGGTGCGTGAGGCCCGACGCGTGGCGGACGCATTGGAGATCGAGCATCGCGTCATAGACGTGCGCGAACGGTTCGCCTCAGAGGTCATCGGGCCCTTCATCGATGCATACGTCGCCGGGCTCACGCCCAACCCGTGCGTGGGCTGCAACGAGACGATGAAGTTCGGCGCGCTCCTGGACTGGGTGCGGGAAGAGGGCGGGGCGGGCGTGGTGACCGGCCACTACGCCCGTGTGGAGCAGACGCTCCGCGGCCCGAGGATCTCGCGCGCTCTCGACGAGGCCAAGGACCAGTCGTATTTCCTCTACCGGCTCGATCCGGGGTTGCTCGGGCGCATCGAGTTGCCCCTCGGGCGGCTTGCGAAGGCAGAGGTGCGGGCGGAAGCGTCTCGTGCGGGGCTGCCTGTGGCCGAGCACCCGGAGAGTCAGGACGTCTGCTTCCTGGACGGGCGCTCGGCAGGGGAGTACGTGTGCGCCCACCGGGCGGCTGCGTGCCGTCCGGGAGACGTGGTCGATCTCAGCGGACGGCCGATCGGCACGCACCGGGGAATCTGCCACTACACGGTGGGACAGCGGAAGGGCTTGCCCGGTGGCGAGGGCCCGCTGTACGTGGTGCGGGTGGACGCCGAACAGAACGTCATCGTGGCGGGACCGCCTGAAGCGTGCGAGGGGACGCACGTGGACGTGCATGATGCGATATGGCATGGCGACCCGGCCGACGACGTGACGGTGAAGGTCCGTGCGCGGATGCCTGCGGTACGGGCCCGCGTGGTACGCTCGGCGGGCGGGCTGGCGATCGACTTCGAGTCGCCTGTCTGCGCCGCGCCCGGGCAGGCGGCGGTCTGCTATGCGGGCGACGTGGTGGTTGGCGGCGGCACGATCGCAAAGGGGTCTACGGGATGATCGATCTTCACGTGCACACCTGGCGGTGCCGTCATGCCGAGGGCACGCCGGACGAGTACGTGCGCGCTGCAGCCGCCCGCGGCGTGAGCACGCTCGCGTTCACCGAGCATCTTCCGCTTGCTCCGGAGATCGCCATGACCGTGCCGGGCGCCGAGCGCTATGCCATGCCTCTGGATGAGTTCGGGCGCTACCTCGACGAGGTGGCCGCGGCCGCGGAGCTGGGGAAGGCGCTGGGGGTGGAGGTCCTCAGCGGTATCGAGATCGACGCAGTGCCCGCAGGCCTCCGCCATGCTCGCGAACTGTGCACGGGGCGCCGGTTCGATGTGGTCCTGGGGTCGGTGCACTTCATCGACGGGTGGGCCTTCGACGACCCGGCGCGACGTGACCGGTACGCGGAGTGGGACGCCGACGCTCTATGGGAGCGGTACTTCAGCGATGTGGTTCGCGCAGCGCGCACCGCAGATGTCGACGTGATGGCGCATGTCGACCTCGTGAAGAAGTTCGGTGTGTGGCCGGAGGGTCCCACCCGCGACCTCTACCGCTCGCTGGCGCGGGACCTGGCCGACGCGGGCGTGGCCGTGGAGGTGAACACGGCGGGTCTGCGCAAACCGTGCGCGGAGATCTACCCGGGGCAGGACCTGCTTGTCGAACTATCCAGGGCGGGAGTCCCGGCGACCATCGGTTCGGACGCGCATCGTCCCGCCGAGGTGGGCGCCGGAGCCGCCGAAGCGGTGGCGGCTCTCAAGGGCGCCGGGTACCGGTCTGTGGTGGTCTTCCGTGACCGGCGACCGGAGGAGGTGGGTATCGATGAGCTCTGAGGAGGCGTTGACCGTCGCCGCGCTGGTCGGCCGGCTCGAAGAGGCGTTCGACCCGGCATGGGCCGAGGAGTGGGACCGGGTGGGCCTGATCTGCGGCGATCCCTCCGCGCGTGTGGAGGGCGCCCTCGTCACGCTCGATGCCACCGCCGAGGCGGTTGACCGTGCCGCCGCGCTTGGCGCGAACGTCCTCGTGACGCATCACCCGCCGTTTCTGGAGGCGCCCGACACGTATCTCCCGCAACCCGGGCCGTCGGGGACGCTGGTGGTGGCCTTGGCCGCCGGGGTGTCGGTGACGAGCTTCCATACGAGTCTCGATCGCGCTCCCGCGGGTGCGGACGCGCTGTCTCAGGCCTTGGGGCTTACGATCGTCGGTCCGCTCGAGCGCTCAGCCGAGCCGGTCACCGTGATAGTGACCTACGTGCCCGGGGAATCGGCGGAGGGTGTGCGGGCCGCCCTGGCCTCGGCGGGAGCGGGGCGGCTGGGCCTCTACGAGAAGTGCTCGTTCGAGAGCGAGGGAACGGGACGTTTCGAGCCGGCTGCAGGCGCGGATCCGGTGGTTCAGGCGGGGCCGGCGGGCGTGCCCGAGGTCCGTGTGGAGATGGTCGCTCCGCGCAGCATTGCGGCGCGCGCCGTCGAGGCCGCTCGTGCGGCGCATCCGTACGAAGAGCCGGTCGTGCTCGCGCTGGAGGCCCGCAGGGCACGGGGTGCGGCGCGTCTCGGACGCATCTGCTCGTGGGAGGGCGACGGCGGGGTGCTGGAGCTCGCGCACAGGGTGCGGGAGCGCCTTGGCGTCACCCCGCGCGTATGGGGCGACGTGGAGCGCACGGTGGAGCGGATCGCCGTGGCCAACGGGTCCGCCGGTTCCCTGCTCGGCTATGCGCTCGACGCGTGCGATGTCTGCATCGCGGGTGAGGTGCGCTATCATGACGCCCTGGACGCCGTGGCTCGTGGCCTGACGATCATCGAGGTCGGGCACGACGCATCGGAGTGGCCGCTCGTGACCGTGCTCGGCAACGAGGTGCGTCGGTGCGCCGGCGGCGGCGTCACCGTGACCGTTGAGCAGCCACAGATGGCGTGGCGGACCGTGGAGGACGCTGATGACCGAGGGTGAGACCCTCCTTGCGTTGATGGAGCAGGACCTCGCGATCGCCCGGGCCGTGAAGGCTCTCGACGAGTTGCCTGAGAAGGCCGCGATCCTGCAGCTCCGGCATCGTCTCAAGGAGATCGAGGGCGTGGCCGAGAAGGCCCGTGCGTACGTGCAGCGGGCGAACGCCATGGTGGCGAAGAGCGCTGACGAAGTGCAGATGGTGCAGGCCAAGATCGACGCGGAGCAGGCGAAGGTGCTCTCCGGTCAGATCACCGACTCCAAGGAGCTCCGCAACCTCACGCGTGAGATCGACGCGCTGTCACGCCGCAAGGACCAGCTCGAGCGCGAAGAGCTCGGGTTGATGGAGAAGGCAGAGTCCGGTGAGGCGCAGCGAGCGAAGGTCGACGCCGCGCTCGAGGAGGGCCGCGCCAAGGAGGCGGACCTGATCGAGCGCTACAAGTCGCGAGGCGGCGAGATCCAGACGGAGACCGCACGGCTGCGGGCCGAGCGCGACGCCATAGCACGAATGCTCGACGGCTCCGTTCTCGCCCGGTACGAGCGTTTGCGGGAGGCCAAGAAGGGTGTCGCGGTGGGCGCGCTCAAGGGCGCTCTGTGCACTGCATGCCGCACGGAGATCCCCGCGGGCGAGGTCCAGGCGCTTCGAGCCGGGCCTGAGGTAGCCGAGTGCCCCAACTGCAAACGCATGCTGGTGATCGTAGGGGACGCCTGATGAGCGACGTTTGGATGGTGAACACCGACGGCGGCTCAAGGGGCAATCCAGGGCCCGCTGGAGCCGGCGTGGTGGTCCGCGATCCGTCCGGCGAGATCGTGGCCCGCGGCGGCAGCTATCTCGGTTCCGCCACGAACAACGTTGCCGAGTACGAGGCCATGCTGTGGGGTATGCGCGCCGCCCGCGCGCTCGGGGCGACATCGCTTCTCGTGCGGGCGGACAGCGAGTTGATCGTGAAGCAGATGCTCGGGCAGTATCGCGTCAAGAACGAAGGTCTCAAACCGCTCTTCTTGCGAGCGCAAGAGTTGAGGCGCGCCTTCGAGGATGTGACGTTCCAGCATGTGCGACGCGAGGCCAACGTGGAGGCCGATGCGCTTGCGAACGAGGCGATGGACGCACGCGCCGATGTGGGCGATGCGCCGGAGCCGCCCGAACGCGGCGCGACGACGCTCTTCGGCGAGGGGTGCTGAGTCATGTACGACCTGATGATCCGCGGACATTTCGATGCCGCGCATTCCCTGCACGGGTATCCGGGGGAGTGCCGGAATCTTCACGGGCACACCTGGGATGTCGAGGTGGTCGTGCGCGGCTCGGAGCTTGACGAAGTCGGCATCGTGTACGACTTCAAGACGCTGAAGGCCGACCTTCAGGCTGTGCTCGAGCCGCTCGACCACGCGTATCTCAACGACGTCCCACCGTTCGACCGCAGCAATCCGACCGCGGAGAACCTCTCACGCCATATCTTCGATCGGCTGTCTGAGCGCGTCGGACCCCGGGTGAGCGTGGTGGAGGTCGCCGTGTGGGAGTCGCCGGTCGCGCGAATCACCTACCGGCCGGGGGAGTAGCCGGGCGAGCGGTCCGGGTCCGGTAAGGAGTCAGAGGCTCTCGATAAGGTCGGCCATGAAACGGGCCGTCTCCGAGAGGATGTCCGGATCGAGCAAAGACGGCACATCGCCCGGGGTATGCGCGTGGTCGTGCATCACGGCATCCAGGTCCGATGACGTGAGCGCCACGGCTGGTACGCCCCGCATGGCGAACACCATATGGTCGCTGGCGGGCCACGACGGACCTGCGGCGATATGCGGGAAGCCTTCTGCCAGCGAGGCGAGAAGCACCTCTGTCACCGAGTCGATGCCGTAGCCGGAGTACGCGGTGGGACCTCCTGCCAGCCCGGCGGCGTCGACATTGACGGCCAGCCGTACGTCGGTCAGATCGGGGCGTACCGCAAGATACGCGAGCTCGCCGGGAGCCATCGCGTGGTCCTCGCCGTTGAACGGCACGAACTCCACCGTGGGACCGACACGCCGGTCGCGAAGCAGATGGGCGGCCGCAAGCAGCACGGCGACGCCGGCTGCGTTGTCGATCGCACCCGGCGTGTCGGGTTTGGTGTCGATGTGCGCGCACACGACCACGGTGCCCGCATCGGGGCGGGACCCCGGCCGGACGCCGATGATCTGGACTCCCTCGGAGGGGCGCGTCTCGGAGTCGATCCTCACGTGCGCTTGCTCCCCGTCGTGTTCGGCAAGTGATGCGCCATCGCTCACGTGCAGGTACGCGTGCGGCACTCCGAACCCCGACTCCTCGATGAGCGGGAACGGCGACATGGCGGCCGTCATCGCACTCCGGTCGGTGGCGGCGATGATCGCGAGCGGTCGAACCGCTTCGAGCGCATCAAGGATCGCCGCGTGCCCGGGATCGATGTAGAAGGGGTAGTCGCGGGGTGTGAGCTGCTCGAGGGCGATGTCACCGCACAGCAGGAGGACCGCGTCCGGAGCGATGGCGCTTGGGATCTCATCCGCGGTGCGCACCACTGCGAGCCTCCCTGTGCCATGCACCCGGGGGGAGAAGGGCCCTGGATGGAGCTGGCTTCGAAGCCCCGCCACATCCACGCTCGCCGTACCGTAGCGCCACTCGGGCACCTCGAACGCCACCCGTTCGACCGCAAGCCCGCATTCACGCATGCGTTCCGAGACGTGTTCGACGGCCGCACGGTTGCGCTCGGTCCCGGGACTGCGGTCGCCGGGGTCGCAGAGGTCGGCGATGTCGCGGGCGATCCGGCGGGCGAGCGCGTCTGTCGTCACGTGTGCTCCTGTCGGGTGTGGGTGCGTCCACATCGGGTATTCCCAAAGAGTGTCACGCGGTCTCGGGCCGTGGGGCGGCGGCACCGTGTATGCGTCGTCGGCATCCTCTGTGATTAGCCTTCATTAACGTGAGCGTCGTGTGTATACTCACCCGGACGGCTTCTTCGTGCGACTTCCATAAGGTGGTTGTGATGACCAGTGCGACCCTAGAAGAGTACCTGGAGACCATCTACAAGCTCGCCGAGCGTGGACCGGTGCGGCCGGGACAGATCGCCGAGTTCATGGGTGTCTCCGCTCCCACTGTCACGGCCACCCTGGGCCGGTTGCAGACCCGCGATTTGATCTCACGTACCGACGACGGGGCTGTGGAGCTCACCGCCTCAGGTCGCCGGGGCGCTCTCGACATCATCCGCCGGCACCGGCTCGCCGAGCGGTTCCTGGTGGACGTCCTCGGCCTGTCATGGGACGAGGTGCACGACGAGGCGTGTGAGCTCGAGCACGCCCTCTCGCCGAAGGTGCAGGACGCCCTGGAACGCTTCATGGACAACCCCGACGTGTGCCCGCACGGGCATCCGATACCTAGCGCCGATGGTGCGATCCGCGCCCAGACGGGCGGGCCTCTGTGCGATACGGGCAGCGGCGAGGAGGTCCGGATCGTGAGGATCGAGGACGAGGACGGCGAACTGCTCTCGTATCTCTCTTCTCTCGGCATGTTCCCCGGGACCGACGTGCGCGTGTGTGACGTCGCGCCGTTCCGTGGCCCGCTGATGGTGGAGGTGGGGGACGCGCGCTATGCGCTCGGCCGTGAGGTAGCCGAGAAGATCGTCGTCACGGGCGGGAAGGGTCGGCGTAAAGGTCGCCGCCGCGAAGGCCGTCGATGAGCCGAGGGTGCCACGACGTTCCTGACGCGGTGATCGGACGGCCTGAGAGCGACATCGTCATCGCGCTTGCAGGCAATCCCAACGTGGGCAAATCGAGCCTGTTCAACGCGCTCACCGGTCTCGGGGTCGAGACCGCGCACTACCCGGGCACCACGCGGGAGGTGCACACGGGCACTGCTCGCGCCGGCGAACGTTCGGTGGGCGTGATCGACCTTCCGGGCAGCTATGGTCTCACCGGTTCAGCCGAGGAGGACCGGGTGGCGTTGCGCGCCCTCAGCGAGCTCGAACCGGATGTGGTCGTGGTGGTGCTCGACCCGGCGACCCTTGGCCGCACCCTGAACCTTGCCGTCGAGGCGCTCGACCTCGGCTTCCGGGTCGTCCTGGCGGTGAACCTCGTGGACGAGGCCCGACGTTCCGGCCTGACGGTGGACGCCGCCGTCCTGGAGTCGGCGCTGGGCGTGCCTGTGGTCTCGACCGTGGCGACGCAGGGCATCGGCGTGAGCGACGTGGTAGACGCGTGCTTCAAGGTCGCAACGGGGCCGGTGCCGGACCCACCAGGGTATGGGCCGGACTTCGAGGCGCTGCTTGAGCCGCTCGTGAACGCGTGCGGGGACGCTGAGTGCCTGCCTGCGGGCTACAGCGCCCGCGCGGCCGCGCTGCGGCTTCTCGACGAGCGTGAAGGCGGATCCGGCGAGGTCGATCCCGCAGTGGCGGAGGTGGCAGGTCAGGTCCGCGGCGCCATGCGCTCGCACTTCGGGGAGAGCGGTGCCACGCACCTGGCGCGAGAGCGGCACGGACTCACCGGCATACTCGGCGAAGAAGCGGTACGGCGGGAGGAGCGACGGCGCCTGCTGCCGCGGGACGCGTGGTCGCTCACCACGTGGCCGTGGACGGGCGTGCCGCTCGTGATCATCGTGGCAGCGGGCATCTTCGGCTTCCTGTTCTTCGTGGGCGACCTGCTCGCCCGGGGCTTCTCTTTACTATGGGGCACGTTCGCGTCCCCGGCGATCACGTCGGCGGTCACGTCGCTCGCGGGCGACGGTACGCTCGGCAAAGTGTTGCTCTGGGGCTTCGACGCGGGCATCGAGGCGTCGCTGTCCATCGGGTTGCCTTACATCCTGACGTTCTACTTCCTGCTCGGATTCCTCGAGGACACGGGGTACCTGAATTCGCTGGCGTTCCTCACCGACCGTCTGATGCACCGCTTCGGACTGCACGGAAGGGCGATCGTGCCGATGGTGGCTGCAGCCGGCTGCAACGTGCCCGCGCTCGTGGCCGCCGGACAGCTTCCGAGCAGACGGGAGCGTACGATCGCGTCCACGCTCGTGTTGTTCGTCCCGTGCAGCGCCCGCACGGCGGTCATCCTCGGCTCAGTGGGCCACTTCCTGGGGTGGCAGCCCACACTGCTCGTGCTTGGCATCCTGGTGGCGATCTGGCTGGGCATGGGCGTGGCGCTTCAGAGGATCGTCCCCGGCGGCTCGCGCGGGTTGGTCATGGAGATGTTCCCGTTCAGGCGGCCGTCGCTCAAGCGGGTCGCATCCAAGGCGTGGGATCAGTTCAAGGAGTTCCTGTTCATCGCCACGCCCATCGTGATCGTGGGCAGCCTCGTGCTGGGCGGCCTGTACGAGACGGGATGGCTCGTGAAGTTGAGCGATCCTCTCGAGCCGGTCGTTGAGGGATGGCTCGGCCTCCCGGCGATCGCAGGCCTCACGCTCATCCTCGGCTTCCTGCGCAAGGAGCTGTCGCTGCAGCTGCTGGTGGCGCTTGCCGTGGCAACGGCGGGCTTCGCGGGAGCGTCGATCACCGAGCTGATGAGCCCCACCGACATGGTCGTCTTCGCACTCGTGAACGCGATCATGCTGCCGTGCATCTCGTCGATGACGGTGTACTGGCGCCGGAACGGTCTCTGGGCCACCACGATAGCGCTGGCCGCCACGGTCGCGATCGCGCTGGTGGTGGGCGGCGTGCTCGCACGCGTCCTGCCAGCGGTCGGGTTCGGCGTCTAGCCGGCTTCGTGCTCGCCGTCGGCGTGGGCCTCATCCGTCTGGCCGGCCCTGGATCCATACCGGTACGTCCATGCCTGGGTCAACTCGGCGCCGAAGAGAAGTATCTGCGAGCTGTAGTTGAGCCACACGAGGAAGATGACCACGGATCCTGCCGCGCCGAACGCGGTACCGATGGACGAGCTCGACAGGTACAGCCCTACGAGCCACCGCCCGAGCGTGAAGAGCGCTGCCGTCATCGCCGCCCCCACCGCCACATCGCTCCAGCTGAGACGTGTGCGTGGCAGGACGCGATAGACGGCTCCGAACAGCACCCATAGCAGGAGCAGCGAGACGAGGATGTCGAACGTCCGCACCGCCTCGATGGGTGGATCGAACCCGATCCACTCGGAGGTGATCGCCACCACCAGGGTGTTGAGGGCGAGCGTGGCGATGAGGAGGACGCCCACCACCACGACCATCACGAACGCGCGCAGGTTGTGGATGGCGAACGCGCGGAGCGTGTACCGGATGCCGTCCCAGAGGGTGTCGCTCTCGGGGCGCTCCGGCGGCGTGTTCCATATCTTGTCGAACGCCGTCCGCATCTGACCGAAGAGGCGCATGGCGCCGAACAGGGCCACCAGGATCGCAACGATGCTGAGGAGCGTCCCGGTCGTAGGAAGCGAGGCCGAGGCGAGGAGCTCTTCGATCACCGAGGTGCCGAGGTCGCCCGCAAGGCGGTCTGCCGCGGTGAGGAGCTCTTCTGTGGCTGTCTGCCTGCTGGCGATGCGTCCGGCAACGGTGACGACGACCATGAGAAGCGGCGCCACGGAGAGAAGCGCGTAGTAGGAGAGGGCGGCGGCTATCTGGGGGGCGCCGTCATCGGCCCAGTGCTTGCCGGCCGTTGCGAAGAGATCCCCCACGCCGAGGAAGAAGCGGCGGAGTCGCGAGAGTATCTGCGTCACGGGCGATTCTCCTTCCGATTCGCCGAGCTCCGGGGCTCGCTGCGGCGTGGTGGTACGCATCCGTCTTTCAGTCTACCCAACGAGTCCATCGCGGGCGCCCTTGATGATGTCAGAGCCGTCTTGTATACCGAACATGTGTTCGATATACTGAACACGCCGGGTGTGGACCCCTGAAGCTCCTTCCACACCCGGCACCACTCTCAAAGGACGTCTCCCATGGGCCGCAACCGCGCGATCAGACAGTACGACCCCCGAGCGACGGGGGAGTCGCTCGACCTGTTCACCGCGAGCGACACCCGCACGCCGGTGATACTCGAGCTCCTGCGGAGCCCCTGGATCGTGCGTGGGTCCGAGCTCGGCGGTGGGGTTTCAGGTCTTGCGGGCAAACGGCGGGAGCGTGCGGTCGAGGTCGTGTGGGACGCATCGCGGGGCGCGCCACGGTCGTTCACGGCCGATGCCCGCCGGTACTCGATCGATGCCGTGGTGCAGTCGTGGGCGGTCGAGCGCGCGTGGTGGGATCCGCGCAAGCGCTTGAGTCGCCGCTGCTACCGCGTGCTTGCGCGTGGCGGCCTCTACGACCTCGCGTACGACCGCATCGCCGACCGGTGGATGCTCACCGGCGTCGTGGATTAGAGACGCTATGGCGGGCTTCGTACATCTCCACGTGCACTCGCACTTCAGCTTCATGGATGGCGCCTCGTCGCCGGACGCGCTCCTTGCGCGTGCAGCGGGCTACGGCATGGACGCACTCGGGCTCACCGACCATCAGGGACTCTACGGGGCGATCCGCTTCTATCGCGCTGCGCTTGAGGCGGGCGTGAAGCCCGTCGTGGGCGCGGAGATCGTGATCGAGGCCGCCGGGCTTGAAGGCGAGGCCACGATCGAGGGCGACCTTCCGCCCGGGCGACGGCTTGCACTCCCGGCCCCGGTCGGTTTCGGCCGGGCGGCGGGTGCGGGATTCCACCTCACGCTGCTCGCGCAGGACATCACCGGCTATCGCAATCTCTGCAGACTGCTCTCTCGCACACACGTGCGCACTGGAGACGATCCCTCGGTGGTCACGATCACCGACCTGGAGCGATACTCGGAAGGGCTCATCGGCCTCTCGGGCTGCCCCTGTGGCGAGGCGGGCGCCGCCGTGCTCGCCGGGCTCGGTGCGCGTGCCGAACGGGCGCTCAGGCGCCTCGCGCGTTGCTTCGCGCCGGACAGCTTCTACGTGGAGCTCATGCACCTCATGACGCCCGACAGTCCCCGGTACGTGGCGGGGCTCGTGACGCTCGCGGAGCGGTGCGGGCTCCCGGTGGTGGCCACCAACGACGTGCACTACGCCGAGCGGCGCGACTTCCGGCTCCACGACGTGCTGGCCTCGGCAGGAGCGCGCACGATGCTCCCGGGCCCGTACGACCGCCCCAACGCGGAGTTGTGGCTCAAGCCCGCTGGCGAGATGCGGCGTCTGTTCGCCGACGTGCCGCAGGCGTGCGACGCTACGCTCGAGATCGCCGAGCGCTGCTCGCTCGACCTCGGGCTCGGCTCGTTCCACTTCCCGGCGGCCGATGTGCCCAAAGGGGAGACCGCCTACTCGGTGCTCTCCAAGGCCGCTTGGCACGGACTGGAGGAGCGCTACCGGCCGGTCACGCCCGAGGCGGTGCGGCGGCTGCAGTACGAGCTCTCAGTGATCCAGGACCTCGGCTTCCCGGAGTACTTCCTCACCGTGAAAGACATCGTGGACTTCGCCAAGCGCGAGGGCATCCGCTGCAGCGGGCGGGGGAGCGCGGGCGATTCGATCGTCACGTACCTGCTCGGCATCACCGATGCCGACCCCATCGCGCACGACCTGCTCTTCGAGCGGTTCCTCAACCCCGAGCGGCGGCAGATGCCCGACATCGACGTGGACTTCGATTCGCGTCGCCGCGACGAGGTGATCGCCTACATCTACGACCGCTTCGGGCACGATCACGTGGCGATGGTGGCCACCGTCAACACCATGACCGCCCGGAGCGCGGTGCGCACTGCGGCCAAGGCGCTCGGCCATACCGCCGACGAGATCAACGCGTTCTCGCGCTACCTGCCGTGGGTGAGCGCGCGCCGGCTTCCCGAGGTGCTCGTCACATACCCCGAGTGTCGCGACCACCCGCTGCTCGCGCCCGAGCATGGTCTGCTCGTGGAGCTCGCGATTGAGCTCGACCACACGCCCATGCACCTCGGTACGCACCTCGGCGGCTTCATCATCACGCGTGAGCCCATCGACACGTGGATGCCCCTTCAGTGGGCTGCCAAGGGCGTGGTGGTGTCGCAGTACGACAAGGACGACATCGAGGCGCTCGGCCTCGTGAAGATGGACATCTTAGGGCTCCGCACGCACTCGGCGATCAGCGACACGGTGCGCATGGCGCGCGAGCGCGTGGGCCCCGAGGCCGTGCCCGAGCCGTTCGACCTCCCGCACGACGACCCGCGCGTGTACGCCACGATCGCCGCGGCGGACACCGTGGGGATGTTCCAGCTTGAGAGCAGCGGTCAGCGCAACCTCGCGATGCGCCTCAGGGAGCGCGACTTCGAGGACATCATCGCCGCGATCTCGCTCTTCCGCCCCGGCCCCCTCGAGGCCGAGATGATCACGCCCTTCATCCGCCGACGTCACGGTCTGGAGCCGGTCACGGTGCCACATCCTGCCATGGGCGAGGTCCTGCGTTCGAGCTACGGCGTGATCGTCTACCAGGAGCAGGTGCTCCAGGTAGCCAAAGCCGTGGCCGGCTTCACGCTCGCCGAGGCCGATTCGCTCCGGCGCGCGATGACCAAGGGCCGCAGCCGAGAGGCCATGGAGGCCATCCGCGTGCACTTCGTGGAGCGCGCGTGCGGGCTCGGTACCGAGCGTAAGGTGGCCGAAGAGGTCTTCCGGCAGCTCGAAGGGTTCGCCGCATACGGCTTCTGCAAGGCGCATGCGGCGTGCTTTGCGGTGGTCAGCTACGCCACCGCCTGGCTGAAGGTCTACTACCCGGCCGAGTTCGCGGCCGCCATCCTCAACAACGAGCCGATGGGCTTTTACAGCCCGCGGGTCGTGCTCGACGACGTGCGGCGCCACGGTATCGCGGTGCTGTCGCCGCACATCAACGCATCTTCGGCGGAGTTCACGGTGGAGCGGGACGGGGGCGCGATCCGCGTCGGCCTCGGGAGCCTGCTTTCCATGACCTCGCGCCTGCTTTCAGTGCTGGAAGCCGAGCGGTCGGTGCGTCCCTTCGCCGACCTCGCTGACTTCCTCAAGCGGACGCGCGCCGAAGAGCCGGCCGCACGGAGCCTCATACGCGTAGGGGCTCTCGACGGCCTGGGGGTGACCGATGCCTCGCGCCCGCCCACGCGCGACGAGATGCTCGCGCTGCTGCCGGAGCTCAAGGCGGTCATCGCCAGGCAGGGCGTGGCCGGTGACGACACGCTGCTGATCGCACCTGCGCGTGCGCGGGGGCCTGTCGACACCGGTCACGTCTCGGGCTGGACGCCCGCGATGCGGCTCTCAGCCGAACTGGAGTGTCTCGGGCTTGCCATCACGGCGCATCCGCTCTCGCTCGCCCGCGCCGACCTCGAACGCCGCGGCGTCACCTGGGCACGCGACCTGCCCGCGTGCGAGGACCGTGCGCGTATCCGGGTGTGCGGAGTGCGAGAGCGCGCGCAGACGCCGCGGACCCGCTCGGGCAGGCGCACGTGCTTCCTCACGCTCGAGGACCCCACCGGGCTCATCGACGTGGTGGTCTTCGAGGACGCGCTCAACCGCTACGGCGACGTGATCGTGAAGAACCGCGCGTACCTCGTGGAGGGCGTGCTGCAGAACAACTGTGAGCGCGGCATCGCGCTCATCGCCGAGCGGATCGAGCCCTACGTGGTGCGCGATGAAGGCCGCGAACTCGTTCGCCTCCGCCGCGGAGTGGGCGCTGGCCCGCTCGGCCCGACGCTCGGTGGTCCGGGAGCGGAAGAGACGAACGAGATGCAAGAGGTCACGCAGGAGGCATCCGCGTAGTCACTCAGCAGCGGGAGCCTCCTGCGTGACCTCCGAGCGCAGCGCCCTAGGGCTCGTCCGCTCTCGCCACGAACTCGGCGGTCATCGGCGGGCCGGGGAGGGTGCCGTCGTCTTCAGGCATGACGCCCTCGGCGTAGACGAGCGCGCCGGACGTGCTGCACGCAGCGTCGAGGTCGGCCATGTTCTCGATGACCACGATGACCTCGGCGTCCATGGGCGGCTCCTCGCCTGGTGTGCCGTTGACGATGCACCACGATGCGCCCTCGCTCGCGCGGTACTGGATGATGCCCACTGCGCGGATGCGGCCGTCCCCAAGGTCGGTGAGGCCGATCTCCCGCTCAGACTCCGGCAGCGGAGGGTGTGTGGCGACCGTCTCTTCCACGCCGAGGACACCGTCATCGCTCGTGGACGGCTCCGGGTCGGCGGTGGAGCACCCGGTGGCCGCGACACACGCGATGACGAGTGCGACCGCCATCACGGAGAGCAGCACCCCTCGTGTCCGTGCGCGTCCTCTGGTCATTCGATCACCCCTTCTGCTCGTCCGCCTCGACATGTGGCACGCCACGCAGGATGGCGGCATCACCGAAACGCGCCCTGACCGCGTCCACGCTCTCCACGAGCGCTCTGCTCTTGGAGGTGTCGGTCACCTCGTCACCGAAGAGGTCGAGCTGCGTCGACGGAACCCCGAATCCGGAGACGCCGAACCCGAGCAGGCGGAGCCCCGCTCCGGGCGTCCACGCTCCCCGTATCAGGTCGAGGGCGGCCGGCAGCAGCTCGTCGGCGAGATCCATGGCGCCGGGGAACGTCTGACGAACCGTCTTCGTGGTGAAGTCGGCGTACCGTAGCTTCACCGTGACCGTGCGCCCCTGAAGACCCTTTCGGCGCAGGCGCACGGACACCTTCTCCACGAGACGGCGCAAGGCCGCCTCGACTTCGTCGCGCTCGCGCACGTCGGTGCTGAACGTGTGCTCGTTGGACACGGACTTCACATCTCGTGAGGGGGCGACAGGGCGGTGGTCGAGCCCGGCGGCGCGCTCAACGCTGACGGGTCCCGCTGAGCCCATGAGCCCGCTGGCGCTCGCGGGGTCGAGCTTGGCGAGATCGCCGAGCGTGCGGATACCGGCGCTGCGCAACGCCGTCGCGGTGGCATTGCCTATGCCGGGGAGCGTGTCCACAGGCAGAGGCGCGAGGAAGGCCGCCTCCTCGCCGGGTCTCACGATGGTGATGCCATGCGGCTTGTCGTGATCGGAGGCGATCTTCGCTACGGTCTTGCAGGTGGCGACCCCCACTGAGCACGAGAGCCCGAGCTCGTCCACGCGTCCCTGGATCCCGGCAGCCGCCTCGGCGGGGTGTTGCGGTCTGTGCGCCGAGGGGGTGACATCGAGGAAAGCCTCGTCGATCGAGATCTGTTCCACGGCCGGGGTGAGCTCCTCGAACATGGCCAGGATGCGCACCGACAGTTCGCGGTAACGGTCGAACCTGGCGGGCGCCCACACGGCGTCGGGGCAGAGCCGCTGCGCTTGGGCCGATGGCATGGCCGAGCGTACACCGAACCGTCGGGCCTCGTAGGACGCAGCCGCGACCACTCCCCGGCGATCGGCCGCACCACCCACGATCACCGGCAGACCACGCCACTCGGGATGGTCGAGCTGTTCCACCGCGGCAAAGAACGCGTCCATGTCCACATGCAGGACGGCGCGCGCAGGCCATGTGGGGCAACCGATGTCCATGTATCGAGTCTACGGCCTCACGGCCGCAAACGGTAGACTGGCGGGAGGAGGTGTGCGGATGCGATTCGGTGCGCATGTGAGCGTCGCGGGTGGGCTCGCGGCTGCGGTCGACTATGCGGTCTCGGTAGGCTGTGAGTGCATGCAGGTCTTCGCGAAGAGCCCGCGTCAATGGAACGCGAGGGCTCTCGACCCGGAGGCTGTGGCGGCGTTCCGCGACCGGTGTTCCGCGAGCGGTATGGGTCCGGTGTTCACCCATACCGCATACCTGATCAACCTGGGCAGCGATGATGACGGGCTCTGGGAGCGCTCCTGGAGGGCGCTCGCCGACGAGTTGAGCCGGGGAGAGGCGCTCGGCGCCGCGGGTGTGGTGACGCACGTCGGCACGCGTTACAAGAGTGCGCCGGAGCGCACCGCCGGGCGGATCGCCCGGGGCGTCGACCTGGCGTGGACGGCGTCGGGAGCCGTGGAGACACGGCTTCTGCTCGAGAACACAGCGGCCGCAGGCACTACGTTCGGTGACGGCCCCGACGAGCTTGGTGCGGTGTTGGAGAGGCTCGATGCGGCTCATGGTCACACCGGCGTATGTCTCGACACCTGTCATGCGCACGCAGCGGGATGGGATCTCGCACAGTCTCACACGTGGGATGAGTTGTTGGGCGCGTTCGAGGTCTGTTGCGGCATGCCGATCGAGCTCATACATGCCAACGACTGCGCGTTCGGCCCGAGCGAGCACAAGGATCGCCATGCGTGGATCGGTGACGGGACGATCGGCGTGGACGGTTTCCGTCGGATGGTCTCGGAGGCGCGGCTGTCCGACGTGCCGGTGATCACGGAGATGCCCGGTGAGGCGCCCGTGAAGGACGCCGAGAACATCAACCGGCTGAAACGTCTCCGTGATGGCGTCGCGGGATCCTGAAGAGCCTGCGCGTCGCCGACATGATCTCGGACACGGCGGCCGGGATGTCGTCGCCCACCTGGACGATGAGCGGCGCATGCTGCTGACGGTACGCGTCGATGATGGCCATCTCCTCAAGCCGCTTCGGCGTGATAGGAGGGTTGGCGGAGGTGCGTTGCACGGCCCTCTGCAGAGTACGGTCGAGAGTGGCGCGCGTCGCCTTCTGTGCGATCTCGGTCGCGCTCAGGCGCAGCGTGGTGAAGCGCCAGCCGTTCACGAGGATGGAGAGCGTGACTGCTTCGGTGGTGCCTTCGATGACCACGGAGACGCCGAGCCCACGTGCACGGGAAGCCATGGCGAGACCCGCGGAGGTGCGATCGAGGGCTCGCAAGGCGTCACGGTAGTAGGCTGCCTGCTCGTATTCCTCGCCGCGCGCGGACCTGTCGCGCATCGTCTGCAGGTGGGTCCTGAAGTACGCGTCATCACCCCGGAGGACCTGCAGACACCGGTCCACCCGGACGCGGTACGCTTCGACGCCCTCGGAGAACAGCGTGGGTCCGTCACACCGGCCCTGTTCACGCAGACGGCAGCGATGAGCGCGACAGTCGGCGACGGTCCTGCGGCATTGCCTTAGACCGTATACGCGCGAGAGCGTGTCGGCGACCGTGGTGGCGGCCCACTGGCTGGTGAGCGGGCCGAGTGTCTCCCCGGTCCGATACCGCCGCTTCGTCACTTGTACCGTGGGGTAGGGAGACGCGGTGTCGAGGTGGATGAAGATGGGGATCCGCGGGTTGGTCGTGTTGCGATTGAAGTCGGGACGGTAGCGGTACCTGAGCCGCGCCTCGAGGATCTCGGCGTCGAGCTGCGAGACGCATTCGATGTGCTCGACCGACTCCGCGAGCGCCGCCGGCGAGTCGGTCACCACGTCAGCGGCGTAGAAGTGCGACCTGACCTTCGACCGGAGGTCGCGCGCACGACCAACGTAGATGACGGAACCGTACTCGCCGCGAAAGAGATACACGCCGGGGCCGGGCGGCATATGGGTTGCGAGCGGAAGCTTGGCAGCGAGGTCGCTGCACTCGGCGATACCGCACAGCCGTGCGGTGTCCCCGGCGGTGACGATGCCTTCAGCCTGCAATTCGGGCAGCATGCACAACAGGATCTCGGCGGTAGCCAGGGCGTCGGGCAGCGCGCGATGGTTGGGCACGGTCGAGACGTCGTAGAAGCGCGCGAGCTCCCGCAGGTTGTTGCGGGTGATCTCGGGATGCAGGCGGCGGGCGAGGCACAGCGTGTCGAGGACGGGCCGTGGGAAGGGCGCGCCGAGTGCCCGCTCCGCCTCGAAGTCCAGGAATCCCAGATCGAACCGGTGATTGTGGGCGACGATGACGGCGTCCTCGGTGAAGGCGGCGAATCGTGAGACCGCGTCGGACACTGAAGGCGCGCGCGATACCATCGTCTCGGTGATGCCGGTGAGCCGTTCGACGACGGCGGGGATCGGTTCGGTGGGGCGAACGAGCGTGGTGAAGGTGTCGACGATCGCACCATGCTGGATGCGTGCCGCCCCGATCTCGAGGATGGAAGACGTCCCGGGCCGGCATCCTGTCGTCTCGATGTCGACCGTGACGAACGAACCTGTGGCGAGGGGAGTGGGCGCGAGCATCTGGTTCCCGTGTGGTAGATGGGTTCCGAACATCCTACCATGTGGCGTTGTAGCGTGATGTCGGGCACAGAAGAGATGGAATATCATAGAGTGTGGTGCATGGCTCGAACGCGACAGGATGGGGTGTTGGAATGGCGTTCTTCATTGTCGAGCGAGTGACCGATGACGGCGGCCTGCGGCTTCCCGTGTCGGGTACGTTCGCCACTCGCGAGGAAGCGTTGGCCTCCCTGTCCGCCGCGGTCGCGTCCGGTGACGCCACCGTCACGGGCGGGCAGGTCTACGTGGTCGATCTGGAAACGGCCATTCCTGTGCTCGTGATGCCGGCGGCCGAAAGGGTCGTAGCCGACAGCGAACCGGAGGGCGCCCAGGCGGCAGAGGCAGAGCCGGTGTCGTCCGCCACGGTCGTAGAGCCGGAGATCGAGGCGCCCGAGGTCGAGGCGGAAGCCGATATCCTCGCACTGCAAGAGGAGGCGGAGGCCGACGCCGTCGTAGTGGAGGAAGAGGCGGAGATCGAGATGCCGCCGGATGGGGATGCCTCTCTCACGGAAGGGGGCGCATCGCTTGCGGATGCGCTCAAGCGTGCGACATCGTCCCTGGAGGAGTCGGGGATCAGGGCGCCGGAGTCCATCGGGGCTCACGAGGACGACGAGCAGGAAGCGCAGGATCCACTCGCGCAGGAGAACGAGGATGTGGGCGCGGAAAAGGAAGCCGACGAGCGGGACGAGTCCGAGATCGCCGCTCAGGCATACATCGCCCCGGAACTTCGCGACCTTCCCGTGGCAACGGCTGTCGCGGAGCCGATGAGCAGCGCTATCGAAGCGGACGAAGCGCCACTGGCGCCCTCATCCGACGGCGGGTCCGAAGGAGGCGGAGAGCCCGCATCCCCCGAGAGCCCCTCGGAGTGGCCGTGGGCCAACGTCGAGGCTTATGAGCCCGAAGAGGAGGAGGCCAGCGATTTCGAGGTGCAGGCCGCGCCCGAGGACGGGGACACGCTCATCGCGAGCGCGCCACCGATGGGTGAAGACGCCTACCTGCCCAAGCCGGTGATCCTGGGCGACTACGGCGATACGGGCAGCGATGACGTGTCAGCAGCGTTCGAAGAGCCGCCCGCCGCAGTCGAGGACGAGGACGAGGATGACGTGTCCCCGCTGGAGCCGGGCTACGAAGCATCGGGTTCTCTCGACATGAGCGCGTACACATGCAGCGACTGTGTCTACTCGAACACGTGTCCAAAGGTCGGGGAGGTCACACCCGCTGAGTGTGGCACCTTCCAGTGGAGGTCATCCTGACCACAAGAACTAGGTGACAGATGCGGCCCGTCTACCATATAGTGTAGATGGGCCGCTTGCCATCTGGAGGGCGTATGTCTGGGGAAGACCGTTCGACGTATCCGTTCAGTGCGATAGTCGGACAGGATCCGCTCAAGACCGCACTGCTCATCAATGCGGTGGAGCCCCGGGTCGGCGGCGTCCTCATCCGTGGACAGAAGGGGACCGCCAAGTCCACTGCCGTTCGTGGCCTTCGTTCAATCCTTCCCGAGATCGAGGTCGTGGACGACTGTCGTTTCGGGTGCCACCCCCGTCTTGTGGATCTGCAGTGCGACGAGTGCCGTGAGCGTCGCAAAGAGGGAGCGTTGCCGGTGGCGCATCGGCGTCCTCTCCTGGTGGACCTGCCGGTGTCGGCCACTGAGGATCGCGTGGTGGGCACGATCGATCTCGAGCAGGCGCTGAAGCATGGTGAACGGAGGTTCGAGCCGGGGCTCCTGGCGTATGCCAACCGTGGCATCCTCTATGTGGACGAAGTGAACCTCCTGGACGATCATCTCGTGGACACGCTCCTGGACTCCGCGGCGATGGGTGTGAACGTCGTGGAGCGCGAAGGCGTCCGCTATCAGCATCCGGCTCGCTTCGTGCTCGTGGGTACGATGAACCCGGAGGAGGGGGAGATCCGTCCGCAGTTGCTCGACCGTTTCGGTCTGTGCGTCGACATCGAGGGTATCGCCGAGCCTGCCGAGCGCGTTGAGATCCTGAAGCGCCGTCGCGCGTTCGAGGACGATCCCGCCGGCTTCGCGCGGACATGGTCTCCGGCACAGAAGGCTTTGGAGGAGCGCATACGTTCAGCTATCCAGACGATCCCCGACGTCGAGCTTGACGATGACCTGCTCTTCTTGATCGCATCGGTGTGCGCCGCCATCGGGGTCGACGGGCATCGTGCCGACCTGGTGATGGGACGGGCCGCTGTCGCATATGCCGTCCTTGACGGCCGCCGTGAGGTCACTGCCGCAGACGTACGTGCCGTCGCGCCGATGGTCCTTGCGCACCGTATGCGCAAGAACCCCTTTGAGGAACACGGTTTCGACGAGAAGCGCCTGCAGGAGTTGCTGCTCTCGGCCCCCGGCAACGCTGGCTGCGCGGAGACGAGCGACGAGCCTGGCGCGGATCAGAGCGACGGCCACGGAGCGCTGGTGGAGGTCACACGGGAGTCCGGTGCGCCGGAGGCGATACGGGAGGAGCGTGTGTCCGCCGAGCTTGTGGCCGGGATGGACAGCGTACGGCGCTCACACGGCGGACGGCGGCAGGAGACCACCACGGACGACCGATCCGGACGGTATGTCAGGGCCGAGGTCGCCCGCCCCGGGCGTCCGGTCGACCTTGCGTTGGATGCCACGATCCGGGCAGCCGCGCCGTATCAGGCGGGCCGAGAGAGCGACATGGCGGTGGCGATCGAGCCGCAAGACCTGCGCTCGAAGGTCCGCAAGCGGCGTGTCGGCGCGTCGATCGTGTTCTGTGTGGATGCAAGCGGCTCGATGGGTGCCACCAACAGGATGGAAGCCGCGAAGGCCGCGGTGCTCGATCTGCTCGTGGACGCCTACCAACGTCGTGACCGGGTGGGTCTCGTGGCGTTCCGGGGCGAGTCCGCACAGGTGGTTCTGCAGCCCACTGCGAGCGTCGAGCTCGCCCAGCTGAAGTTGCGCACGCTCCCCACGGGCGGCGCCACTCCGATCGCTCACGGGATCCTCACGTCGCTCGACGTCCTCGCGGCCGAGATCCGACGGGACGACAGCATCGTTCCGTGGCTCGTGCTGCTCACGGATGGGCGCGCGAACGTGGGTATCGGTGCGGGTCTCGGGAGCGACGACGCGCGTCAGGCGGCCGCACGACTCAAGGACACGCCGATACACACGCTCGTCATCGACACGTCGGGGCCGGGTAGCGGTCTCGGCGCACGGGAGTTGGCGCGGGTCGCGGGGGGCGAGTACGTACGGCTGGGACAGCCCGAGGGCGATGCCGTGGCGGGCGCTGTGCGTCAGCGGATGACCGCGTAGGCACCTGACGGGCCCACGGACACTGCTGGGCCGGCTCTTCGTGCATGGTGCGGGGGTGTGGGAGCGGACCTGTAAGCCGGATCCTGTCGTGTGCGACCATCTATCTGGGACCGTCGTCGCCGACGGCCTCGAGCGGGCGTACCCGAGCGATGGCCGGGCCAGCCGTGACCGCTCCTATTCGCCCTTGCTCCGGGTGGGGTTTGCCAAGCCGCCACGTTGCCGTGACGCTGGTGCGCTCTTACCGCACCGTTTCAGCTCTCCTCGGGGCCATGCCCCGGGGGTCTTCTTTTCTGTGGCACTTTCCGTCGCGTCGCCGCGCCCTGCCGTTAGCAGGCACCCTGCCCTGCGGAGTCCGGACTTTCCTCACGCCTCACGGCGCGCGGCCGCACGGTCCGCTCCCACATGCCCATTCTAGCAGGGTAGGGCACACAGCGGTGGACGGCGCACCCCTCAGGGCACGGTGCGCAAGACCACAAGCGCGCACGTCAGGACGGTGAGCGCAGCAACGGCGGCCCAGTCGCGCCAGGCGGGTTGGAGCGTCTTGACGCGTGTACGCCCCTCCTTGCCGTGGTAGCAGCGGCTCTCCATCGCGGTGGCGAGGTCCTCGGCATGGCGGAAGGCGCTGAGGAAGAGCGGTGTGAGGACGGGGATGATCGCACGCATGCGGGTGAGGGGATTACCCGACTCGAAGTCGGCCCCCCGGGCAGTCTGTGCTCGCACGATGCGGTCCTTCTCGGCCACGAGGATCGGTATGAAACGCAGCGCGATGCTCATCATCATCGAGATCTCGTGCGCCGGCACGCCGAACCGCTCAAGGGGCGTCAGGAGCCCCTCCATACCGTCGGCGAGGTCCACAGGAGAGGTGGTGAAGCCGAGCAGGGCGGTGGAGACGAAGAGGGTGAAGAGTCGCGTGGTCATGAAGGCAGCCGCGCTGAGACCGCCCGAAGTGATCGCAACACGACCGAGAGCGAAGATGGTCTCGCCGCTGGTGATGAACACAAGGTTCACCATGAACGTGAAGACCACGAACGCGATCACCGGGCGAAGGCTCCGCGCCAGCAGTCCCAGTGGGATCCCCGACGCCGCGACAGCGCCAGCCAGGAACACGAGAGCCAGCGAGAGCCCCACCAGCTCGCGCGCGAGGAAGATCACGAGCATGTACACCACCGCCACAAGGATCTTGAACCGGGGGTCCATCCTATGGAGCGGGGAATCGGCCTTGTGATACTGCCCAAGGGCCATGTCAGGCCTCCCGCCCCGGGTCGAGATCCGTCCGGAGTGAGGCGAGGGCGTCTGCGAGAGCCTCAGGGGTGGACATCGTTCCACCGACGTCGATTCCGCACGCCGAGAGCCGCGCGGCAAAGCGGGCTGCATGAGGTACCCCGAGGCCGATCTCGCGCAGTTCGGTCTGTCGCGCGAAAACCTCTGCCGGAGTCCCGTGGGCGAAACAACCGCCATCGCGGAGGACGAGCACCCTGTCTGCCAGCGACGCGATGTCGTCCATGTCGTGGGAGACCATGACGACGGTCAGGCCACGATCGTGAAGACGTCGCAAGAGGGCGGCTATCTCCCCGCGACCCGCGGGATCGAGTCCGGCCATCGGCTCGTCAAGGATTAGGATGTCGGGTCGGGTCGCCAGCACGCCCGCGATGGCGACCCGGCGCATCTGTCCGCCGGAGAGCTCGAACGGGCTGCGGTGCCCGTACGTGCACAGCTCCATGTCCACGCGCTCCAGCGCCTCGTCCACCGCCCGCTCGGCTTCGCGTGCGGTCAGGCCGAGCGCGCGCGGCCCGAAGCCGACGTCCTCGGCCACCGTGTCGGCGAACAGTTGATGCTCCGGATACTGGAAGACGATACCCACCTGGCGCCGGAGTGCGCGCCGCGCGCTGCGTTCGGCCAGATCGGCGCCGTTGACCGTGACCCTCCCGCTGGTGGCCGCGAGCAGTCCGGCCATGAGCAGCACGAGCGTGGACTTGCCGCTGCCGGTGTGACCGATCACGCCGAGGTACTCTCCGTCATCCACCACGAGGGAGAGGTCGTCGACCGCGGGGTGCGCGGCGGGATCGCTCCCGGGGTACCTGAGGGTCACATGCTCGAGAACGATCGGCATATCGCCTCCTCGAGCATCTTTTCGTCAAGAGTCACCGGTACGTCGAAGCCCCGGCTGCGGAGCGCGTCGGCAAGGGCGGCAGGGAACGGTACAGCCAGACCCAGGGAGCGCAAGAGGTCGGCCTGCACGAGCACGTCCGCCGTGGGGCCCTCACATACGATCCCGCCGCTGTCCATCACAACGACCCTGTCCGCGCGGAGCGCCTCGTCCATGTGCTGCGTGATCACGATGACGGTCATGCCGGCCTCATGCAGTTCTCGCGAGACGCGGCGGATGCCGCGACGGCCACGCGGGTCGAGCATGGCGCCAGGTTCGTCGAGAAGGAGGATGGCCGGACGCATAGCCAGCACGCCCGCGATGGCCACCCGCTGACGTTGGCCGCCCGAGAGTGCCGAGACGTCGTCATCGGCATGATCCGACATCCCCACCGTGGCAAGCGCATCGCCCACCCGTGTGACGATCTCGGCAACGGGCAGGCCAAGGTTCTCGGGGCCGAAGGCGACATCGTCACGCACCACCGAGGCCACCATCTGATCATCGGGGTTCTGGAAGACAAGCCCGGCCTGCTCGCGTACCGGATACGTATGTCTCGCATCTGCGATGTCCAGCCCCGCCACGGTCACCGTACCCGCATCAGGGACGAGCAGCGCGTTGATGTGACGTGCAAGCGTGGACTTGCCGCTGCCGTTGGCCCCGATGACCGCGATATGTTCGCCCTGCATGATGTCGAGAGTCACCCCGGCGAGCGCGTCAGGCTCGTCGGGGTGGTAGCGGTACCAGACATCCCGGAACGAGACCGCGGGAACCCTATCGTACGGAGGGCCCATGCTACGAGGCGTCCGTCACCGGGTTCTCGCACAATGGCTGCTTGCGCTCCGGCCTGATCATGCGCGAGACGGTCTTGTACACCACGAGGGTGATCACGCTGTTGAGCACGGCCTTGACGATGTTGAACGGCAGCAGCACCGGGAGGATCAGGGCCACCACGGCCGATACCGGCATTCCTGTGTAGATCGGCGTGACCACCAGGTTCGCGAGCAGGTTGACCGTCACCATGACCACTGAACCCACCGCAAGCGCGATCACGGCTCCCGCGCGGGTCTTGCGATGTCGGTAGATGAGGCCCGCGGGAACGCCCATGGCCACCATCGCGATGATGTTCATCACCACGCCCCAGATCCCCGCCGAGCTCCAGTGGATCAGGGCGATGAGCGTGCCGATGACGGCCCCCGCCACGGGTCCGTACACGAACGCGCCGATGAGCATCGCAACCGAGGAGGGGTCGTACTTGAGCCACTCCACCCCGGGGATGATCGGAATGTCGATGAAGCTGGTCAATGTGCCGAGGGCGACGAGTATGGCCATCGTGACCATCTGCCGCGTGTCCCAGCGGTTCGTATTCGTGCGTGCCTTCGTCGTGTCTGCGCTCATGTGCCACATCCCTTCCAGATAGGGGCGGGCACAATACGAGCCCGCCGACTGACATCTGCGGGCTCAAGCGCATCCACTCTCGAGATGTGCTCTGTTCTTTCATCCGGACTATGACCGTCGGTCCCGGGATCGCACCGGGTCTGCGTCGCCCGAAGGCTCGGCTCGCGGACTCATGGCCGTGGCCATTCACCGCCGGTGGGGAGTTCCACCCCGCCCTGAACAGATTCACCCGTACTGTAATGCGGGGGACGCGTCACGTAAAGCGTGATTCGGGCATGCGGGTTTTCCGTACAGGAAAGGACGTCAGGCGCTCTTCGCGCGGAGCCGGGCCCACGTGTCCTTCAGGGTGAGCGTGCGATTGAACACCGGCGAGCCGGGTGCGGAGTCTGGATCCACGCAGAAGTACCCCAGACGCTCGAACTGCACTGTGGTTCCCACCGGCGTGTCGGCGAGCGCGGGTTCGAGGCGTGCTCCCCGGACGATGACCTCGGACGTGGGGGAGAGATCGTCGAAGAGGTCGTCGCCGGTGGTTCCGGGCACCGCGCTCGAGAAGAGGTGGTCGTAGAGCCGAACCTCGGCGGGAACAGCGTGCGCCGCCGAGACCCAGTGCAGGGTGGCTTTCACCTTGCGCCCGTCGGGGGCGCTTCCCCCACGTGTCTCCGGATCGTACGTGCACCGGAGCTCGGTCACCCGACCGTCCGTGTCCTTGATCACGTCGTTACAGGTGATGAAGTATGCGGACCGCAGGCGGACCTCCCGGCCCGGCGCAAGGCGGAAGAACTTCTTGGGCGGGTCTTCCATGAAGTCGTCGCGTTCGATCCACAGCTCCCGCGAGAACGGCACCATGCGCGTGCCGGCATCCGTGTCCTCGGGACTGTTGGGGACCTCGAGCTCTTCGTCGGCATCCTCGGGATAGTTGTCGATCACGACCTTGATCGGATCGAGCACGGCCATCCGTCGGAGCGTGGTGCGGTTGAGGACGTTCCGCACGGCGTGCTCCAACATCTCGATCTCCACCACGCTGTCGGCGCGGGCCACGCCGATCATGGCGGCGAAGTCCCTGATACCCTCGGCGGGATAGCCACGGCGCCGGATGCCCGAGAGGGTCGGCATGCGGGGATCGTCCCATCCACGCACATGACCTTCCTTGACGAGCCGTAGCAGCACTCGCTTGGAGAGCACGGTGTGGGTGAGATTGAGGCGCGCGAACTCGTACTGGCGCGGGCGTGAGGGCACGGGGAGGTTCTCCACGAACCAATCGTAAAGCGGCCGGTGGTCCTGGAACTCGAGCGTGCAGATCGAGTGCGTGATCCCCTCGATCGCGTCGGACTGGCCGTGTGCGAAGTCGTACGAAGGGTAGATGCACCATACGTCACCCGTGCGGTGGTGTGTGGCGTGCAGTATCCGGTACATCACCGGGTCGCGCATATTGATGTTGCCCGAGGCCATATCGATCTTCGCGCGGAGCACCCGTGAGCCGTCAGGGAACTCACCATCACGCATGCGCTGGAAGAGGTCGACGTTCTCCGCGATGGCACGGTCGCGCCAGGGGCTTGGACGGCCCGGCTCGGTCAGCGTGCCGCGGTAGGCGCGGATCTCCTCGGCGGAAAGGTCGTCCACGTACGCCTTGCCCTCACGGATGAGGTGTACCGCCCACTCGTAGAGCTGCTCGAAGTAGTCGGACGCGTAGTAAAGATGCTCGCCCCACTCGAAGCCCAGCCAGCGCACATCGGTCATGATCGAGTCGATGTACTCCTGCTCCTCCTTGACGGGGTTCGTGTCATCGAAGCGGAGGTGGCAGCGCCCACCGAACTCGCGGGCGGCGCCGAAGTTGAGGCAGATCGACTTGGCGTGACCGATGTGGAGATAGCCGTTCGGCTCCGGAGGGAAGCGTGTGACGATGGTCTCGCGGCGACCGGCGGCGAGGTCCTCCGCGATGATGTCGCGGATGAAGTCGCTGCGATCGGATGAGGGTGCCGAGTGTGTCTCCATGGTCGCCGAGGATAGCACAAAGCAGCAGGCCGGAGGACGTATCCTCCGGCCTGCGAACGGTCTGGTAGCCCGTACGGGATTCGAACCCGTGATCTCCGCCTTGAGAGGGCGGTGTCCTAACCGCTAGACGAACGGGCCAAGCTGGCTGGGGTACTAGGGCTCGAACCTAGACTCTCCGGAACCAGAATCCGGCGTGTTGCCAGTTACACCATACCCCAGTACGTACCGGCGCCCGAGGGCGCGAGTAGGTATCCTACCGAGGGCACCATCGGGTGTCAACCCGAGCGCCGCATGCTCAGAGAGCGGCCTCGATCCTGCGGATGGTCCGCTCTTTTCCGAGGAGCGCGAGCGACTCGAAGAGCGGCGGGCTGACGGTGGACCCCGTCACCGCCACGCGGACCGCCTGGAACACGACCTTCGGTTTCACCTCAAGGGTGACGGCCAGGTCTCTGAGTGTCTGCTCGATCGCGTCGTGTTTCCAATCGGCGATAGTCCCGAGCGCCTCGAGTGCCGCCTGCAGCGACCGGCGGGCGTCGTCGGTGGCGAGCGCCTTGTCCGCCGCGGCGGGTTCGATGGCGACTGTCTCGCCGAAGAGGAACGCGAGCATCGCGGGGATATCGGTCATCCTTCTCGCGCGCTCGGCCACCAGCGGAACGAGCGCTTGGTACCAGTCCGGTCGTGCGGCGAAGTCTTCTTCAGTGGCAAGACCGGCTTTCGCGAGCCAGGTGATCATGCGCTTGGCGAGAGCGTCGGCGGACATCTCGCGGATATACGCGCCATTCATCCACTCCAGTTTGTCGAAGTCGAAGATGGCGGGGTTTTTCGAGATGCGTTCGAGCGAGAACTGCGAGGCAAGGGTCTCACGCGAGATGATCGTGGTCTCCCCGTCGAGGGACCAGCCGAGCAGCGCGAGGTAGTTGAGCAGCGCCTCAGGGAGGTAGCCCTCGTCGCGGAAAGCCTCCACCGATGTTGCGCCGTGCCGCTTCGAGAGCTTCTTCCCGTCGGCCCCCCAGATCATGGAAAGGTGAGCGAAACGCGGTACCGGTGCGCCCAACGCTTCGAAGACCAGTATCTGGCGGGGCGTGTTGGAGAGATGGTCGTCGCCGCGGATCACGTGGGTGATCCGCATGTCCACATCGTCCACGACGGTGGCGAAGTTGTACGTAGGCGTCCCGTCGGTCCTGGCAAGGACGAAGTCGTCCATGGCGCTCGACGGGAACGCCGTCTCGCCGCGTACAGCGTCATCCACGACGATATCGGAGCGGTCGAGCGGCACAGCGAGTCGCCAGACATGCGGTTCACCTGCATCCATGCGGGCGCGAACCTCGCCGGGATCGAGGCGGCGGCATGTGCGGTCGTACCCGGATGGTCCGTCGCTCTGACGCGCAGCGGCGCGCTTTGCCTCAAGCTCGTCAGCCGTGCAGAAACAGGGGTAAGCCGAACCCGACGCCTTCATGTGGTCGAGTGCGCGGGCATAGTGCGCGCCCCGCTGCGTCTGGAAGTACGGTCCGAGGTCACCGCCCACCTCGGGTCCCTCGTCCCACTCGATCCCGAGCCAACGCAACGACCGCATGATCTGCGCGGTGTTCT
Source organism: Anaerosoma tenue (assembly GCF_023161965.1). Taxonomy (NCBI): domain Bacteria; kingdom Bacillati; phylum Actinomycetota; class Coriobacteriia; order Anaerosomatales; family Anaerosomataceae; genus Anaerosoma; species Anaerosoma tenue. The sequence goes on from NZ_JALNTY010000001.1 coordinate 281,085, forward strand.
CATCAGTGGAGCGTTCCGGATCGGTGTCGTCTATGCGGAGCACGAACGTGCCACCGGTCGCACGGGCGAAGGCCCAGTTGTAGACGGCGGTACGGGCGCCGCCGATGTGGAGCGCGCCGGTGGGACTCGGGGCGAAACGGACACGGGGGGATACGGACACGATACTCCTTCCGGATGTGCTATCAGTGAGCGCCGGGGACGTCGGCATCCGCCGGCTGCCGCTTGTGCAGCAGGAACCACGTGATACCTACGGCGAGGATGAGGACGGCCAGCGCGATGGCCTTTTCGAGCATGTCCGGGCCGCTCTCGAAGATCACGAGCTTCCGCACGACAGCGACGAGGCCAGCCTCGAGCACCGTACCGATGACGTTCTTGTGCTGCATGTAGGCCATCGCGATGCGGATCAACTCGATCACGATGAACACCACGAGCACCGTGTCGATGGTCCGCGTGATTCCTTGGGGTGTCATGAAGCCGTCCGCGCGGGTGACCTCGAGCATCTTGATGACGATGTCCACCACGCCGAGTGCGGCGAGTATCACGAGCAGGGCCGTCACAGCGGCCTCGATATACACGACGATCCGGTCGATCATCTCCACGGAGAACAGCTTCATGGCGCTCCATCATCCGGCGGGTCCACGAGCACACTATACCCGCTGCAGCCTCGCTTGGCAGGACCGCTGCCCCGTGCTATCGTGGCTGCGTTCTCATCACGAGGCAGCGCGTAAGCGCTGCAGAGGGCCGAGGGACCGCACCCTACGACGCCCCGGCAACCGACGCGAAAGTGCGCACGGTGCCACATTGCGGCAGACGGCGACGTCTGGAAGATGAGGGAAGAACGCGGCGCACCACGCCAACGCTCATGTCCCTTGTCTGTCCAGGCAGGGGATTTTTCTTTGCCTGGACGGTAACGGCAGGCCCGCAGGCGCGGGCACCATGAAGGAGGTCCGATGTCAGAGCGCGAGTATCTGTTCACCTCGGAGTCGGTCACCGAAGGCCACCCCGACAAGATGTGCGACGCCATCTCGGACGCCGTTCTCGACGCGATCATCGCACGAGAGGCCGAGCTTGCCGAGGAGGGCTACGAGACCGACAAGGGTTCGGTTGCGAGTCCTGACTACGTGCGTGTCGCCTGCGAGACGCTTACGACCACCGGCCTTATCGTGGTCGCGGGGGAGATCCGTACCCATGCGTACGTGGATATCCCCTCCATCGTTCGGGAGACCGTGAAGAAGATCGGGTACGTCCGCGCCAAGTTCGGCTTCGATTATGAGACGTGTGGCGTGCTCACGGCGATCCACGAGCAGAGTTCGGACATCGCGATGGGGGTCGACAAGGCGCTTGAGATGAAGCGTGGAGAGCAGGATCCGCTCGACCTCATCGGCGCAGGTGATCAAGGCATGATGTTCGGCTACGCCTGTAACGAGACGTCGCAGCTGATGCCGATGCCGATCTACCTGGCGCACCGTCTTGCCGAGCGTCTGACCGCCGTTCGCAAGGCGGAGGTGCTCGACTACCTGCGCCCCGACGGAAAGACCCAGGTCACAGTACGCTACGTCGACGGCAAGCCGGTCGCCATCGACAAGATCCTCATCTCGACGCAGCACGCCGACGGAGTCGACATCGACGCGCTCATGCGTCCGGACTTCATCGAGCACATCATCGATCCCGTGCTCGGTCTGGAGGGCATCGACTACAAGGACGCCGAGGTTCTCGTGAACCCGACGGGCCGATTCGTGATCGGTGGTCCCATGGGCGACTCGGGCGTGACCGGTCGGAAGATCATCGTGGACACGTACGGTGGCATGGGCCGCCACGGCGGCGGCGCGTTCTCCGGTAAGGACTGCACCAAGGTCGACCGCTCGGCGGCCTACGCCGCTCGTTGGGTCGCGAAGAACATCGTGGCGGCCGGCCTTGCCGAGCGCTGCGAGATCCAGCTGGCCTACGCCATCGGTGTCGCCCACCCCATGTCGGTCATGGTGGAGACCTTCGGCACCGAGACCGTGCCGGTCGCGCGCATCGAGAAGGCCGTGAGCGAGGTCTTCGACCTGCGTCCGGGCGCCATCATCCGCGACCTCGACCTGCGCCGCCCAATCTACTCCAAGACGGCAGCCTACGGGCACTTCGGCCGCGAGGAGGCCGAGTTCACCTGGGAGCGCACCGATCGGGTGGATGCACTGCTGGCGGCAGTCGAGTAGACGGCACCGCACCTGTGAGGGCCACCGGCGACGATGTCGGTGGCCTTCGCTATGCTGCAACCATGGAAACCGAAGCGCACATAGCCAGTGTGGTCGTCGACGTGCCAGCCCGGGCTCTCTCGGAGCCGTTCGACTACGCCGTTCCACCGGGGCTCCTCGGCAAGGTACGGGTGGGTGTGCCAGTCGCCGTGCCTCTCGGTCATCGCCGGGTGGTCGGCTATGTGGTCGGAACGCCCGCGCATTCCGACTACGATGGGGATCTCCGCCCGATCGACGGGGTGCTGGGCACGGCGGTCTTCGACGAGCATGCGCTGCAAGTGGCCGGATGGATCGCCTCCGAGTATGTCGCCCCGCTCTCCGAGGCGTTGAAGCTGTTCCTGCCCCCGGGTGGGGCTCCGCGGGTCGTCCGCGGCGATGACGGTACTTGGCGATATGAAGGCCGACAGACCGCTCCCGCATCGGTGCAGCTCGTTTCGCGCAAGCCGCAGGCTGATGACTTCCAGCCGCGCCCGAACGCGGTGGTTCAGCGCGCGGTCCTCGAGGCTCTCTCCGCAGGACCGGTGACCCTGAGCGAGCTCACTGCCGGGATCGGTGGCGCACCAGCCGCTGTCCGGGCGCTGGCACGTTCAGGGGTACTGGAGATCACCGAGTCACGGCGGTACCGCCGGCCCACCGGCTCGTCCTCAGAAGCGCCCCGCCACGCGCACACTGCACAGCAGGCGGCAGCGGTCGAGCACATCGCCGGCGCGGTCGAACACGGGGGAGTGGTGGTGCTGGACGGTGTCACCGGGTCGGGTAAGACCGAGGTGTACCTCTCGGCGATCGAGGCTGTCGTCGCGCGTGGTCGTGGAGCGATCGTGCTCGTCCCGGAGATCTCACTCACTCCGCAGACGGTCGGCAGGTTCCGATCGCGCTTGGGGGACGACGTGGCGGTCATCCACAGCCGCCTCTCGGTGGGCGAGCGGTTCGACCAGTGGCAGCTTGCGCTCGAAGGACGTGTGAAGGTCGTCGTCGGCGCTCGTTCCGCGCTGTTCGCGCCTGTCAGGGACCTGGCGCTGGTCGTGATAGACGAGGAGCACGAACCTTCCTACAAGCAGGCGCAGTCGCCCCGGTACCACGCGCGCGACGTCGCCGAACGGTTGGTGCGTGCACGGGGCGCGGCTCTCGTGCTCGGGTCAGCAACCCCGTCGATGGAGACACGACACCGGGCCAACGATGGCCGGTATTCCGTCGTACGGCTCACCGAGCGTGTCGGTGGAGGTGCGCCGGCCCCGGTAGAGGTGGTCGACATGGGCGCCGAGTTCAGCTCGGGGAACCGTTCGATCTTCTCGCGGCGCCTCACGACCGCGCTTGAACAGGTCGTGGAACGTGGCGAGAAGGCGGTCCTCTTCCTCAACCGCCGGGGCTTCGCATCGTTCCTCCTGTGCAGGGAGTGCGGATTCGTTCCCGAGTGCCCGTCGTGCAGTGTGTCGCTCACGTATCACGAGGATGGCGGACGGCTGCAGTGTCACCACTGTGGTCACACAGAGACGGTGCCCGCCACATGTCCCCGCTGTGGCAGCGCCTACCTGCGTCGGTTCGGGGCCGGTACGCAGCGTGCCGAGGCGGACCTGGCTGCGTTGTTGCCCGGGGTGCCGGTGGTCCGCATGGACGCCGACACCACGTCGCGCAAGGGCGGACATGAGACCGTGCTCGCGCGGTTCGAGGCTCAGAAGCAGGCGATACTGCTTGGCACCCAGATGATCGCCAAGGGTCTGGATTTCCCTGAGGTCACGCTGGTTGGCGTTCTCAATGCGGACACGAGCATGCACGTGCCGGATTTCCGCGCTTCCGAGCGGACGTTCCAGCTTCTGGAGCAGGTGGCCGGGCGTGCAGGGAGGGGTACCCGTCCGGGACGCGTGATCATACAGACATACTGGGCGGACCATCCGGCGGTGCGTGCGGTCCAGGAACGTGATCCCGGGCTGCTGTACGGTCCCGAAGAAGCGGACCGGCGTTCGCTGGGATATCCGCCATACGCCCGTATCGCCAACATCGGCTTCGCGGGGGCGCGCCAGACGGACGTGCGCGATGCCGCATCCATGTTCGCCGAGGGACTCCGGAAGGCGGTACCTGAGGGATGGAGCGTGCTGGGACCGTCACCCGCGCCGATAACGCGCATCAAGGGGCGATGGCGATGGCATGTGGTCGTGAAGTCGCCCGACGGATCCTCCATGCCGTCACTGCTCAGCCGGTTGGATGCGGAGATCACAGTGCCCGAGCAGGTCACCCGGACGATCGACGTCGATCCGGCAGGCATGTTGTAGGAGATGCGGCACGCGTGGGCGCCGCCACGCCCTGTCGCACACCGGTGTAGAATACGTTGGTCGGAATCGCGAGAATGAAGGGGCGTCGATGGAGGTCCTGCACCATCCCAACCCGGTCCTCAAGGGCCGTGCACATGACGTTGATACCCAGGCGGACCAGGAGCTCCGGGAGCTCGTGCGCGCCATGGCGGAGACGATGTACGCCGAGAACGGCGTGGGCCTTGCCGCTCCCCAGGTGGGCGTGGACAAGCGCGTGATCGTGTTCGATGTCGATGATCGCCTGGCTGCGCTCTGCAATCCGGTGATAACGGAGTTCGGCGACGAGACGGTCGTGGACGAAGAAGGCTGCTTGTCGGTTCCGGGGGTCAATGTGCCGGTGGAACGATCGCAGCGTGTCGTCTGCCAGGGACTCACGATCGAAGGCAGGGAGATCACGATCGAGGCCGAGGATCTGCTCGCGCGCGTCCTGCAGCACGAGATAGACCATCTGGACGGGATCCTGATCCTCGATCGAGCACCTGCGGAGATGAGGAAGTCGCTCATCAAGGCGTACAACGAGGCCAACAATCTGTAGCCCGGCCGAAGGGGAGGGCATGCGGATCGTCTTCATGGGCACTCCGGCCTTCGCGGTGCCGACGCTGGACATGCTCGCGCAGCGGCATGACGTGGCCCTCGTGGTGACGCAGCCCGACCGTGTGTCCGGCAGGGGAGGTCACAGCCGCTACTCTGCCGTGAAGAAGCGCGCTCTCGAGCTCGGCCTGCCCGTGCTCCAGCCCGCGCGCCTCGACGACGATGCCGTCTCGGACATCCGCGATGCCTCTCCGGAGGCGATCTGTGTCGCCGCGTTCGGCATGCTGCTCCCTCCGACGGTGTTGTCCGTCCCGCCACACGGTTGCCTGAACGTTCACGCGTCGCTGCTGCCGGCATATCGCGGCGCCGCACCGATCCAGCGGGCGATCCTCTCCGGCGACCGTGAGACCGGCGTCAGCATCATGCTCATGGAAGAAGGCCTCGACACCGGTCCGTACGCCCTTCAGCGCACGCTTCCCATCGAAGACCTGTATGCCGATGAGGTCGAGCTGCGGCTCGCCGGGCTGGGGGCGGATGCGCTGGCCGAGGTGTTGGCGGGTCTTCCTGACAGCGTCACGTGGACACCGCAGGACGCAGGCGAAGCGACGTACGCTGCGAAGATCACCAAGGACGACGTCGCCCTGGACCCTGAACTGCACGTGGACGAGGCCTTTCGTCGTGTTCGTGCCGCCACGCGCCGCGCGCCGGCCCGCGCCTGCCTGGGCGACCGCGAGGTCACTGTGAAGCGGGCCACGCCCGTCGAAGCGGACGTAGCCCCCGGGGGACTCTGTCTCGCTGACGGGTATCCAGTTCTCGGCTTCAGCGGCGGCGCGCTCCGGCTCGACGTGTTGCGCCCCGCGGGTAAGGGCGACATGTCGGGAAGGGACTGGGCTCGCGGAGCGCGGCTCGCCGCCGACGTCTGCTGGCGGTGCACCAGGTGACCGTCGCACCCGCGCGTCAGAGCGCATTGCGGGTCCTTGCCCGGGTACGCAAGGACGCGGCGTTCAGTGGAGCCGCACTCTCTGCCGAGCTGCGCGCGCATCCACTCCCAAGCGGCGATGCGGCGCTTGCGACGAGACTCGTGTACGGCGTTCTTGGTGCCCAGGGTGTCCTTGACGAGGCGATCGACATGCACATCGACCGCTCCATAGAGCCGAGGATCCGGGACGTGTTGCGTGTCGCCGCGTATGAGGCGCTCTTCAGTCATGCGCCCGTGTACGCCGTGGTGGATCAGGCGGTCGATGCCGCCCGCAGGATCCGCCCCCAGGCGGCAGGTCTCGTCAACGCGGTCGCACGGCGCATCGCCGAGCGTGCCGAGGGGTTCCCGTGGGGCGATCCGGCAACAGACAAGGACGCACTCGCTCGCGCGAGCGCTTGCCCGCGTTGGATCGTGGATGAGTACCTCGACGCCTTCGGGCAGGAGCGGGGACGAGCGGCGCTGATGGCGTGCTCTGACGTCGCGCCCACCTACGTCCGGCTCGATCCGTTCGCCGCGCCCATCGCCGATACCCTGCGCTCGCTGGAACCCGCCGCGCCCCGCGCCTGCCCCGTGGACCCCGATTGCCTCGAGCTGACCGAGCCGGCGGGCGCGTTCTCGCGGGGGCCGCAGGCGGGATGGTTCGCGATGGATGCGGCGGCGCAGATGGCGCCTCGGGCATGTGCGCCGCTCCCTGGCGAGCGGATACTCGACGTTGGAGCGGGCAGAGGGAACAAGACCTGCGCGCTCCAGTCGATCGCTGTCAGGGCCGGCGGCAGTGCATCGATCACCGCGCTGGAGCTCCACGGCGGCAAGGCCGAACGGCTCCGGGAGCGCCTGTCTTCGTCGGCTGTGCCGGACGTGAGCATCGTGACGGGAGACGCCTTAGACGCGGTCGACATCTTCGGCCCCGATTCGTTCGACTGCGTCCTGCTCGACGCTCCTTGCAGCGGTCTCGGTACGCTCCGCCGGTACCCGGAGAAGCGCTGGAGACTCGAGCCGTCAGACATCCCACGCATGGCTGAGCTGCAGACGAAGCTCCTGGCGGCGCTGGGGCGCGTGGTCCGGCCGGGCGGCCGCGTGGTGTACTCTACGTGCAGCGTGTCAACGCGGGAGAACGGTGCGGTCGTACAGCGGTTCTTGGGCGCCGGGTCCGGGGAGGATCTCGTCGCCGAGTCGATCGCGCCACTGGTCCCTCCCGAGTGGGGTACCTTCCTGGATAGGAGTGGTGCATTCCTGTCATGTCCGTCGGTGGGAGGTCCCGACGGACACTACGTCGCGGTGTTGCGCCGCGGCACCTCATGACCTCAGGAACAGAAGGAGGCGCTATGCGTACCACCCGGATCGTCGAGATGCTCGAGGTCACCGAGGCTGCAGCTTTGGCCGCGGGCCGCTGGATGGGCAAGGGCGACAAGCATGCGGCTGACGACGCCGCTGTCGAGGCGATGCGTACGGCGTTCAACCAGGTAGGGATGGACGGCACGATCGTCATCGGTGAGGGGGAGCGCGATGAGGCTCCGATGCTGTTCATCGGCGAGAAGGTCGGCTGCGGAGGCGAGCCGATCGACATAGCGGTCGACCCGCTGGAGGGCACCAACCTGACCGCGTACGGTCAGCCCAACTCGCTTGCGGTGCTGGCCTTCGGGCCGAACGGGTCGCTCCTGCACGCTCCGGACACCTACATGAACAAGGTCGCCGTTGGTCCGGCTGCCGCTGATGCGGTGCATATCGATCTCAGCCCCACGGAGAACATCCGCAACGTGGCCAAGGCACTGAAGCGGCCGGTGGAAGACCTCGTGGTGTGTATCCTCGACCGGGACAGGCACAGAGACCTGATCGCCGAGGTCCGTGCTGCGGGAGCACGTATCCGCCTCATCAGCGACGGCGATGTGTTCGGTGCGGTGGCGACCGCGATCGAAGGTACCGGCATACACCTGTATCTTGGCATCGGCGCGGCTCCAGAGGGAGTGCTGGCATGTGCTGCGATGAAGTGCATCGGGGGCTGCTTCATGGGGCGGTTCGCGTGGAGGAACGAAGAGGAGCGGCAGCGTGCGATCACGATGGGTACCCCGCATATCGACGGGATCCTGGAGATGGACACCCTTGTGAACACCGATGAGGCTGCGTTCATCGCCACAGGCGTCACCGACGGGGAGCTTCTTCGGGGCGTGAAGTACTTCGGGCAAGGGTCCAGGACGCACTCGATCGCGATGGAGAACAGCACAGGCACGGTGCGTTTCGTCGAGACGGTGCACCGTGCGGGTGCCGAGAAGTTCTGGGTGCGGAGAGACTAGTCGGTGGAGCCCGAGCCGGTGTCAGCGCCGGCGCAACCCGCGCAGCCAGAGGATTGCGACGTACATGCGGGGGAGTCCTTCCCGGAAGGGGAGGACTCCTTCTCCTGTGGACGGGTCCGGTAATCGGTGTTGTGGAAGCCGGATCCCTTGAACACCACGCCGACAGGACTGAACACACGCTTCGCGTCCGATCCGCACGAGGCGCAACTCACCGGCTCGCGGTCGGTGATCGAACGATTCACCTCGAAGTCGAGACCGCACTTCGTGCAGCGGTAGTCGTACGCGGGCATGGTTCCTCCAGGAGAGCGTGATCCAACGGAAGTGCAGGATACCCGCGCCACACCCGTGCGGCAAGACCGGCAGGGCAGTTGCTATACTCCCTCGCGTGAAGAAGACACCCCATAAGCGCCGGTCCCTGGTGCCCAAAGCCGCGATCGTGGCGGGCATCGTGATCGTGCTGCTCATCGGAGGGGCGGTCGCCGCAGGTGTGATGGTGCACCGGTCGCGACTCGTGGAGGCGCCCGATGTCACTGGCATGGACTCCGAGGCGGCGCTGGCGGAGATCCGGGCCGCCGATCTCGTTCCCCGGTTGGCCGGGTCACGGGTCTCTGCGGAGCACGCGGCGGATATCGTCCTCTCACAACGCCCGATGGCCGGGGCGCGCGTCACCCGCGGCACGACGGTCGAGGTCGTGGTGTCCGCGGGGACGCAGACCATCGCCGTACCCGATGTCGTGGGCGTCGACCTTGACGATGCGTCACGCCAGCTGGAGCGGATGGGCCTCACCGTCACACTCAAGCCTGACTCACAAGAGACCAGCGGAACGGCAGTGCTGGAGATGTTCCCCTCTCCCGGGACGCTCCTTCACCCGGGTGACACGGTCCGCCTCACCGTGCCCGGGGCCGCGGCGCCGGCCCACGTGCTGCTTCCATTCGCGCTGGATGGGGTGTCGGTGCTGCTGGATCCTTCCCCCGGCGAGGCGGGAGAAGGCCAGGACCCGGCCCTGGAAGTGGCGCGACGTCTTGCCGCGCTTCTCAAGGCGTCAGGAGCCCAGGCGACCCTCACCCGGAACTCCGCCGCCCTCGCGATGCCTCAGAGTGAACGGGTCACGCGCTCGGCGGAGTCCACCGCCGCGGTCCTCGTGACCGTCGATGTCGCGCCCGGCAAGGGTCCGGGTATCACGGTGTCCTACCCGGTGAACGATCCCGAGGGGGCGGCCGCATCGCTCGCCCGGTCCATGACGGCCGCGATGCGTCTGCCAGGCGTACGCGTCAACACGTCCGGCGCGATCCGGGACGATGTGCTCGAAGCGTTCCCGGGCATCGCTGTGCGGGTGGGGCTCGGCGATCCGCGCGACGCTTCCGATCGTGCGCGGTTCGACGATCCCGGGTGGGCCGATGAGGTCGCCAGGGGGCTGTACCGGGGGTTGGGAGAAGCGTACGGGCAGCGATGAGCCCGGTCATGGTGTAGACTACATGTCCGTTCGTAGGTGGACGGAGTTTGGAGAGCTTGTGGGACGTCGCTCTATCAGGGTCATAACGGCCGCGGTGCTCGTGGTGCTCCTTGCGCTCGGCTCTGTGGCCTTCGCGGAGCCCACAGAGGTACAGAAGCTCCAGGAGCAGATCAAGGCGCTGCAAGAGGACGTGGAGAAGGCCGGCGAAGCGTACTCAGACGCGTACTGGCAACTCGACCAGACCCGGGCCGACATGGCCGAGGTGGACCGCGAGATAGGCGAGTCGGAGGCGCGTCTTTCCGAGGTGAACCAGCGCCTGTCCGAGCGTGCCGTGGAGATGTACCGCAGCGGCGGCGCCGACTACATGGCCGTGTTGTTCTCGGCCGACGACTTCGACGAGATGCTGCTGCGTCTCGAGTACGTGCAGCGCGTGAGCGAGCAGGACGCCGATATCATCGGTGCCGTGAAGACAGTGCGGGCGGAGCTCGACGCCCAGCGGGCCGAGCTGGCGTCTCTTGAGGAATCGCAGGCCGAAGAGGCCGCCGCGCTCAAGAAGGAAGCCGACAGGATCGAGCGTGAGCTGAAGGCGCAGCAGGCCGAGTACGACAAGCTGAAGAAGGAACTCGCCGCTGCGATCGCGCGTGAGAAGGCGCGAACCGGCACGACGACCGCGAAGGCCGGTCCCAACGGGATGGTCTTCCCGGTACGCGGGCCCAACTACTACAACGACACCTGGGGCGCCGCCCGGTCGGGCGGGCGCACGCACAAGGGCACCGACATCATGGCGTCCACGGGCACGCCGTGCGTGGCTGTCCTGTCCGGCACGGTGCGATCCAAGTCCAACAGCCTCGGCGGGAAGACGATCTGGCTCACGGCGGATAATGGCTGGGCGTTCTACTACGCACACCTCGACAGCTATGCCGTCACGTCCGGGCGCGTGACCGCCGGTCAGGTGATCGGATACGTGGGGAGCACGGGCAACGCATCGGCGAGTGCGCCGCACCTCCATTTCGAGATCCACCCCAACGGCGGCGCGGCGGTGAATCCCTACCCGTACCTGCGTGCCATGCAGTGATCCTTGCGCCTCGCGCGCACTCTGTGGCACGATCACCAGTGTTCTGACCAACCGTATCGGGAGCTGCTGCGGCGGCTGAGAGGCGACCGATGTCGCGACCGAACGACTGTCCCGGTAATGCGGGGCAGCACCACGGAGCGTATCCGTCATCGACGCGACCTTCGCGCGTCGCTCTCCCGTGCGGCATATCCACGTTGGAGAGGTGTCGCTGATGCAGAATTCACGCGTACGTACCATCGCCGAGATCGGCCTGACCGTGGCGCTGTCCGCGGTCCTCGGGCTGATCGGCGTGTGGCAGATGCCGCAAGGCGGAAGCCTGTCCTTCACCATGCTGCCGATCTTCGTCCTGGCGCTTCTGAGGGGACCGCTCGTAGGTATCACCGCGGGTTCGGTGTACGGGCTCGTCGATCTCATGCTGGAGCCGTATGTCTTCCATCCCATCCAGGTGCTGCTCGACTACCCGGTCGCATATGGCCTGTGCGGTCTCGCCGGTCTCTTCGCGGTCCGAGCTTCCACGCTCGCGTCCCAGGATCGCTACGCGTCACTGTCGTGGCAGGCTATCGTCCCTGGTATCGCTCTTGGCGCGCTGGGCCGATACGCGGCGCACGTGATCTCGGGGCTGGTGTTCTTCTCCAGCTACGCGATCGAGGCCGGCCAGGCGCCGCTAGCGTACTCGCTCGCGTACAACACGTTCGTGCTCTTCTCCGCGGTTGCGAGCGCGCTTGTCACGTTCGCGGTGCTGCCTCCGCTCCTGCGCCGTTACGGAGGCTACCCACGGTGACCGCTGCGCCGCATGTGCTGATCGTCGGTGCGGCGCCTGAGCCTGGGCGGGGCACTCACTACGCATCGGTGATCGCGACCGCCGATGTGGTGATCGCGGCGGACCGCGGGCTGCACCTCTGCCTTGAGGCGGGGCGCGTCCCCGACGTCTGCGTGGGCGACTTCGACTCCGTGGACGAAGCGCGTCTCGAAGAAGCGCGTTCCGCTGGAGCGCGGATCGTACGCTATCCGGCCGAGAAGGATGCGAGCGACCTCGACCTGGCCCTGGAGGAAGCGCGGGCCATCGGCGCTGGCCGCGTGACGTTCACCGCCGCGTACTCCGCCAGGATCGATCACACCCTCGCCGCACTCGGCACGCTGCTTCGTTCCGCAGACCTGCGAGGCTGCGCAGACGAACCGTCCATGGCGATGCACGCGCTTGAAGCCGGAGGCGGGCGACTCTCGCTTCGGGCTCAGCCCGGGACGACGATCAGCGTGTTCGCCCTGGGCGGATGCGCGACCGTGACGCTGGAGGGCGTACTCTACCCCTTGAGCGGGCACGTCCTGGACCCGCTCTCCTCAGTCGGTCTGAGCAACGTGGCGACCGCGGGAGAGCAGGTGGTCACGGTCCACGACGGGCAGCTCCTGGTGACCGTGTCGCGAGAGCGTACTTGAGTGTCGGGCGCTGGCGGCCGATAGTCTAGGCGAGAGGCGCTTCGCGCGCCTACGACGGTATGCCTACTGGAGGTCGTGTGGGGGACCGCTTCGACAACGATGCGCCGATGAGCGACGGGAGGGTACCGGCGAGCGATCGCTCTCCGGGCGATCACCGGCGTGACGCCCGCGCGCCGCGTAAGGACGCGGTCCCGGTCGTGCGGGTGCCCCCGTCGATCGAGACTCAGGTGGTCCTGGCATGTCTGCAGGATGCGGCCGCATCGGCGGGACAGGTAGCGGCGGCACACCTCTGGCTCGCCGACGAGCGATCGGGCACGCTGCGGTTGATCGATGCGAACGGGCCGTTCGCTCCCTCCGGGACACCGATCAGATTCGAGGACGACGATCCTGTCGGCCACTCCTTCCGCACGATGACCGCCACGCATGCGCCTGTGGCGCGGATGCGCATCGGGGGTCAGGAGACCACCACCTGGCGCTGGGCGATGCCCCTCGAGGCGGGTGATACGGTCGGAGTCGCGGCCATCGACCTGCACTCCATAGATGAGCCCGACATGACGTCCCTGCCTGAGAGGACCGCCCTCCTGCGCGGTTCTCTCACCGGCGCCCTCGCGCTGTACGTAGCCGACCAGCGTCTCGCAACTGCGCATTCACTGGTCGATACGGCCCGCGAGCTCAGCCGCATCCTCGATCCACGTGAGGTCCTGGAGACCGCGCTCTCGCGCGCCATGGACGTGAGCGGGGCCCAGACCGGCAGCATCATGCTCGCGGACGCCGAGACGCGGCGGCTCAGCATCGCAGTGTCACGAGGCCTGCCGGATGACGTCGTCCAAGAGACCGACCTCGGCGAAGGCGAGGGTATAGCAGGGTGGGTCCTCGCGAGCGGGCAGCCGCTCCTGGTGGAGGATCTCGCCGAGCGGAGTCCCAGTGCCCGGCGGCATGGCGTGCGCTCGGCCGCGTCCGTCCCGCTTGCGGATGACGACGGCATCGTCGGTGTCCTTAACGTGGGGATGCGTTCGTATCCTGGCGGATTCACCGACGCGCACCTCGAGACCATCGCGCTTCTGGGCAAGCAGACCGCTACGGCGTACCGCAACGCTCACGCAGTGGCCGAGTCACGCGAGATCCATTTCGAGACCCTGAAGGCGCTCGCCATCGCGCTTGAGACGAAGGATCCGTACTCGGGAGGCGGCACCGAGCGGGTGCTGCAATACGCCGAGGCGCTCGGACAGGTCTTCCAGCTCCCGGACGACCAGCAGCACGCTCTCCGGATCGCCGCGCTCCTGCATGACATAGGTATGTCGTCGGTGGGTGACGGCGTGCGGCACTGCGACAGGCCGCTCACTACGATCGAGCGCGCGCTCCTCAAGCTGCACCCCCACATCGCGGCGGAGATCCTCGAAGAGGCGCCGGCACTGAGAAGCGTGGTTCCGATGGTGTACCACCATCACGAATGGTTCGACGGCCACGGTTACGGCGACGGGTTGAGCGGGGAGGCCATCCCGCTGGGTGCGCGCATCCTTGCCGTTGCGGACGCCTATGTGGCCATGACGTCGGATCGGCCATACCGTACGGCGCGCAGCACATCCGAAGCGCTCGGGGAGCTCCAGGACAAAGCAGGGACCCAGTTCGACCCTCTGGTGGTGTCCGCACTGGCGGACATCCTTCGAGGTGGCACGAACCGGGTCCCTCGTTCGATCGGTGGGTCGTTCTAGGCGCGGGTGATCTTGCCCGCCTTGATGCACTTCGTGCACACGTTGATCTTCTTCACGCTGCCGTCAACGACTGCCGAGACCTTCTGCACGTTGGGGTGGAACATGCGGTTGGTCACGCGATGAGAGTGGCTCACGTTGCGCCCGGCGGTCGGGTGCTTGCCACAGATGCTGCAAACCTTGGACATCGTCGTCCCGTCCTTCGTGTTTCGAGGCGGCCGTACCGCCGTGGTGTCGGCAAAGCCTAGCGAGGATAGCATAGGCGGCATCCCCGGTAAAGGCGCCGCTCACGGAGGCACTGGCGGCCCCGCCGGGCGTCACGGGGAGGCCCGGGCGCGTGCGGTCGCGCGTTTCGCTATACTACTGCAATCGTCCGTCCAGCGGACACACCAGACACTTCAAGGAGGTCACGCCATGGCGTCTGAACTGCGCGGGACCGTCACCATCGCGAACGACGTGTTGGCGGATATCGCCGGCTTCGTCGCGCTCGAGTGTTACGGGGTCGTCGGTATGGCGAGCCCATCGCTTCGTGAGGGTGTCGCCCAACTCCTGTCAAGGGACAAGCTGCGCAAAGGCGTTCTCATCAGCAACACCGATGAGCGCAGCGTGATCGTGGACCTGTACGTGGTCGTCGAGCACGGCACGAACCTCACCCAGGTCTCAAGGAACCTCTCGGACAGGGTCAGATACGCACTCACGCATGACGCCGACGTCCAGGTAGCAGACGTACGTGTGCATGTGCAGGGCATCAAGGTCCGGAAGAAGACGGAGCGCGCATGACGACGGACGTACACATCAGCGGACAGGAGTTGTTCGCGGCTGCGGCGACAGCCCTCAAGGAGCGCGTCGAAGAGGTCAACCGGTTGAACGTGTTCCCGGTTCCTGACGGCGATACCGGCACCAACATGTCGCTCACGATGGACGCGGTGCTGAACGATCTCGCCAAACTCGCTGCCGACGCTCCGGTCTCGGATGTCGCATCGGCCATCACCCACGGCTCGCTGATGGGCGCCCGTGGCAACTCGGGCGTCATTCTCAGCCAGATGCTGCGCGGGTTGTGCGAGGTCGCCGGCACGGCCACAGCCTTCACCCCCGACACCATCGCCTCGGCTCTCGAGCGCAGCGTGGTGGTGGCGTTCCAGGCGGTGCGCAAGCCGGTCGAGGGGACGATGCTCACCGTCCTGAAGGATGCGTCCTCCGCTGCCCGGTCCGCAGTCGGGAGCGAGGCATCCCTGGACGAGTTCCTGGACCTCGTGGTGCAGGCCGCGTACGACTCGGTCCGTCGCGGACCCGAGCTGCTCCCCGTGCTCAAGGAGAACGGCGTCGTCGACGCAGGCGGTTTCGGACTGGCGATCCTGATGGAGGGCTTCGTGGCCGCACTTGAGGGACATGAGTTCAGGGAGCGTGACATCTCCACCGGTACCGGGCCGCTGAGCGTGGTTCCCGTGGATGACTGGAACGACGAGGAATACCTCTACTGCACGGAGTTCCTTCTGCACGGGGTCGAGGCCGACCGCTCGGTCATCGAGGAGTACGTCTCGTCGCAGGGAGGCTCGGAGCTCGTCGTCGGGGACCGGGAGACATACAAGATCCACGTTCACACGGATGACCCTGGCGCCGTCCTCGGCTGGGCCACGCATCTTGGAGAGGTCTCCGAGGTACACGTCGACAACATGCGCCGACAGACGGCGGACCGTACCAGTGGACTGAAGCGGGACGCCGCCCCGGCCAAGCCGGTAGGTTTCGTCGCCGTTGCCGCCGGCGACGGTCTCGCGGAGATCCTCACGAGCCTGGGGGCCGATGTGGTCGTCAGCGGTGGCCAGACCATGAACCCGTCCACGGCCGAACTTCTCGAGGCCGTCGGCAGGGTGGATGCGGCGTCGGTGGTGATCCTGCCCAACAACCGCAATATAATCATGGCGGCACAGCAGGTCACGGGTCTGGCTGACCGTCCTGTGGCCGTGGTGCCCACGACCGCCGTGCCGCAAGCGTTCACTGCGCTGCTGTCCTATGACGGTTCCGATGATCTTGACTCGATCGCGGAGACCATGAAGGAGGCCGCCCTGTCCGTGAGGACGGCGGAGGTCACGACAGCGGTCAAAGACTCCAACGGCAAGGCCGGCGCCATCAAGACAGGGCAGGTGATCGGGATAGTCGATCACGAGATCGAGGTCATCGGTGATGATGTCGTGCGCGTGGCGAGCGATGTCGTGGATGTCATCCGTGAGGATGGCGAGACGCTCACCGTCCTGGCCGGCGAGGATCTCGACGACGACTCCCTCGACTCCCTCGTCGATGCGCTCTCGGAGCGCTACCCCGACCTTGAGATCGAAGGGCATCGCGGTGGCCAGCCGGTCTACCCGGTGCTCCTGGCCATCGAGTAGGACCCACAACACACTGGAGGTCTCATGAGCCGCATCGGAATCGTCTGTGACAGCACATGTGACCTCGGGCCGTCATGGTGCGAAGAGCACGATGTCCTGATGGTTCCGCTGAAGGTCACCTTCGGGGATGAGACGTTCCTTGACTGGATCGACCTGGCGGCCTCGCGGTTCTACGACAAGCTCCGTGTCGCGGAGACGCTTCCCAAGACGTCACAGCCATCGCCGGCCGAATTCGCCGGGGTCTACCGGCGCCTCGCGGCCGAAGGCTGTTCCGGGATCGTTTCAGTGCATCTCTCCGCCGCAGTATCCGGGACCATCGAGTCGGCGAACCTGGCCGCAGGCATGGTCGATGTGCCCGTCCGGGTCGTCGACACACACTCCGTGAACGTCGGAGCAGCCCTTCCGCTGATGGCAGCGGTGGATGCGCGCGGCGAGGGAGCGGACCTCGACGGTGTCGAGGCGGCGGCGAGGCAAGCCGCCGACGCCGAGCGCACACTCTTCGCGCTCGACACGCTGGACTACCTGGTCAAGGGAGGACGCGCCGGAAAGGCCCAAGGACTCGCGGCCTCGATGCTCAGCATCAAGCCCGTGCTGATGTTCGATGATGAGGGCGTCATCGTCCCGTACAAGAAGGTCAAAGGGACGAAGAAGGCCATCCAGGAGATCGCCGCCGCGGTAGCTGAAGCGGGCGCTGAGGGCGCAGTGCGGGTGGGCATCCTGCACGGGGAGGCTCCTGAACTCGCCGAGGAGCTGGCCGCGGCGATCGACGCCACCGGCGTGAAGTGGGAGCGTGTCGTCGATGTCACCGTCGGCGCCGTGATCGGCACGTACGCCGGTCCACGTGCGGTCGGAGCGGCCTTCTACGCGGCGCGATAGGCGATGGCTGGCCGCCCGCGTAAAGGGCCGTCCCGACGGGCGGTCGCGTCCGCATCCGGCGGTCGTCCCGTGTCCTCGATGCCGATGGTGGACACCAAGCGCACTCAGGCGCTCGCGAAGCTCGGGGTGGATTCGATCGGCGATCTGGTCCGCCACTACCCGTTCCGGTATCTGGATCTCAGCACCGTGGCCGATATGCGGTCGGTGCCCACGGGAGTCGATGCCACCGTCGTGGGACGTGTCCACGACATCAAGGTCAAACATCCGCGGCCGCGTCTGTCCATCACCGAGATCGCCCTTGTCGATGGGACTGGCGCGCTGATAGGCGTCTGGTTCAACCAGCCCTACATGGCAAGCAGGTTCAGGGTGGGTGAGCGCGTCGCATTCGCCGGTACGGTGGTGTTCGAGTACGGACTCAAGCAAATGCGCAGTCCGTTCGTTGAGCGGCTGGACGACGATGGAGACGGTCCGGGGATAGCGCGTATCCTGCCTGTCCACCGGGCAACCGAGGGGCTCTCGACGAACTGGATCCGCCGCCTGGTCACGGAGGCGCTCACGCTGGCGGGTGATGTCCCGGATCCCCTTCCTGCCCGCATCAGGGCGCAGAGGGCCCTCGTCCCCTTAGCGACGGCGCTACGCGACATCCACTTTCCCGGGACTCCGGACGACGTGGATCGCGCGCGCCGTCGGCTCGCGTATGACGAGCTGTTCGCCGTGCAGCTCACGATGGGGAGACGTCGTCAGGCGGTCGTGGACGACATCGCGGGAATCGCTCACGAGGTCGCAGGTCCCGCGATCGACGCCCTCGCGGCCGCTGTGCCGTTCGAGCTGACCGGGGACCAGAAGGGTGCGCTCCGCGATATCCTCGGCGATATGGCCTCGGAACGTCCGATGAACCGGTTGCTGCTCGGTGACGTGGGTACCGGGAAGACCGTGGTCGCGGCACATGCGCTCGCCGCGTGCGCAGACTCCGGCACCCAGGCAGCCATGATGGCTCCCACCGAGGTGCTCGCCATGCAGTACTCACGGGCGGTGGGACCGCTGCTCGACCGCGCCGGCGTCGGCTGGGCGCTGCTGACCGGATCCACGAAGCGCAGCGATCGCGATCGCATCCTCGCCAGCCTGGCCGACGGGAGCACGACGGTCGTGTTCGGGACGCACGCCCTGATCCAGAACGACGTCGTCTACCAGCGGCTCTCTCTCGCGGTGGTCGACGAGCAGCACCGCTTCGGTGTGCAGCAGCGGCTCGCCCTGCGGGCCAAGGGCGTCGCTCCGGACCTCCTCGTGATGACCGCAACGCCCATCCCGAGGAGTCTTGCGCTCACACTCTACGGCGACCTCGACACCACCTATCTTCGGGTGCGCCCGGGAGGACGGACGGCGGATCACGTGTCGACGCGGGTGGTGCCGATGAGCGGACGCGCGGACGCCTACCAGTCGGTCAAGGACGCGGTCGGCCGCGGCGAACAGGCGTATGTCGTGTGCGCTCTGGTCGATGAAAGCGACGCCACGCAGGCGCGAGCCGCCACGACCGAGGCTCGCCGTCTCCAGCGGCAGGTCTTCCCCGATCTGCGTGTCGGACTGCTCACCGGGCAGATGTCCTCGGCGGAGAAGATCAAGGCGATGGAGCGTTTCCGATCC